>LZSH01000035.1 GCA_001665255.1 Mycobacteriaceae bacterium 1482268.1 | reverse complement strand
GCCTTGATCAGGCCTGCGATACCGGCGGCGCCTTCGGTGTGGCCGAGGTTGCCCTTGATCGACCCGAGTGCACACGGCTCGTCGCTTCGGGAACGGTGATGGTACGCAAGGGCTTTGGCCTCGATCATGTCGCCGAGCAGGGTGCCGGTCCCGTGTGCCTCCAGGAAACTGACCTGAGCCGGAGCGATCTGGGCGGCCTCGCATGCCACGGTGACTACCTGCTGTTGGGCCCACCGGTTGGGTGCGGTGATGCCATTGCTGCGTCCGTCGCTATTGACCGCGCTGCCCTTGATCACGGCGTATATCGGAAGTTTCGCGGCGATCGCGTCGTCGGTACGGCGCAGTACGACGGCGGCAATCCCTTCGCCGCGGCCGATTCCATCAGCTGCACCACTGAACGGCTTGCAGCGCCCGTCCGGAGCGGCCAAGCCGGCTTGGGTGTAGAAGGCGTTGAGCGCGGGAGTGAGAGCAAGGTTGACGCCGGCCGCGATGGCCTGATCGCATTCGCCATTGCGCAACGCTTGAACGGCTAGATGGATTGCCACTAGAGACGACGAGCATGCGGTGTCCACCGCAAGGCTCGGGCCCTTGAGGTCGAATTGGTAGGACAGCCGATTGGCCGTCATGAAATATCCGTTTCCAGAACCGGATTGGGCGGTGATCGCGCGGTAGTCACGCATGTGCAGGTGCGCCCATTCGTTGGCCATGACGCCGACGAAGACTCCGGTGTTCGACCCGGCCTGCCCGCGGGGGTCGAGGGTGGCGTTTTCCATTGCGTGCCAAGCAGTTTGCAGCAACAGGCGTTGCTGGGGATCCATAGCCTGTGCCTCACGCGGGGTGATTCCGAAAAAGTCGTTGTCGAATGCGTCGGCGCCGCGGATGATTCCGCCTTCGCGATGGTTGATGGTGCCGTCGGCCTCGAACGAGGCGGCATCCCAGCGATCGGGCCCGATCTCACCGACGCCGTCGGCACCGTTCAGTAGCAGCGTCCACAGCGCAGCGGGGTTGTCGGCTTTCGGAAAGCGGCAGTCCATGCCCACCACCGCGATGTCGGTCATGGGGCGGGCTCCTTAGGGCGCAATGTCTGATCCACGCTTTCGTAGAGCACATCGGTGAGTTCGCCGGCCAGGAACGCGGAGCGCATCGACGCACGTTGCACCTTGCCGCTGGTGGTCAAGTGGATGCCCGGGCGACTGACGAATAGCACGTGGGGAGAGGGCATTTCGAAGGCACGCGCGATAGCGCTCTTCATGGTTGCGGCGAGTTGCTCGAAGCTGGCGTCGCCAAGCTGCTCGGGCTTGACGGCCTGGATGAGAACCACCCGTTCGGTGTCACCGGCGTCGAATGACACCGCCACTCCCCGTGAACCGGCCAGAGCAGGGTGCAGCGTTTGGACGAACTCTTCGATGTCCTGCGGGTAGATGTTGCGGCCGTTGACGATCAGCACGTCCTTGCAACGGCCGGTGACATACAGCTCGCCTTCGCACAACAAGCCGAGGTCGCCCGTGCGGAGATAAGGCCCCTCGCCGTCGGCGGTTTGCGCCTGGAACATCTCGACGGTGATTTCGGGGCGGTTGTAGTAGCCGCTGGCGACACTGGAGCTACGCAGCCAGATTTCCCCGACGCGGCCTTCGGGCAACACATTTCGGGTGTCGCGGTCCACGATGCGGACCTCGATACCCGGTGCCGGCCTGCCGGAGCTGACCAGGGTCACCGTACGCGCGCTGGAGGGTATGTAGCGGTTCTGTTCGAGCGCGTCGGCGTCCGCCTCGAGGTAGCGCTGCATACCGCTGCTGACCGTGGCCATCAGGGTCACTTCGGCCATGCCGTACGTCGGACGCATCGCCGCCGGCGCGAACCCGGCAGGGGAGAGGGTTTCGATGATTCGTTCGATGGTGCGCCGGCGGACCGGCTCTGCACCGTTGAGTGCGATCTGCCAGCTGGTCAGGTCCAGATCGGCCAGCTGCTCCGGGGTGACGCGGCGCGCGATCACGTCATACGTGAAATTTGGTGCGGCGCAGATGGTTCCGCGATAATCAGTGATTGCCTTGAGTAGCCGGATCGGTTGTTTGAGGAATGCCAGGGGTGACATGCCGATGATGTTCCCCCCGACGAGGAGGGTGGTCAGGACACTGATCAGGCCCATGTCGTGAAAGTGTGGGATCCACCCGACAAGGATGGTGTCCTCGGAAAGGCCGAGGGCCGTGGAAATAGTGGTTACGTTGCTCACCACATTGCCGTGGGTGACGGCAACTCCCTTGGGGTCGCCGGTCGAGCCCGACGTGTACTGCAGGAACGCGACGGTATCAGTGGTGAGCGCGGGCCTCGTCCAGGCATCGGCATCGGCGAGCATTGCCTCGTCGGTGGCCACGACGGAGATCGACTCCTCCATGCCGATGCCATCGATGCCTGCCGTGAGCAGATCGCACAGGTTCGAACTGGTCAGAGCCAGGCTGGCCTCGGCGTCGATCAGGATCCTGGCGACACGCTGCATGCTGCGTTCATCGATGGGCAACGGTGTCGGGACCGCGATCACTCCGGCGTACAGACAGCCGAGGAAGGCTCGCCAGAACTCGAGGCCAGGCTCGAACAGCAGCAGTACCGGTCGGGTGGCCTGCGGCTGGCCCCCCAACCACGTCGCCACTGCGCGTGCGTCGCGGTCCAGCTCGCGCAGGGTCGTCGTATCCTCCGTGAGCTTGCGTCCGGACTCATGGAGGAAGACGAATCTGCGCCTGTCGCCGTGCGTCTCGACAGCAGATCTCAGGCGCCCGACGAGATCGTGGACCCCGTTGGGCGCCTCGGATGTCTCTGGGGCAAGTGGGGCGGTCATCGCGGTCGCAACCGTGTGCCGCATACGGGGGCGTCGTCTTCAGACACTTCGCACCGCTTCTCCGGGGAACCGTGACCCGGCGTGAGGAAGGTCCACACCGTTTCGAGCAAATCTAGTGCTGCTCATGATGAACCCGTTGGCAAATCACCACAAGACATGGAGACAAAGCCAGAGACGGGCGCTGCGCACTTACCTCGCGGATAGAAAAAGCTATCCGCTCAGAAGCGGACACTGGCTTCCCGGTGATTACGGCACTACTGCCTGATCAAAGACCATTTCACGCATGACGATTTACCACACGGCCAGCATCGCCCCGACGTCGAACCTCACGGGTGTTGCGGCCCGCCGGCTACGCACCCCCGACCACGCCGTCCTGAGGTGGCTTGCGACCACACTCGCTTCCTACTTGGAACTGCCCCCAACCGCGATCGACCCCAAGGTTCCCCTCGCCGAAATGGGCGTCGACTCGGTGCACGCGGTCAGCCTCGTCGGCGACATCGAGGTGCACTTCGACATCGACGTCGATCCGACGTTGATCTTCGACTACCCGACGCTCTCGCACATCGCCGACTACATCAGCGCCGCCGTGGCGGAACAGCGGGTGGTGGCGTAAATGAGCGGGACCGCAGTCGTCAACTTCCCAGCTGCCGGCGCCGCGCGCGGGGCGGCACCGACCCTGCGGTCCGCCCAACCCAACAAAGAGATCACCTTGAACGGCCACCGAATCGCATACCGCGATGAGGGAGCCGGCGAGGTGTTGCTGCTGGTCCATGGTCTAAGTGGAGACTCGTCGAGCTGGCGCGAGGTGATACCCCGGCTGTCGCGGAAATATCGCATCATCACGCCGGATCTTCTCGGCCATGGACAATCCGACAAACCACACGGTGACTATTCGCCTGCCATCTTCGCGGAGTTGCTGCGTGACCTGCTCGACGCACTCGGGATCGACAAGGTGACGCTGGTCGGCCACTCCCTCGGCGGCGGGGTGGCAATGACGTTCGCCGCACGGTATCGCGACTACTGCAAGCGGCTCGTCTTGCTCAACAGCGGCGGCTTCGGCTCCGAGGTCACCATTCTGCTGCGGATGTTGTCCGTACCCGGCGCCGGGTTCGTGTTGCCCTTTATTGCCAGCCGGCGCGGGAGGGACGACCGGCGGGTTTTCCTTCGGACCCTGCGTTCGGTCGTCAACCACCGAGGCCAGGCGACGTCGGCGTTCAAGTGCCTGCATTTTCTTGCAGATCTGCCCATCCAGATCATCGGCGGCGAAAACGACCGAATCATCCCGGTCGCTCATGCCCACACTGCGCACGCCGCGCTACCGGGCAGCCGCCTTCACATCATCCCCGGCGCGGGACACGACCCCCAGATACAGCATCCCGGCACCATAGCGGCCCTCATCGACGACTTTGTGGCAGAAGCCGGTACGCCCATGGAGCTTGCTCAAGCGGCCTAGTCGACGCAGCACATGGCATCCCGCTGTCACCAACCGCGTTCTTTCCATTCGGCGAGGTGCGGTCGCTCGGTGCCGAGCGTGGTGTCGTCGCCGTGGCCCGGATAGACCACCGTCGAGTCGCCGTAGACGTCGAATACCCGGCTGGTCACGTGGCCGAGCAGCTTCTCGAAGTCACCCTCCTGCCACGTCTTGCCGACACCGCCCGGGAACAGGCAGTCGCCCGTGAAGAGATGTGTCGCCTCGTCGGCGCCGTTGAGTGCCAGTGCCACCGATCCGGGGGTATGGCCCTGCAGGTGGACGACGTCGAAGTTCAGTTCGCCGATCGTGATCGTGTCCCCGTGGGCCAGGAACCGGTCCGGTTTCACCGGCAGCGGCGCGGCGTCGAGCTGATGGGCCGCGGTCGGCGCACCGGTGGCCTTGGCCACCTGCTCCAGCGCTTGAATGTGGTCCCAGTGCTGGTGACTGGTGACGATCAGCGACAGCTTCGGCGCGTACCGCTCGATCAGCTCCAGCAGGATCTCGGCGTCGTTGGCGGCGTCGATGAGTAGCGTTTCACCGGTTTGGGAACAGGTGATGAGGTAGGCGTTGTTGTCCATCTGGCCCACCGAAACCTTGACGATCGACGCGCCGGGAATCGTCCGCCGGGCGGCAGTCTGGGGTTCGACATGGCCGGTGTAGTTGTCGTCGACGACTGTCATAGTGCTCACGGTATCGGCCTTGTCGGTGACGGCACATAGCATGGGCGTGAAGTCTGTCTTGGGAGGAATACCGGGTGTCTGACCGCCTGATCGTGAAGGGTGCTCGGGAGCACAACCTGCGAAGTATCGATCTCGATCTGCCGCGCGATGCGCTGATCGTTTTCACCGGCCTGTCCGGATCCGGCAAGTCGTCGCTGGCGTTCGACACGATCTTCGCCGAGGGCCAGCGCCGCTACGTCGAATCGCTGTCGGCGTATGCCCGGCAGTTCCTCGGCCAGATGGACAAACCCGACGTCGACTTCATCGAGGGTCTCTCGCCTGCGGTGTCCATCGACCAGAAGTCCACAAACCGAAATCCGCGGTCGACCGTCGGCACCATCACCGAGGTGTACGACTATCTGCGGCTCTTGTACGCCCGTGCCGGGACGCCGCACTGCCCGGTGTGCGGTGAGCGCATCGCCCGGCAGACTCCGCAGCAGATCGTCGATCAGGTGCTCGCGATGGACGAGGGTCTGCGTTTCCAGGTGCTCGCTCCCGTAGTGCGGACCCGTAAGGGTGAGTTCGTCGACCTGTTCGACAAGCTGAACTCACAGGGCTACAGCCGTGTTCGCGTGGACGGGGTGGTCTATCCGCTCACCGAGCCGCCGACGCTGAAGAAGCAGGAGAAGCACGATATCGAGGTGGTCGTCGACCGGTTGACGGTCAAGGCGTCCGCCAAGCAGCGGCTGACCGACTCGGTGGAGACGGCGCTGAACCTGGCCGACGGCATCGTCGTGCTGGAGTTCGTCGATCGTGAGGACGACCACCCACACCGCGAGCAGCGCTTCTCCGAGAAATTGGCGTGCCCGAACGGGCATCCGCTGGCCGTCGACGACCTCGAGCCGCGATCGTTCTCGTTCAACTCGCCCTACGGTGCCTGCCCGGAATGTACCGGTCTCGGGATCCGCAAGGAGGTCGACCCGGACCTGGTGGTGCCGGACCCCGATTTGACGCTTGCTGAAGGCGCCGTGGCCCCCTGGTCCATGGGGCAGACCGCCGAATACTTCACCCGCATGCTGGCCGGACTCGGTGATCAACTGGGTTTCGACGTCAATACCCCGTGGAAAAAGCTGCCGACCAAGGCTCGCAAGGCGATTCTCGAGGGCTGCGACGAGCAGGTGCACGTGCGGTACAAGAACCGCTACGGCCGAACCCGTTCGTACTACGCCGATTTCGAGGGCGTGATGGCCTTCCTGCAGCGGCGGATGGAGCAGACCGACTCCGAGCAGATGAAGGAGCGGTATGAGGGCTTCATGCGTGACGTGCCGTGCCCGGAGTGCGACGGCACCCGGCTGAAACCCGAGATTCTGGCCGTCACGCTGTCCGCCGGCACGTACGACCGCAAATCCATCGCCGAGGTGGCCGAGCTGTCGATCGCCGACGCATCGGATTTCCTGAACTCGTTGACCCTGGGGACGCGTGAATCGGCGATCGCCGGCCAGGTACTCAAGGAGATCCAGTCCCGGCTGGGCTTCCTGCTCGACGTCGGCCTGGAATATCTGTCGCTGTCGCGTGCGGCCGCGACGCTGTCCGGCGGTGAGGCGCAACGCATTCGGCTTGCCACGCAGATCGGCTCCGGCCTGGTGGGCGTGCTCTACGTGCTGGACGAACCGTCCATCGGTCTGCACCAGCGCGACAACCGCCGTCTGATCGAGACGTTGTTGCGGCTGAAGAACCTGGGCAACACGCTCATCGTCGTCGAGCACGACCTCGACACCATCGCGCACGCGGATTGGGTGGTCGACATCGGTCCGCTGGCCGGCGAGCACGGTGGCCGGATCGTGCACAGCGGACCGTACAAGGAGCTGCTGTCCAACCGCGAATCCCTCACCGGCGCTTACCTTTCCGGTCGCGAGACCATCGACATCCCGGCCATGCGGCGGCCGGTCGACCGCAAGCGCCAGCTCACCGTGGTGGGTGCACGCGAGCACAACCTTCGCGAGATCGACGTGTCGTTCCCCCTCGGCGTGCTGACGTCGGTCACCGGGGTATCGGGCTCCGGGAAGTCGACGTTGGTCAACGACATCCTTGCGGCGGTGCTGGCCAACAAGCTCAACGGCGCGCGGCATGTGCCTGGCAGGCACACCCGCGTCAACGGCCTCGACCATGTCGACAAGCTGGTCCGGGTAGACCAGTCGCCGATCGGACGCACCCCGCGGTCCAACCCGGCGACCTACACCGGTGTGTTCGACAAGATCCGCTCGCTGTTCGCGGCCACCACGGAGGCAAAGGTTCGCGGCTATCAGCCGGGCCGGTTCTCGTTCAACGTCAAAGGTGGCCGCTGCGAGGCATGTTCGGGGGACGGCACCATCAAGATCGAGATGAACTTCCTGCCGGATGTCTATGTGCCGTGCGAGGTGTGCCACGGTGCGAGATACAACAGGGAAACCCTCGAAGTGCATTACAAGGGCAAGACGATCTCCGAGGTGTTGGACCTGTCGATCGAGGACGCGGCCGAGTTCTTCGCGCCGATCAGCTCGATCCACCGCTATCTGAAGACCCTCGTCGACGTCGGGCTCGGCTACGTGAGGCTCGGCCAACCTGCGCCCACGCTGTCGGGCGGTGAGGCGCAGCGCGTGAAGCTGGCCGCCGAACTGCAGAAGCGGTCGACGGGCCGCACCGTCTACATCCTCGATGAGCCGACGACCGGTCTGCACTTCGAGGACATCCGCAAGCTGCTGAGCGTGCTCAACGGGCTCGTCGACAAGGGCAACACCGTCATCGTCATCGAACACAATCTGGACGTCATCAAGACCTCGGACTGGATCATCGACCTCGGCCCCGAGGGCGGCTCGGCCGGCGGCACCGTGGTCGCGGAGGGCACGCCGGAGGACGTCGCGGCGGTGCCCGAGAGCTACACGGGCAAATTCCTGTCCGAGGTACTCGACGCCGTGCCCGCGAAGACACCGACGCGGCGTCGTCGCAAGGTCAGCGCGTAAGTTATATTCTCGTCGTCTGAGAATGCCATTACCGGCAGTGGCCCGACGAGGAGATCATGTCGAAAACAGTGGTCATCGGCGCATCGAGCGGGCTCGGGCGCTGTATTGGAGTCGGGCTTGCCGGGCGCGGTCATAAGGTCGCGCTGCTGGCCCGTCGTCGTGAGCGGATCGAGAACGCCGCCAAGGAGGCCGGTGAGGACGCCGTTGCCGTCGAATGCGACGTGACCGACGAGTCGTCGGTACGGTCGGCCATCGACGACGCTGCCGACGCCCTCGGCGGCATTGACAACCTCGTCTACACACCCGCGATCGGCTCTGTCATGCGGCTGGTCGACACCGACGCCGAAACCTGGGCCCGGGTGTTCGCCACCAATGTCACCGGCGCCGCCGTTGCGACGGCCGCGGCCATGCCGTATCTCCTGAAGTCGGTGGGCAAGGTGGTCTACCTGTCGTCGGACGCGGGCTCGTTCGGTCCGCCGTGGCCGGGTCTGGCCGCGTATGGCGTGAGCAAGGCCGCCCTGGAAAGGCTGGTCGAGGCGTGGCGCGCCGAGCATCCCAGCATCGGCTTCACCAACCTCATCGTCGGCGAATGCGCAGGCGGAGACGGTGAGTCGGCAACCGGCTTCAGCGCCGGCTGGGACCGCGAACTCGCCGGTGAGTTCTACCCGCAGTGGCTCGCGCGCGGCTGCATGCCCGGCCAATTGATGCCGGTCGAAGACCTCATCGAGGTGGTCCACACGATCTTGGGCACCCACACCGCGACGTCGATGCCGGTCGTGGTCGCCCGCGGCGCGCCCTAGCTTGTGCGCCGACCGGCGCGCGACAGCGGCGACGGAAAGCGGGGGCTTACCCGCACTCCGCCGAGCCATTCGGTCAGCTCGTCGGCCCGTCGGGTCAGCGCCGTGCGGACGTCGCGGCCGACGTCCTCCAGCAGCCGAAGCTCGACTTCTCCGTCGGGATTCTGCGTCCAGCCCCCGACGACCCGACCGTTCCACCAGGCCGTCGGTCCGGCATTGCCGTTGGTGTCGAACACCTGCCTGCGGTGGACACCGACATACCAGTGTCGGTCGAACCACCCCATGGTGGTGACGTCCAGGCCCGGCAGCAGCGCGCCCCACGGCTCGGGTTCGGCCACCTCGTCGAGGTCGTCGGCCAGGACGAAGCCCGGCGTGCCGTTCAGGTCGACCTCGACCGCCTCCACCTCGCGCAGCGCCTGCCTTGCCCAGGTCAGCGTGTTGCCGAACCACCACTTGATGTCGTTGACGGTGGCAGGGCCGAATGTGCGCAGCCAGGTGCGCACCAGTTCTGCGCGGGCTGCTCCCGGCGCGGCGGCGGGAGTTTCGCCAAGCCAGTCGGTCGCGGCGATCCACAGCGGCCGCGACGTCGTCCAGCTTCCCTCGTTCGGACCGCGCACGATGTCGCCGCGCACCGACAACACGGTCAGTACTCGAGGTGCCAGGGGAGTGGCGCCGCCCCAACGCTTTCCGGGTGCCGGGTCGTAGCTGCCTGCCAGCTCCGGCAGTGTCGCGCGCAATTGCCGTGCGCTGGTCGGGCCGTGTGCGCTCAGGTGGTTCAGTACCGCGTCACAGGCGCGGTCAAGCCATCGGTCGCCGTTGACGGAGATGCCGGCCTTCTGCGCGTCGGCCACCAGCCTTCGCCGCTCGTTGCCGGCCACGCGGTCGCTGGCCGCGGCCTGAATCAGCGGCAGGTCCCCGACGCTGACGACCCACAGCGTGCGGCGCATCGCGAGATGTTTGAGCAGAGTGCGCCGCTGATACAGCGCGGCGTCGAGGTCGCCGACCGTGAATCCGGGCAGCCGGGCCCACAGCGACAGGTAGGGCGTGGCGGGGTCGGTCGCGTGTAGCCCGACCAGGTTCGCGACGGCGTCCTCCATCGAGGCCGCCGGCCCGGCGAGGAAGTGCCGACGCGCCAACCGTGCCCGGCGTTCGGTGTCGGAGAAGGTCCGCATCGCCTGCGAACCGTACCGTCGGCCCCCGACAAAGTTTGGGATCGGTAGCGGTGCGGCCCGTCTTGACTTCACCACGACGCCGCCATCGTGGCGGCGCACGAACGAAGGGAACAAGACGATGAATCGAGTTGTCGCGGGTGCGCTGGGACTGCTCGCCGGTGCTGCGCTGTTGGTGGGTTGTTCTGACGACAAGACTGCGTCGACGGCTTCCGCCGGTGACACGAAGGCCAGCACTGGCGGGAGCACCGCGGTGAAGGTCGATGGCAAGGACCTGGCGGGCCTCGATCTGAATTCGGTGACCTGTGTCAAGCAGGGCGGCAAGATCAACGTCGCGAGTGGGGCGATCGGCGGCCAGCAGGGCCTGGGCATCGTGATGACCGACGCCGCCACCCCCACGGTGGAATCGTTGGGCATGGTGGTCGACGGAAATGCCCTCGCCGTCAGCAACATGGGCGGCATGAAGTCGGGTTCGGCCGACGTCAAGGTCGACGGCAGCACCTACACCATCACCGGTGAGGCCACCGGCGCCGACATCAAGAACCCGATGGCGGGCATGATCACCAAACCGTTCACCGTGACGGTGAGCTGCAAATAATCGGCTCTAGCCGGCGGCGGGCGTGCGCGGCGCGCCCGCCGCTTCCTAAGATTGCTGCCATGGATCTCGCGGGAGATCTCGACCGCGCACGTCAACTCATCTTCGCCGCCAAGGAAGAGGCGGCGAAGGAACTGCTGCTGTCCTTGATGCCGCAGATCGAAGCCGCCGACCGCGACGACCTGATACTGGAGGTGTACGCACAGCTCGGCGAGCTGTACCTGGTCCGCACCGCCTACAACGGCACCGAAGAGTGCATCCGCCGCATCGACGACTGCCTGGCGATCTACCGATCGATTCGGGCGGGCACGAATCCCGAAGCGGCAGAGCAAGTCACGATGTCGGACACCGATGTCGACCACATGATCGCCCGTTACAGTCGCAGGGCCCAATTTCTGCGCACCGGTCTCGCCGCCGCGGCGCACGGCGATCACGAGGGAGCCGAACTCGCGCTGTATGTGCTGTACACCGACGGGTCCGGCGCCGCCTTCCCGAATCTGGCCGACGAGCATCGCTTCCTCGTCACCTACGCACGGATTATCTGTGCCTCGGCATTGTGCGACGACGATCTACACGTGCAATCGGTCCCCCTGTGGGAGAAGGTAATCGAGGAGATCGATCGGCCCGGCGCCGACCGAGAATCGGACGACCACCTGTTGGTGCAGGGCGCTACGGGATACGGCCGGTTCTGCATCGAGACGGGCCGGCTATCGGAAGCCGAGCCCTGGCTGCGCCGGGCCGGCGCTCGCGCAGAATCACGAGGCTGGGAGTTAGCAAGGGCCAGAACCCAACTCGAACGCGGCACCGCAGCGTGGGCGCTGGGTGATGGCTGGCAGACACAGACCTTGGTGCATGAGGCCTATCCCGCGATCGCCGAGGGTTACCGCGCCCACGACGTATCACGAAGCTGGTTGTACCTCGGCCTGATCAGTATGTCGCTGAACATGCTCGACGACGCCGACGAACGTTTTGGCCACGCGGAACGGCACTGGCGTGAGGTGGAGAAGCCGCTGCACATTCACCGCATCCTGCTGCAGCGCAGCTGGATCGACATTCTGCGCGGCCGCTTCGACGCCGCGGTGCAGAAGACCGCCGAAGCGCGTGAACTGCTCGATTCATGGCCGCGCCACAGCTGGTTGCAGTACGCCAGGCTCGACGACCACATGGGCAGCATCCTGCGCGCCGAGGCGCTCGCCGACCCCGAGAACGCTGCGGACAAGCTTCGACAGGCCGCCGATCTGAAAGTCCCGGCAGCCCTCGCGGTGGATTCAGTGCGGCACGCCATCCGTGACGCCGATGCCAGGATGCGATGGGCCACACTCGTGTCCGCCCGCATCCTGGCGGGCGCATTCGCCGTTGCCTACGAATGGGGCAATACCGAATTGCTCAGCGAACTCATCGAATATCACTGTGCACGCGGGGCTTTCAGTACAGAGCCGGCGGAAAGTGTCGGCGACGGATGGATGGGGGCCGCCACGGCGGCCGTCCCCGTGGAGGCCGACGATGAGTACGCGCTGGTGGCCGCAGGAACACCGGCAGCTTCCACCGCCGGCGGACTGACCCGGCTCGGCCCGCTGCCGCCGCTGCGGATGGAACCCGACATGCCGCCGATCATGAGCCGGTACCGCGAGTTGGCGCACCAGCGGTACGGCCGCGACATCACAGCCGACGAGGTCGTCTGGTCGACGTGGCCGTGACCGACGCGCAGCGCCAGACGCTGGTCCTGCGGTTCGCCGACGTCGGTGTCGCCACGTACGCCAGCCTGCGCGTCGTCGGCCAGCCGTCCCGGACTGTCACCTGGGTCGTCGACGAGCCCGCCCTGCTTGCGGCGCTGGAAGAACTCGCACAGGCGCTGCCCGACCCCCAAGGTGCCGAGAACCAACGCGACGCCGTGCAGCGCGCGATCGCGGAAGGACCGTTCGCATCACCTGCAGCAGAGTCGAAGGTCGCGCGTGACCTCGGCGGGCAGCTGCTGGCAGCGCCTGCCTGGCAGCTGTTGACCGAGTGTGTGGCGTCGCCACGGGCTGCGCTGTTCATCTCGCCGAGTGCACGGTTGGCCCGGGTTCCCTGGGCCGCCCTGGCAATGCCGGGAGACGAGCAGTTCCGGCTGATCGAGATGGTCGATGTGCTGATGGCTCCGCCGCCGAACATCGTCAACGCCACGCGGAAGTCCGTCGATTGGGCCGGCCGGAGGGACGAGCCGCCGCTGCTGGTCCTCGATCCGCGGGTGCCCGGCCAGCGGCCCGATTCGCCGCTCGGCTCGGTTCTGGGCAAACCGTCGCCGGAGACCTCACTGTCGCGCCATTTCGAGGGGCTGATGCAACATCGCCGTGTATTGCCTGACGTCGCAACGCCAGTCGAGTTGTTTCGGCGCTCCGATGCAAGCCGGGCATGGCTGGCTGGCCTGCTCGCGCAGACGCCGAGCAGGCTGCTCTACGTCGGCCATGCAACAGCCGCCGACGGAGACGTCGGGCACGCCGACCGTGCGGCGCTGCACCTGGCCGACGAGCGGCCGGTGACCGCGTCGGATTTGATGTCGGCCGCGCTGCCGTTCCCGCCCCGCGTCGCGTTGTTGGCGTGCGCATCCGGCGGGGACTACCAGTTCGACGAGGCGACAGGTCTGGTCGCGGCGGTGATCCTCGGCGGCGCGCAACTTGTGACCGCCACGCTGTGGTCGCTGCCCACCGCGGCGGGTTACCGACAGTTCGTACCGAATTCCATTGCGGCCGAAGTCGATCCGATGGCGGATGCAATCATCGGTGTTGACCGGGCCCACGAAGAGGCCGATGCGGGCAGCGCGGTGAACCGCTGGCAACGCGAGCAGATGCGCCGCTGGCGCGACGGCGACGTGGCCGCCAGCCCGCTCTACTGGGCGGCGCTGGTCACGTTCGCCGTCGACGGCGCACGCTGAACCTCAGCTGGGTGGTACGGACACGGCGATGCGGGATTCGTCGCCCGCCCGGTAGTAGGCATTTATCACGCTGCCCGGCGACACCTTCGCCATCGACGATGCCGGTATCAACGTGGTCTCCTGTGCCGCAAACTGTCCGCCGTCGGGTCTACTGACCATCAGGTCGAGCTCGACCTCCCGATAATCCTCCAAAGTCCCACCGGTGGCTCGCATTCCGGTGACGACACCGTGCGTCCGGGTGCCGTGACGGATCAGATCGAGTTGGCTGCCGGTGATCAGCCCCTTGGCGACGAGCATCTGATCGAATGCGGTGCGCACCGCCAGCATGTCGTCGGGTAACGAAAGGTGTTCGCGGTCAGCAGGATCGAACGCCACCAACAACACCGCACCAGGACGCAATATCGAGGCGACCGATTCGTCGCACAGCCTTCCGGTGAACATCGCGCCCGTGACGCTTTCGACCTCCATAGTGATCACGTCAGTGATTCCGCAGACGGTGCCGATGCCGACAGCCGGTGGACCGGTCGGCAGCGCCGCTGCGACGGACCGGGAGAGCAGAACAGTCGCCGTGATGCCGACCCCGATAGCGGCAAGGAACGTGAGCAGCAACGCTTCAGGCATGCCACTAGGTTCTGACAACCCGCCGTCTACCGAACCCAACTTTTCCGCTAGGTGATCTGCAGACCTGGTCCTTATCCTCTAGGGATGACCACGGGGGCCACAGCCGATGCGGCTATTGCCGTCACGCGGCCGCGCCAGGCCGTGATCGACGGAGCCTGGCGCGCAATCGGTCCTGGCGTCGAGGTGCTCAGCGGTGGCGACGGCGGTCCGCTGCGCAGGACGGTCAAGCGCATCATCGATCCCCTGGTGCTCCGGCTCCGCTCAAACACGCAGTATTCGGCTCCGTTCGTCGACGCCACCGTCGCCGCTGCCATGCACGAACTGATTGTCGGAAACGGACCCGTGCTGCGCGCCGCCGCGGCGTGGTTCGAGGTGCTCAAGCGCGAACGCCGCCGGCTGCGGATCACCACGGGTAATGCGCAGGAGTTGTATTTCCCCGTCTGTTACGAGTTGGCGGTCACCAAGGGTGCCCCCTGCGACACCGATCATGAGACGGCGGCAGCGGTGCTACGCGACATTCACTCCGACCGCGACCGCACCGCGATCGAGGTGCTCAATCAATTTGTGGCCGACCAGCAGGTGATCGTCGAACTCGAAGTGCAGCTGAGCCGCAGCTGGCGCGACGTGAGTGCCGGCGCCGAGATCACCGGCCCGTTTCTCTCCGGTTTGACTACCGTTCTCGGCCCGGCCGACAGCCACCGCGACACAGTGGCGCGCCAGCGGGTGTGGTCGGCCTTGATCGAGGACGCCACGCCGTACAACCTCGGCGCGAAAGCGCACACCGCAGTCGCGGATCTGCCGTGGTCGATTATCGAGCTCGGTTTGAGTTCCGTTGAGCCGCAACTGCCGCCGATGATCATCGGAGGCCGCCCCGGCGATCGCCCGTTGAACCGCTCGGTCGTCGACCGGGTGCGCGCGACGTTGCGCCGAGCACTCGACCGCGACGAACTGCCCGACCTTCCCTTGTTGTGTGCGGAAGAGGTCGACAGGTCGTGTGCCCCATGGGGATTGCTGGCCGAGGACAATCAGGCCGCGCTGATAGCGGGCATCGAGGTCGCGGTGGATCTCGCGCCACTGACCAACGCAGCGCAGCGCTATCACCTGGCAAGCCTGATCCAGGCGCGGCTGCGCAAGGAGGCCTACGTCATGCACGCCCGCCGGTATCTGGCCGACGGCGGGCCAATCCACCCTCGCCAGCAGCAGGTGATCGAGGACCTCTCCGCGTTCGCGCGACCGTACCTGAGTCGGCTGTGGGCCCGTCTGCACGGTCGTGATGTATGGCAGGAGTCGTGCGGTGACGTCGAGGACCTTCGCTCGCTTCTGGAAGGGGTGGCACGGTCGGTGAGCCTGGACCACCGGCAGCGGATCAAGGCGATGCTGCAGGTGACCGGATGAAACTGGTTGCCGAGTCAGGTCTGTGGAGCACTGGTCCGCTGGTCGCGCCGACACCGCTGATCGCGGTCCTCGAAGTCAGCGGAGCCGTCCTGTCCTGGGCGATCGACGCGGCACCCGAGACAGCGGCCATCACCTTCACTGAACCTACACGCGCGGACTGGCTCTGGCGCGTGCTCGGCGAATCCGGCCACAGCGCGGTCGCAGCGGCGATGGCCAAGGCCTCATCGGATGGCGCGCAGACCGTCGACGTGAACGGAGTTCATCTGCTGCCCGGATCGACCGACCAGTTGCGGCGGCGGTCAGGAGTGCGATCTCGGCGTCGAGCAGTGCGGCGTCGAGGGCGACGATCGCGTCGCGGTGGCTGG
>LZSH01000034.1 GCA_001665255.1 Mycobacteriaceae bacterium 1482268.1 | reverse complement strand
GGTGCCCCTTCTTCGTGCGCTGCGGTGAGTGATCATGTACCCCGTGACCGACTACTCGCTGCCGATCGTGCCGAGGTTCGCCGAGATCGATCAGCAGAACGTCGTCTTCAACGCCCACTACCTCACCTGGTTTGACGAAGCGGTGACCGGATTCTTCGACCACCTCGGCACGAGCTATCCCGATCTGACGGCTGCGGGCCTCGATATGCAGTTGGTACACACCGAGATCGACTACACCGCACCGGTCCGATGGCGCGACTCGGTGCGTGTGGCGGTGGTCTGCGAACACGTCGGGACGACGAGTTTCGCGATCGGCTTCTCGGTCCTACGACGGCGCGACGGATCCGACGAGCTGCTCGCAGTGCGCGGCAGAAACGTCTACGTCGTGGTGTCGACGGACGACTGGACCAAGCGGGCGGTACCCGACGCGTTGCGGACCGCCCTGTCGCAGTAGGTGTCTGGGCTCTAGGCCTGCACGATCACGGGGTCGCCGATCCGGACCGTATCGAAGTACCAGGCGGCGTTGTCCGGGCTCAGGTTGATGCAGCCATGGCTCACGTTCGCGTAGCCTTGCGACCCGACCGACCACGGCGCGCTGTGCACGTAGACGCCGCCCGAATTGATGCGGACCGCGTTGTTGACGGTGAGCTTGTAGCCCTCCGGGTCGCTCAGCGGGATGCCGATGGTGCGCGAGTCCATGACGACCGTCCTCTCCTTCGACAGCGCGGTGAACGAGCCGATCGGGGTGGGGTGTTTGGGCTTGCCCATCGAGGCAGGCATCTGCTTGACCACCTGGTCGTCGATCTTGACGGTGAACGTGTGCGCGTCGATGTCGGCGATGCCGACGACCTGCGAGCCGGTCTCGAAACTCGTCGAGAAACCACCCGCAGTGACCGAGATCGGCGAGTACGCGGGCCAGAACTGGTCGGGCACCCACTGCACGGTGTCGTTGCTGAGCCAGGTGAACTTGCCCGTCGGTGTCTTGTTCGAGGTGATGTCGATCGATTGCTCGGCGCGGGCACGGTTGGTGACCGGTTCTGCGAAGGTCACCTCGATCGGTGCGGCGACTCCGACGACATCACCTGAGGCGGGTGAAACGGCGGTGACGACGGGGTCCGAGGTCGGACCGGGCACCGCGGCCAGGCCGGCTGGAGCCGAACTCACCATGGCGACAGCAGCAGCGCCAACCACCACGAGTATGTATCGAACAGCTCTACGCAACGCTTCTATCCCTTCACCGACTTCCCGACCCAGCAAAGTCGATTGTAGTGACTCGCCCCGCCGGCACCCATCGGGAGACCGTTCTTCCATGTCGGAAGGGGTCTTGCACTGTGTGGCGATTGGGAGAATTGTGGTTTGCACCCCCGGGCCCGACGAAGCGACCCGGGTGCTGGAAGGGCACGTCATGGCAGACAAGGCGAATACTTCCCAGGGCGCCGGAGCCGTCCCGACCGCGGACAGTCCGGCCGCCATCCGAAACGTGGTGCTCATCGGCCCATCGGGTGGCGGCAAAACCACCCTCGTCGAGGCCCTGCTGACCGCCACCGGCGTGCTGTCGCGGCCCGGATCCGTCGTCGACGGCACAACCGTGTGTGATTCCGACGACGCCGAGATCGCCCAGCAACGTTCGGTCGGGCTGGCGCTGGCCCCGCTGGTGTACAACGGCGTCAAGGTCAACCTGATCGATACCCCCGGATACGCGGATTTCGTTGGCGAGCTTCGGGCCGGGCTGCGAGCCGCCGATTGTGCGCTGTTCGTCATCGCGGCCAACGAAGGCGTCGACGAACTCACCAAGTCGCTGTGGCTGGAGTGCCAGCAGGTCGGCATGCCGCGTGCGGTGGTGATCACCAAGCTCGACCACGCCCGGGCGAGCTACGACAATGCGTTGGCGGCGGCCCAGGCCACGTTCGGTGAAAAGGTGCTGCCGCTGTATCTGTCCGCCGGCACGCCGTGCACCGGCTTGGTCGGGCTGCTCTCCCAGACGCATTACGAGTACTCAGGCGGCAAGCGGACCACCAAGGAACCCGACGCGTCCTACACCCCCCGGCTCGAAGAGCACCGCGGCACCTTGATCGAGGGGATCATCGAGGAGTCCGAGGACGAGACGTTGATGGAGCGCTACCTCGGCGGCGAAGAGATCGACGAGAAGGTGTTGATCGAGGACCTGGAGAAGGCGGTCGCCCGCGGCTCGTTCTTCCCGGTGATCCCCGTGTGCAGCAGCACCGGCGTCGGAACGTTGGAATTACTCGAGGTCGCGACGAGCGGGTTCCCGTCGCCGCTCGAGCATCCGCTGCCCGAGGTATTCACGCCGCAGGGCAAGGAGCGCGGCAAGCTCGATTGTGATCCGAAGGGGCCGCTGCTGGCCGAGGTGGTCAAGACGACGTCGGACCCCTACGTCGGCAGGGTCAGCCTGGTCCGGGTCTTCTCCGGCACGATCAGGCCCGACGCGACGGTTCACGTGTCGGGCCATTTCAGTTCCTTCTTCGGGTCTGCTGCGCAAAACGGCTCCACAGCCACACATGAGGATCACGACGAAGACGAGCGCATCGGCACGCTGTCGTTCCCGCTCGGCAAGCAGCAGCGACCGGCGGGCACGGTGGTGGCGGGTGACATCTGCGCGATCGGCAGGCTGTCGCGTGCCGAAACCGGAGACACGTTGTCGGACAAGGCCGATCCGATGGTGTTGAAACCGTGGACCTTGCCGGAGCCGCTGCTGCCGGTCGCGGTGCAGCCACGCGCGAAGACCGACGACGACAAGCTGTCGGTCGGCCTGCAACGGCTGGCGGCTGAAGATCCGACACTGCGCATCGAGCAGAACCCCGAGACCCACCAGATCGTGCTGTGGTGCATGGGAGAGGCGCATGCGGGAGTGGTGCTCGACGGCCTGGCGAATCGGTTCGGCGTCAGCGTCGACAAGGTGGAGCTGCGGGTGCCGCTGCGGGAAACGTTCGCCGCGAAGGCCAAGGGACACGGCCGACACGTCAAACAGTCAGGCGGGCACGGCCAGTTCGCCGTCTGCGACATCGAGGTGGAGCCGCTGCCTGAGGGAACGGGCTTCGAATTCGTCGACAAGGTGGTCGGAGGGGCCGTGCCGCGGCAGTTCATCCCGAGTGTCGAGAAGGGGGTGCGCGCGCAGATGGAGAAAGGGGTCGGGCCCGGCTATCCCGTGGTCGACATCCGCGTCACGCTCTTCGACGGCAAGGCGCACAGCGTCGACTCGTCGGACTTCGCCTTCCAGATGGCCGGCGCGCTCGCGCTGCGCGAAGCCGCCACCGCGACGCGGGTGAATTTACTCGAACCCGTCGACGAGGTGTCGGTGATGGTGCCCGATGATCTGGTCGGCGCGGTGATGGGTGATCTGTCCAGCCGCCGCGCCAGAGTCCTGGGCACCGAGAACGTCGGCGAGGATCGCACCGTGGTGAAAGCCGAAGTGCCGCAAGTAGAGTTGACCCGCTACGCCATCGACCTTCGCTCGCTGTCGCATGGGGCGGGATCGTTCACCCGCACGTTCGTCCGCTACGAACCGATGCCGGAGAACGCGGCGGCCAAGGTGAAGGCGAGCGTCTAGATCTCAGAGCGCCCGCTGCCACGGCCACGTCATCAACGCCCACACAGAAGCGACCAGCGCGGCCGCGACCAGCACGTAGACCGGCCACGGTCCGAACAGGTCGAGCAATGACGGCGTCGTCGGTTTCCCGTTCAGGAACCCATAGTTCGATCCGGCAATTCCGTTGAACGCCATCGTGATCGCGGCCCACGCCAACGTCGCGACGATGACCAGTCGATAGTCGCGCCAGGTCGGCCGAAAGCCACGGCCCCAGGTCAAGTAGATCGCCGCCCACACCACGAGCAGGTGAATCGCCCAGAACGCCAGGAAGCGGTAGTCGGGGAAGTCGGGCCCCCTCAGCACCGGCGACACCAGCGCCTGCACGCTGAGCACCAAGCCCCAATAATATGTCAGCGCCGCAGCCCAATGTCGTTGTGACCACAGCGCATACGCGGCCACGGTGGTCGCGAGGTCGGTGAGTTGCAGCGGCACCGAATACTCGATCGACGGCGGGATCAGCGAGTAGATCACCACCGCCGCGTAGATCAGCGCCGTGACTGCACCCAGCACGCGACCGAACATGCGCGCTTGAGAATCGGACTGCCGCAGGCCGACCCACACCAGCAGCACGGCGCCGACGACGAACACAACGAGAACGGCCCAGTGAGACGGGCCGTATACCGTGAACTGTCGGTTCGTCAGCGCGCCGCCGTTTCGTTCCCGGAGGGAAAGAAGTTCGCGGCGATGAACGTCGCGAGGAAGCCGTAGATCGGAAAGTCGTACCACTCGACCGCGTTGCCGATCGACGCACCGCCGATCACCTGGCGAAGAGGGGAGGCGCCGCTCACCCGCACCACGCTAAATCAATCGACTGACTTAATGAAGGGAATGCCTGCACGCGGCGATACGGCGATACCGTTTGGGATAGCGCGATCATTTCCTGGAGGACCGATGGCCGAAGCGGAACGCACCCTCTACCGACGGCTGGGCGGCTACGACGTCATCGCTCGAGTGATCGACGACATGTTCCTCGCCCTCCGCGCCGATCCGGCGTTCGCTCGGTTCGGCGCAGGCCGCAGCACCGACTCGCACAACCGCGCCCGCCAGCTTCTGGTCGATCAGATCTGCGAACTCAGCGGCGGCCCGTGTGTCTACATCGGCCGCGACATGCAGTCGTCGCACGCCGGCCTGGGAATCTCGGAGTCTGATTGGACCGCCAACATGGCGCACACCGAGGCCGCCCTCGTGAAGAACGCGGTACCGGAAGCCGAGCGCGCCGAGTTCCTGGCTCTTTTCGAGCGCTATCACGCAGACATCGTCGAGGACGCCTGAGCGCCTGCCCTAGTCCTGCTTAACGTCCTGCGTCGACTTCTTGTCCTTGACGCGAGTCTTGTAGAGGCTCGCGGCCGTGGTGATGACGAGGGTGACGACGATGACGCCAAGCGACAGCAGCGTCGGGATCTCGGGCACCACCGATTTGATCTTCGCCCTCGACTCGATCCCGGCGATCTACGGGCTGACCCGAGAGCCGTACCTGGTGT
>LZSH01000033.1 GCA_001665255.1 Mycobacteriaceae bacterium 1482268.1 | reverse complement strand
ACTCATCGGCGCGGCACTGTGGTTCACCCGCCCGCCGAGCAAGGCGCATCAGCATCCCGGATATGTCCGTGCCGCGGTCGCCGCCCAGGAAATCAGCACGTACGCCGGTGGGGCTGGTGGTGATCCTGTACGCCTGACTTGATGCGGGGTAGGAGACGGAGAAACTTCCGTCGGGCGCGGTGAAACGGGGATTGACCGCGACGGGCTCACCGGTCGGCGGGTGGCCGCAATCGGGCGGGCAGACGTAGCGCGCCGGCGGCTTGTGAATGATCACCGACAGCGCGACAAGTGCGAGCGCCACGACGACGATGGCCGAACCCCAGATCCGCAACAGCCGGGCGTGCGAGATCCGGTGTACTGGTCCCGCGCTGAAGATGCCCGCGGTGGTGGAGTAGCCCGGGCGGGTGTCAGGCGTGGTCGGCTCGTCGGCGGCCTGGCTCGTCGGTCGCGATTCGCGCCGTTGCTGTCGCGACGACCGGGACGCGGCCCTGGTCGCCGCCCCGCATGCGGGGCAGAACGCCATGTCGGGCACGACATGTTGACAATGCGGGCACAAGATCGGCTCTTCGGATTGGATCTCGTCGTGTTGCTCGTGCAGCAGCGCGAGATGCAGACCGACCCTCAGTAACAGGAGGGCGACCAGTGCGACCGTGAGATGGATGGCCAGCTGCAGCAACTGCGGGATGTGCGTCACGTCAACCAGTCCCAGCGCGGCGTAGATGCCCACGACGGCGGCGGCGAAGCCGGCGAGCGCGGCACGGACATATCCGGGATGCTGATGCGCCTTGCTCGGCGGGCGGGTGAACCACAGTGCCGCGCCGATGAGT
>LZSH01000032.1 GCA_001665255.1 Mycobacteriaceae bacterium 1482268.1 | reverse complement strand
CATCCGCCGAATCGAAGCAGCAGGTGTGCGGGGCGTTTGACACCGTGAGTCGAGCGGTTCAGCTACAGACGCACGCCGACCTCGGCCCGGACCCCGTCGCGCAGACTGCGGTGGCCAGCAACGCCCGGCTGTCGTTGATCGGTGGCGGCGAGTACCTGCTCAGCCGCCTCGACGACCAGACGCCGCCGGAGTTGGCCGACGCCGTGCGCCGGTTCGCGAACAACCTCGAAGAGATCGGGGTCAACGCTCTTGCCGGCGCCACCAACGAAGACCCGCAGCAGGCTGCGCGTCTCACCGCCGGCGAGGAGGGCCGGGCCAAGGTCGCCGACCTCTGCAAGTAGCCGAAACAGTTTCATTACGACTATTGTGCGGCTGTCGACAAACTGTAATATCGACCATATGTCAGACACGCACGTCGTCACCAACCAGGTTCCGCCGTTCGAGGACGTCAACCCCGCGTCGTCGCCGGTGCTCACCGAGGCACTGATCCGCGAGGGCGGAGAATGGGGCCTCGACGAGGTCGTCGAGCTCGGGGGGCTCTCCGGCGGCGCACAGGCGCAACGGTGGGGCGAACTCGCCGACCGCAACCAGCCGATTCTGCGCACGCACGACCGTTACGGCCACCGTGTCGACGAGGTCGAGTACGACCCCGCCTACCACGAGCTGATGTCAGTGGCGGTCGGCCACGGCCTGCACGCCGCGCCCTGGGCCGAGGACAGGCCCGGCGCCCATGTCGTGCGCGCCGCGAAGTTGTCGGTGTGGACGCCGGAGCCCGGCCACATCTGCCCGATCTCGATGACGTACGCCGTCGTTCCCGCGCTGCGGTACAACAAAGCGCTCGCCGATATCTACGAGCCCCTGCTGACCAGCCGTACCTATGATCCAGGGCTGAAAGTGCCTGCCACCAAAGCTGGTATCACCGCGGGCATGTCGATGACGGAGAAGCAGGGCGGGTCCGACGTTCGCGCCGGCACCACCCAGGCCACACCCAACGCCGACGGCAGCTACCGCCTGACCGGACACAAGTGGTTCACCTCGGCACCGATGTGCGACATCTTCCTGGTGCTGGCGCAGGCCCCCGGCGGCCTGTCGTGTTTCTTCTTGCCGCGGGTGCTGCCCGACGGCAGCCGCAACCGAATGTTCTTGCAGCGCCTCAAGGAAAAGCTCGGCAACCACGCCAATGCCTCGTCGGAGGTCGAGTACGACGGCGCGACCGCGTGGCTGGTCGGCGAGGAAGGCCGAGGAGTGCCGACCATCATCGAAATGGTCAACCTCACCCGGCTGGATTGCACGCTGGGCAGCGCGACGAGCATGCGCACGGGGGTGAGTCGCGCCATCCACCACGCCCAGCACCGAAAGGCGTTCGGCGCCTACCTCATCGACCAACCACTGATGCGCAACGTGCTCGCCGACCTCGCGGTCGAGGCCGAGGCCGCCACCATCCTCGCCATGCGGATGGCGGGGGCCACCGACCGGGCAGTCCGGGGCGACGACCGCGAGGCTCTGCTACGCCGCATCGGGCTGGCGGCCAGCAAGTACTGGGTGTGCAAGCGCGCCACCGGGCACG
>LZSH01000031.1 GCA_001665255.1 Mycobacteriaceae bacterium 1482268.1 | reverse complement strand
ACCGGTGCAGCGCCGGGTCGGTCGCCATCTCCGCCAGCAGTCCGGGCAGCGCCGCCCGCGCGGCCGGGGTCGTCAGCACGCTCGCCGTGCGTCGCACCATCTCGCGGACGTCGCCGTTCAGCGATCTGGTCGCGACCAGCTCCGTCGTCTCGGAGATCGGAAACACCGCCTCGTGCACGAGATGCGCCTTGCTCGCCCAGCGCCGATAGATCGCCGGCTTGCTGGTGCCCGCCTTTTTCGCGATGGCGTCGACCGAGAGGTCGGCGTAGCCAGACGTGCCCAACAACTCGACGGTCGCGCGCAGCACCGAATCGTCGATACGCGGATCGCGAGGGCGGCCGAGGTCTGTTGTCATTACGAAACTCAGAGTAACATAAGTCCCGTGACGCATGGTGCCGTCGTCCACCTGGACGACCTCGTTGAGCCGCGCTTCAGTTCCGAGGCGCAACAGATCCGCGACATGATGGCGATGATGGCGCCCGAATGCCCTCTCGACGCCGATGTGCTGCACGCCAAGCTGCTGAGCCGTTTCGCTGACGTGACCTCCGAAGGCATGACCGCGTGGCTTGGAAACGCCACCA
>LZSH01000030.1 GCA_001665255.1 Mycobacteriaceae bacterium 1482268.1 | reverse complement strand
CCGAATTCTTCCCGATGCTGGGCGGCCACGAGGGTGCGGGCGTCGTCGAAGAGGTCGGCCCGGGAGTGCGGTCGGTGCGGCCTGGCGACCGGGTCGCCACCTCGTTCATCCCCGCCTGCGGCAGCTGCCGTTGGTGCGTGTCGGGAATGACCTATCTGTGTGACAACGGCGCAATGATGTTCGACAAGGGGATGGTCACCGACGGCACGTCGCGCCGCCACGTCGGCGACGAAGACCTGACTGCGATGACGCAATTGGGCACTTTCGCCGAATACGCCGTGCTGGCTGAGGAATCCGTGATCAAGATCGACGACTCGATTCCGCTGGAGGCCGCGTCGCTGGTGTCGTGCGGCGTGACGACGGGCTGGGGCTCCGCGACGGTCGGGGTCGGCACCCAACCCGGCGACACCGTCGTCATCATCGGCACCGGTGGAGTGGGCATCAATGCCGTCCAAGGTGCCAAGGCCGCCGGCGCGAGGGCCGTGATCGCCGTGGATCCTGTTGAGTTCAAGCGTGATTCGGCTAAGTTCTTCGGAGCGACGGAGACGGCGGCGTCGGCGGAGGAGGCCATCCCAATGGTCCAGGAGTTGACGGCGGGCGTGATGGCCGACCGGGTGGTGCTCACCCCCAGCGTCCTTCCGGCCGAACTGCTTGCGCCCGCGATGATGTTGACCCGCAAGGGCGGCACGTGTCTGATGACGGCGATCCCGAAGCTGGACGTGAACATCGTGCCGCTGTTGCTCGTCGACTTCATCCAGTCGTGCAAGACGCTCAAGGGACTGCTGTACGGAGGCATGAATCCGCGGGCCAGCATGCCGATGTTGTTGTCTCTCTACCGTAACGGCAACCTGAAACTCGACGAGTTGATCACCAAGCGGTATCGCCTCGATCAGATCAACGATGCGTTCACCGACATGCGCGAGGGCCGCAATATCCGCGGCATCATCGAATTCGGCTAGGGCCCGCGGCGTAACCGCGTCCGCACCTTCTGCGGCAGGGTTCGCACCGTATCGGGCGGTGCCCACGCGAGGTACAGCACGAACATCGCGTAGCTGAAGATGCCGATCTGGATCGTCAGGTCGATCACCAGGTGCATGACGATGCCCGCCGCCAGTACCCACGGTCGAAATCGGGGGAACCACACCAGGATTCCCACCGCGAGCTCGACCGCGAGTACGCTCCACGTCATCGCATTCGTCAGCGGCGCATTCATTGCCAGCCACTGCGGTACCGCAATCCGCTTCATGTCCTCGATGCGCAACACGTAGGACACCGCGGTTCCGTCCAGCCACGGCTGACCCGCCAATTTCGTTTGCAACGCAGCAAGATAGACGATCGACAGCTGGACTTGCAGCAGCCTGATCGGCCAGTTCGGTCGCGTCTGGGCCGACCAGAACGATCCCGAACGGCGCCGCTCGTCGAGCGATAACGCCGCCCCACATGGGGATATCGCGAGCAGAAAAGCCTCGATCCTGATCAAGGCATCACCGGAGTTGAATACCCACGGGCTGCGGCGCTCGAAGGACAGGACGAGGACGAAGACGACGATGGCCGCGATTCTGCTGTGCCAACCTACGAGCAACGCGATAGCGGCGACCAACAGCACCACGATCCCGATCAGGATTGCCTTGTCGCTGTTCCATACCGCAAACAGACCCCACGTGTCGGGGATGGACGGCTGCGCGGCGCTGATGCCACCGGGACCGAGGAGCGCCTTGCGAACGGGCAGCAGCCACAACGCCCACACGATGACAAGCCCGCTGAATGCGATGCGCACGAAACCCAGCGTGTACATCTGCTGCGGCTGAAACCAGAACGCCCGCCACGCCTCCCAGCCCGTCGACAGCCCCCTGGCGACCGTGCTGGTGGCCTTCGTCATCGAGAACCCGCCAGATCCTCGATGTAGAGCGTCTCGACCCCGGCCTGACCGGTCTCGTCGCTGCCCGGCGGCGGCATGCCGACGGTTCGCAGGATCATTTCGACGTGAACGGCGCGGTCACCGGCAGGAGTGAGTCTGCGGACCACCCAGTGCACGAAGTCCGGGCGCAGATTCGGCGTCGTGACAAGGGTTTCTTTGAGCTTGCGCCAGCGGTGGGCCGCCGGCACGCCGAACACCGGGTTCGCCTTCGGCAACGTCCACGTCCGCGTGGCACCACTTGCCATCCAGACGTGGACCTCGACGTTGTCCTGGCGGCTCGGCGGTTTGGGGGCGAATACCGCCCAGTTCTGATCAAGCCCGAGAGGCAGCGCGATCGAGTTGACCACAGGCGCCACGGCTCGTGTGATGGCGCTTGCCGGCAGGTTGAACAGCACCACGACGGCGAGGATCACAACGATCATCGCGCTGGTCGCGATCTCACGGACGCGTGACGGTGTATCCGGCATACCGCCTGCCTGCACGAAGGTTTGCTTGACAGCAGGTGAATGATAAATCGGCTCTCGCCGAATTCGGCCAACGACCTGATCGGCAAGCCGAAACATAGGGAAACGCCTCATATCTCGACGGGCCGTAGTTTGATTAGCTCACATCGTCGGGGCCGACCCCGCTGAGTGGCATGCACACTGCACGGCGTTCTCGGGCCACACACGACGAAGGACTCAGCGAGGACAGACCGATGACAGGACCCAGGCCCCCATACGGCGGCAACCCGAACGATCCCACCCAGCGATATACCCAGGACGCGGAGGTGACCCGGCGAGCGGATATGGGCGAAATGGCTACGGGGAGGGCCGACGCCCTCGCGTGGTCACATGAAGGCCCTCAGTACGAACAGCCACCCCAAAACTATGGCCCGGATCCCTATCAGCAATATCCTCAGCCGCCTCAGTACCAGCAACCGCAATACGCCCAACAACCGCAGTACCTGCAAGCCCCGGCGCCCGCCGCGGGCGGCGCCAAGTTGCCCATGGGCACGATTGCCATCGCAAGTGCGGTGGTTGTAGCAGCCCTGGTCGGTGGCGGCCTTGCTTATACGTTGACCGGCAGCAGCGAGCAGGAGCAGGCTCCGCAGCAGGTGGAGCAGACCCTGGTGCCCCAACAGGCGCCTGCGGTCGTGCCGCCGTCCGTGGCTCCGCCGCCGGGTGTGTCGCCTCCGCCCGCGGTGGCCCCGCCCAAGAACGGCGGAAATACCGGAGGCCGCACCGCGACCGGGCCGTATACCGGCAGCACGGCGGGCTCGACGACCGGCCGTACCGGTACGACGACAGGCGTGAACCCAGGCACAACCACGGGCGAGACAACGGGTACCGGGGCGGCGACGACCGGGACGACGGGTACTCAGGGGACGACGACCGGGACCACGACTGGGACGACGACCGGGACAGACGGAACCACAACCGGGACCACGACTGGGACGACCACCCCGACCACCACCACGACCACCACCACGCC
>LZSH01000029.1 GCA_001665255.1 Mycobacteriaceae bacterium 1482268.1 | reverse complement strand
GAGCGCCCCGCCGACAATTAGACCCGCCACCGAGCCGAGACCGCCCATCGCGCCTAATACCGCCACCGCGGCGTTACGCAATTGCCCCTTCGGGAACGTGGTCGCGACCAGCGCCATGGAGGTAGGTGCAATGATGGCGCCGGCCACGCCATGCAGCAGCCGGGCCATAACGAGCGATTCCTCGTTCCAGGCGATACCGCACAACGTTGAGGCGAGGGTGAACAGCGCGACCCCGGTGATGAAAATGCGTTTGCGACCGAAAGTGTCGCCGAGGCGCCCGCCCAGCAACATCAATCCACCGAACGTCAGCAGGTAGGCGCTGATCACCCAGCTTCGCCCGGCATCCGACAGGCCCAGCTCGTTCTGGATCCTGGGAAGCGCAAAGACTGCGACGGGGCCATCCATTGCCGCCATCAGTTGCATACCGCCGATCGCGATGACCACGGCGAGGAACTGGCCAGACGCCCACGTGGGGACGAATCGCTTCGTACTGCGCTGGGGGGCCGGTTCGACGGCCATTGCGGTCCCTCGTTCGGCGCGCTCTGTCGTCCTGTGAGGCACTGACCCCTCTCCATCGTTGAGAGCCGCCATAGCGAACTACCCTATCCAAACGTTGGCTACGCGACCGTCGTTTCGTAACTGCCCGAAAAGTCAAGGGCAAGCAATCCCAGCGGCGCGATCATCAAATACCAGCTCAGAATCCAAATCGCGTCCGCTGCTGCAGTCAGGCATTACTTAGGCGCCCACAGCGGCTTGGGACACCTTGCGCCGTTGAGCCATCGCGGCGACCCCGACCGCTAGCCTCTTGAGCCGCAAGAGCACGTTGTTGGTGTAGAGGAGGTTTCCGCCGATGTCCAATAGCGAATGGAAATTGTCGAACGTCACCCGGAAATCCCGTTCGCAATCTCTATACGCCTCGAAAACCCGATCCATCGCCGACATATCCAACGGCTCGTCCCGCGCGGCTGCCGACAGCGTTTCGTAGACCGTCGACATCCAATCCGTGCCGAAGCGGTCTGTCACAGGGCCGCAATGTCTTTGGCGCCGAAGGTCCGATGAGAGAAACTCGTCGATCGCGCCCTCATCTCGGGTATCCAGATCGATCGCGAGGGCCTTGGAGATCCGCGCCACTTCCCGGCGCCAGTCGTCGAGGAGACTGGTGTAGTCGACGACTACTCGCGGACAGCCCCGGCTGTGTCTCTCGGCCAGCAGGCAGGCTTTCAGCCAAACGGCGCTTGACAGTTCCGGTGACATCGGACCGGCTGCGACCAGTGAAGCGACGACCTCCTGCGGGTGGCGCAGCGCAATTGCGGTCGCGACGTCGAAGCCTGCCAGACGGGCCGCCTCGAACCACATGCCGGACAACACCGTGATGTGCGGATCCTTGATAACCACGAGCGGCGCGGCCGGCAGGCTGACGAGAAACGTCTTGATCTCGGCGATGCAGGCGGCGTTCTCTTCGGCGCCGAACGCAGTGTCCTCCAGCACGCGCGGTGACGGGTCGAACGCGGCGGTGCCGTGGCGGCGCAGGATTGATTCGTTGAGGTTGAGAGTTTCTCGAGGCTCCCAATAGCCACGCGGATTGTGAGAATCAGCGCCCCTCAGCGCGCCCGGGAGCACGCCACCGCACATCGAAAGAATCCGCGTGAGCGCCGACGTTCCCGACCTGCCCATGCCCAACACGAAGAGCATCACGGGGCGCGTCGCAATCTCGGAGTGAACGGAACTTTCTTTCATTGGTTGTGCACCTGTCTGTGGTAATTCGTTCACGGTAAGCGCCGCCTTATGCTTCAAATGCATGTCCGCAGTCGACCGCCGTCATCGCCGCAGGAATATCTTTCGAATGAAATTTGAGTTGATGGCGTCGCCAGTCGGTTTCGACGGGCATCGCGTTCGCTCCTTCGGCGCGCCATTGTCGTACAGCGAATCAGTGCCACCTCCCTTTTTCCGTGGCCTCTTACCATTGGCAGGTCGCGTCGGGGGCCACCCTATAGCAAACGTGGGCTACGCGGCCGTCATTTCGTAACTCCGCGAAAAGCGTGCCGCTATGCAATGTGAGGAGAGCCGCTATCAGGACGCTGTGTCCGGCCACAGCCGGCATCGTTTATTGCGGATCGGCACCAGGGTTGGGCGCTGCATCAAAGTCGCCGGCTTGTAGTTCGATCGGCTTGCCATGCGGTGTGCGGTTCGCCGCGCGTTGCCACGCATCACGCCAGCGCGCCGTCTCGTTCCCGCCGATTCCTTTGCGCGCCAACAGGTCTTCGAGTGCACCAAGCCAGTGGTGGTAGTAGGTATCGCCGATGTCGGGGTCACCGGCTGTCTGTGCCGCCTTGATACGGGTGGCCAGTGCGTCGGCCCACTCCACCGAGGTGTAGACCCCGCGCTCGTGCAACGACACCACTATCGCGAAAGCCCTTGCCTCCCAAGGCTCTGCGAACACCGGCTCGTCGCGACCAATGGCCCCGCGAAACCATGCGGGCTGATTCATGCTGCTTCCAAGTACGGTTCCCACGCGTCGATCGATACCGTCAGGCCCGGCTCAGCGTCCGGCCACAGCGCGATGCCCCGGAACATCACCGTATACAGCCACTCAGGTTGTTCCCCCTGGCCACTGGCATTCGCATCGGCAAAGACGTGCATCCCATGCATGCGTTCAACCACCGCCGGCTTGCCCTGCGCATACCGGGGTAGGCGCGTGTGATGCGAAGTCGGCCCGATAATTGTGCGGACCTGTTGACCGATGGCGAATCGGGGCTCCCTGGCTGCAATCCGCTTGGTGGGCGCCCCACGGGCCTGCACCGTCGGCACATCGCGCGCGTGCATGACGCGCGGCAACTCAAGCGGCGGTTGCAGAGACCGACCGGCGGCCAGTTCCTCGGCGGAGACCAACCCGCGCTCCTCAAGCTGCTTGAGCAGCGCGCCGAACCAGATTTCGTAGTAGCTGCGTTGGTCGTAGTCCGGCAGGGTTTCGCGCGCGGCACGCGTCATGTCGAGGTTCCAGACCCCGGCGGCGCCCATCGACAGCTGTAGCGCGAATACACGCGGCTCCCAAGCCGCATGCCACGTCTTGTCCTCGGAGCCAAGATTGATCGGACCCCGACCCAGCTGGCCGCCCAGATCGGCATGTGTCACGTAATCGTCGCTACTCATGCGATGGACCCCGGCCTGCGGGGTAGACCGGTGCCGATCATCGCATCGCGTGTCACCAACGCGGCAAGCTCATCTTCGGCGAGGTCTTCGGTTCCGACCGGTCGCATGGGCACCACAAGATAACGGACTTCAGCCGTCGAATCCCACACGCGGATGGCTGTATCTGGCGGCAAGGTCACGCCGAACTCGGCCAACACACCACGCGGGTCACGCACCGCACGCGACCGGTACGGCGCGCTCTTGTACCACGAGGGCGGCAGGCCCAACACCGCCCATGGGTAGCAGCTGCACAGCGTGCACACCACCAAATTGTGTTGCTGAGGCGTGTTCTCGACTGCAACCATGTGCTCGCTCTGGCGGCCGGTGTAGCCCAAGCTGGCGATCGCGGCAGTGGCATCGCTCATTAGCCAGTCGCGGTAGTTCCGATCAACCCATGCCCGGGCGACCACCCGCGCACCGTTGCGGGGACCAATGCGCGACTCATAGGTGTCAATGAGTGCGTCCAGTGCCGCAGGATCGACGTACCCCTTGTCGACGAGCACGCTTTCCAGCGTCCTCACCCGCAGATCCATCTCACCGATCTCGCTGACATGAGC
>LZSH01000028.1 GCA_001665255.1 Mycobacteriaceae bacterium 1482268.1 | reverse complement strand
CCCGCCGCCCTGGCGAGCGCGTCGGCGGTCATCGACGGCGAGGTGGTCCGGTGACCGCCCCGGCACGTCCCGTCCCCGACGTCACCGCCCCGAAGCGAAGAGACCGGACGGTGCAAGGCTGCGGGCCGGGAACAGCGCCCACATTCTGGTCAGCGTTTTGCTGCGGCGATCATCTCGGAGGCATCAGTGAACTTGAGCCTGGGACGCGATTGAGCACGTCCGCGTTCGATTTCGGCAGCGTCGATCGCACGCCAGCCCCGCCAGTCAACTGGTTCGGCGCCACGTGCGGTCAGGAGATCGTCTAGGTTCGTCGGGTCCAGATCGCGAGTCAGGCGTCCCGCGTCATAGTCGGCCCAGAGCTGGGCAGCTGTTTCCTGCGCGCAGATGCGGTTTGTGCCGATGACGCCGCGTGCGCCGCGCTTTATCCATCCGGTGGCGTAAACACCCGGCACAGTTTCGCCGTTGTCGTCGAGCACTCGGCCGCGATCGTTGGGCACGATGCCTCTGGTCCTGTCATATGGCAACCCGTTGATTGCGGAGCTTTCAAAGCCGATTGAGCGCAAGATCAGTGTCGTCTCGATCAACTCTGACAGCACCGGGTCGGCCGCGGTGACGGCGCCGTTTGCGTCGACCGTATTGCGTTGTACGCGTATGCCTTCCACATCGTTGACGCCGACGATTTCGCTTGCCGAGGCCAGGAATCGAAAGACAATGCGTCTCCCACCGGGAGGAACCATTCGCTGGGCGCATTCCTTCATGATGTCGAGCTTCGACGCGGTCTCCACATCATCCATGTCGTCGGCGCCTGCCAACTCGTGACCTTCGATCACGACGTCGATTCCCGGCAGATAGCTCAGCGCAAGAAACTCGCCGACTGAAAAGCCCGCCTGGTCAGGCCCCCTGCGTCCCAAGATGATGACCTCGCGGACCTTGCTGTCGGCCAGTGCATCGAGGGCGTGCTGGGCGATGTCGGTCGCCGCCAACTCCTGCGGACGGCTCAGCAGAATCCGCGCCATGTCGAGGGCAACATCGCCGTTGCCGATGATGACTGCGCGTTCTGAGGACAGGTCGAAAACGTGTCCGGCGTGGTCGGGATGGCCGTTGTACCAGCCGACGAAATCTGCTGCTGCTACACACCCTGGCAGTTGCTCGCCCGGAATGCCGAGTTCACGGCTTTTCGAGGCGCCGGCGGCGTAGATGACTGCGTGGTGATGCGCTAACAGGTCCTCATGCGACAAATGATGACCGATCTCGACGTTCAAGTAGCACCCGAAGCTGCGGTGGGTGAATGCTCGCTCGAAAACGTGGACAACCTGCTTGGTGTTCTGGTGATCCGGTGCTACGCCCGCTCGGATGAGGCCGTAGGGAGTAGGCAGTCTCTCGAACATGTTCAGTTCGACACCGTCGGTGCGGAGTAGCTCGGTGCTGGCGTAGCAGGCGGCTGGGCCGGCTCCGACAACGGCGACCCTCAACGAACCCGGAGCGACCGGCTCGTGGTCGTCAGGCGGCGCGAACATCGTCGGCTCCAGAGGGTGCCGCTCGAAATAGCGCGTGTTGATATCGCGGAATCGTTCTTGATCCGCAGGCAGGCCGTCGGCGGAATAGATCGCGTCGACGGGGCATGCGATCAGACATGCATTGCAGTCGATGCAGGTGACGGGATCTATGTACAGCATTTCGCTGCCAGTGATTTCGCCAGGCTCGCCGATCGGACGAATGCAGTCAACGGGACAGACCGGCACACAGCTTTGGTCTTTGCAACAGTTTTGGGTGATGACATAGGCCATGACTGTCTATCCCGACGGGCGGGGATCGCAGATCTGGGACCACCCGGGGCGCCCGAAGGCGTCGTCGATGACTGCCCGTAGAGGTGCGAGCGCTTCCTCGGTGGGCGGGTCGAAGTCGGCGAGTTCGTATTTCCGCCCGAGGTATTCGTACTTTGGTTGTCCGAAGCGGTGGTATGGCAGGAGTTCGTACTTGACCACGTTGGGGTGGGGCCGGATGAAGTCGAGCGTCGCGCGGATGTTGGCCTCGCTATCGTTGACGCCAGGAATGACCGGCGTCCGGGCGATGAACGAGGTGTCGGGGAAGTCTTGATAGGCGCGTGCGAGATTGGCAAGGACACGCTCGTTCGATACACCCGACCAATGTTGATGCGCAACGGAATCCATGTTCTTGATGTCGTGGTAGACGTAATCGACATGCGGGAGCACCTGTTGGAAGCTGCTGTACGGCACATTGCTCGCGGTTTCGATGGCAGTCGTCAGGCCGCGGGCGTGCGCTTCGGCCAGCAGCGCGGAGACGAACTCGGGGGACAAGAGACACTCGCCGCCGCTGACAGTGATGCCACCGCCGGACTCGGCGTAGAAAGCCGTGTCCTGCTCGACTTCGGCAAGCACCTCGTCGACCGTCATCAGATGACCCACCATCGACAAAGCCCCGGTGGGGCACAGCGCCGTGGTTTCCTCGCCGCACTCATCGGCCAGGTCCCAGTTCACCTGCACCCGATCGTCGTGGCCTGGGACGACGTAGAACGCTCCGTCCGGCGCGGGCGGCTGCAGGCATCGTCCGCAGGCCGCCTTGCCCAGGCATTTCTTGACGTCGTAGATGATTTCTGGGTCGTGGTTGATGGTTTCGGGGTTGGAGCACCATTTGCACCGCAGCGAGCAGAACTTCATGAACACGGTGGTTCGGATGCCGGGGCCGTCCTCGGTGCAGAAGTGCTGGATGTTGGTGACCAGCCCGCGCACCCGTTCGCCGCCGCGTGCAACTCCTATCTCTGGCATCAGATCTCCTAGTCAGTCCCCGAGCGAAATGCCGAGCGACCGGGCAGTCACGACGAGATCGCTGTCGGGGGGAACGGTGCGGATCGCGCTGATCGCTTCGGCCATCCGCACGTATTCGATATGCGGCGGCTTAAAGGCCACCATGGTGCCGGAGTAACCCTCGATCAGACCGCGTACCGCCGCCGCGCCGTAAGCCAAACCGATCTGGCGGTCGACCGCGCTCAATTGGTTGGCGCGCAACAGCTGGTCCAACACGAGCGGAGAGCATTCCATTCGGATGGTTCGCTGTAGGCAGTCAGCGACCGCCGAAGAGGCCGCCCCTGACCGCTCGATCACCCGCCGACCGCCGGCCGTGTCCTCCGCGCTTGATCCGGGGGACAGCGCACGCCGAGTGCTTTCCAGACCGTTGTCTGGCGCGGTGCCGTCCACCAGCGGGCGCGCGCCCTCTGCGACCACCAGGAGCGCCGGGCGCCCGCGATCGGCCGTCAGGTGCTGTGCGACCTTCGCTGGGGCATAACGAATTTCAGGCAGCAATATGGCGTCAGCAAGCGCCGCGATGCCCGCCTGCAGCGCCAGAAAGCCGCTGTGATGGCCCAGTACCTCGACCACTGCGATCCTGCGCTCGACGAGAGCGGCTCGGCGGATGCGAACCAATAGCTCGATGGCGGAGTCCAATGTCGAAATGTATCCGAAAGCGAGATTAGTTGCTGCCATGTCATTTTCGACGGAGACGGGGACGCAGATGCTACGCAGCCCTTTGCATGCCAGTTTCCAGACTATGCTCATCGGTTGGCGGCCGGCGACGCTGATGACTGCGTCGATGCCTTCGGACTTCAGGGTGGCGAGTACGTCATCGGAGCGGTCCCTTTCCTCGATGAAGCCGTCAGTGTCCGTACGAACACTGAAGGGATTCAGTCGGCTGGTTCCGACGTGGACGATGTCCATCAGGCCGTCGATCATTCCGACATCCAGCGCGGCAATCCCGCCGTCGGAGTAGTGATTCCGAAACAATGCACCTTCGTAACCGTCCCGGATGGCGACGACCTCCAGGTCCAGTTTTCGAGCGGCCATCACTGCCCCGGCGGCCACGGCATTCAATCCGGGCACATATCCGCCGCCGACGTTGATGGCAATGCGGCGGAGCTCGGTTGCCGCCTGATCTCGCACGGCGCCTACGCAGCTTCCTTGAAGCGCGCCAAGCAGTGGGCGTCTACCCCCATGCGACTCCTTATCGTCGGCTCCGACCAGTCCAATCGTAGGCCTGCGAACATCGACCAGAACAGAAACCAACAGAACCCGGCGGGCTGGGCCGATTCTTGTTTTCATGGAGGGAGGGGGCCAGCGGTTGCAGGTGGCCCTGGCCCTACGCGGCACACCACTGAAGACAACTTCGTTTCGACCGAGGAGCGTACCTGATATGAGCACAGATACGACTCCAATTCTTTCTACTCAAGAACAAGCGATCCAAGACGGAAAAAAGACGCTGCACGGAGGCATGAGCGATCGCATCGTGCAGATGCATGACGCAGTCCGTAGTCATGGCGCCCCGAGACTTCAGTTAGAGCGGGCGCTGCTTTTCACGGAATCGTTCAAAGAGACCGAAGGCCAGCCGCTGGTATTGCGTTGGGCTCTCGCGTTGAAGCACATCGCCGAAAATATTGATGTCGCTATTCTTCCTGGTGAGTTGATCGTTGGCCGCCCTCACAATTTTTTTGGCACATGCGTTCTCGCGTATCCTGAACTGGACGGCAGCTTGTTGCTGGAAAGCGTGGAAGTGTTCGAGGAACTGAAAGGCAAGATCGGCTACGTCGAATTTTCGGAAGAAAGCAAGAAAGCAATCCGCGAAGTAATTGTGCCATACTGGCAGGAGCGAGATTACTTGACGGCTTATGTCCGTGCACTTCCCGAGGAAACGCGTTTCGTGCTGTACGGCCCTGACCGCAATAATACTTCTCATCAAATGGGGCTCATCCAAGCGTCAGCAGCGATGCGTTCATCTTCCAATTTCGCACCGGATTACGAAAAGATTCTCACCCTAGGTTGCAGAGGAATCCGGTCTGACGCACAGGTCCGGCTGGAAAAGCTTACTAATCCCAACGAGTACGCAAAGAAGGCGCCGTTTCTTCAAGCTGTGACAACCGTTTGTGATGCCATGACCGTTTGGGCGAGGCGCTATTCAAAGCTGGCGAGGGAACTTGCCGGTGAGGAAACCGACGCTGCTCGGAAGAAAGAACTTGAAGAAGTTGCGGCCGTTTGCGATTGGGTGCCCGAGAATCCGGCGCGATCGTTCCGCGAAGCACTCCAGGTCAACTGGTTCGTCCAGCTGTGGACCAAGATGGAGCAGAGTCTCGGCAGTGGCACCCAAAACGGACGTATGGACCAGTATCTATACCCCTACTACGAAAGAGATATCGCCGAAGGCCAGCTTACAGATGAGGCCGTCAAGGAACTTCTCCAATGTGTGTGGATCAACATGGAGCAGCTATTACCCACTTTCTTATCGAAAACCGCCGCGGCGCAGACCGAAGGATTTGCGCATTTTGAACTGGTGGTCGTCGGCGGGCTCACCCCGGAAGGATTGGACGCGACCAATGAGCTATCCTACGCAATTTTGGAATCCGGCCGGCCAATGCAGTCCAGCTATCCCGAGTTCGCGGTCCGCATTCATGCGAATACCCCAGATAAGTTGCTGCATCTTGCCGCCGAAGCGGTAAAGGACGGCAAGGGAACCCCCAAGTTTCTCAACGACGAAGCCATCATTCCGTTCTATCTCGATTTGGGCGTCCCCATGAGGGAGGCACTGGATTACACGCCCACGAGTTGCGCCGATACAAGGGTGATCCACCGGGAGGACGGCATCTCGGGCGGTTGCATGGTGAATATCGCCGCGGCGCTGGAACTTGCGCTGCGTGACGGCCAGCTTAAAGTGCGGAAGGACATGCAGTTCGGGCTAAAAACGGGTGATCCGCGAACCTTCAAAACCTACGAAGAAGTCTGGGGAGCGTTCAGGGAACAGTTATACCACCTGGTAAGGCACCAGATGATCCAGCAGCGGTACGCAGGCATGCTCGAACCCCGGTATCTAGCATGCCCGGTCGCCTCAATGCTGTTTAGGCCGAGCGTCGAAGCGTGCATGGATATGCATCAGCAAGAGGAGGATATCCCCGGCACACTCGATTTGAATTACATGGAAACCGTGGGCAAGTCGACCGTGATCGATTCGCTGGCTGCGATCAAACATCTGATCTTCGAAACGAAGACACTTAGTTGGGACCAACTCCTCGATGCAATGGACGTGGATTGGGACGGTAACGAAACCATTCGGCAGACGTGCGTTCACGCACCCAAGCACGGCAATGCAATCGAATGGGTAGATTACATTGGTTGGGCGATCGACGACGCGTTATGCGAGTTCTCCTACCAGAATCCGAAGGCTAACGGTCAATGCTGGCCCCTGCGTGCCGTGCCCGTCACCGCTCACGTCCCATTAGGGAAAGTGATTTGGGCTACCCCCAACGGCCGCCGTGCGCAGGAGTTCCTCTCCGAAGGAGTCTCGGCGTCGCACGGCGCCGACACGAAGGGCCCCACGGTCGCGTTCGCATCGATCGCCAAGGCGCGAGCCTCCAACTGGGGCGGGCTCAACGGTCCGGGTTTGATGAACATGAAATTCGCACCAGCGAGTGTCGCCGGACAAGATGGTACGCGGAGGCTGATGCAGATTATTCGCGGCTGGTCCGCCCTTAAGCTCTGGCACGTCCAGTTCAACATCCTCAATCGCGCAACCCTGGTGGCAGCGCAGAAGGACCCGGAAAAGTACCGCGATCTCGTGGTGCGGATCGCGGGCTATTCCGCCTACTTCGTCGACCTGTCACCGGAGCAGCAGGCCGAGATCATCGCACGCACCGAAGAAGCCGCATAAGACGCCGATTGCAGTGGATCTGGGCTTTGCGGCC
>LZSH01000027.1 GCA_001665255.1 Mycobacteriaceae bacterium 1482268.1 | reverse complement strand
ACGCCCAGGCAGCGACGCTGCTGGAGCTCGGGGCCGAACCAGCATGGCTGCTAGGACACAGCATCGGCGAGTATGCCGCGGCGGTCGTCGGCGAGGTGTTGAGCCTTGACGACGCCTGTCGGCTGGTGGCCGCCCGCGGCCGGCTCATGGGCCAACTGCCCGCAGGTGGTGGCATGCTCGCCGTACGCGCAGACTTCACAGACCTTCCCGACTTCGCACTCGACGTCGCTGCAATCAATGGTCCGGCCGAACTCGTGCTGTCGGGATCGCTGGACGATATCGACAAAGCCGCAGAGACGTTAGCCGATGCGGAAATCACCGCGCGAAAGCTCAACGTGTCCCACGCATTTCACTCTCGGCTCATGGAGCCGATAGTCGCCGACTTCGCAGACATCGCCTCTCAGTGCTCCTACCAGCTCCCGGTTTTCCCGGTGTTCTCCACGCTGCATGGCCGGATGCTCGCCGACGACGAGACCATGGGCGCCGACTACTGGACAGACCACATCAGCCGAGCTGTCCAGTTTGCGGCCGCGGTGACCGAAGCAATGCAGTGCGAACCGACGCACCTCATCGAGTTCGGCGCCAAACGCACACTTGGCCCGATGATCACGCGCGCGCACCAGGGCACCCCAGTTGCGCTGGCCGTGTCCGATGGCATCGCAGAAACCGTCGCAGCGCTTTATCGCGACGGCCTCAATCCGCGATGGGACCTGCTGTACGCCAACGAAGCCCAGGTCGCGCACCGGCTGAGCGGCTACGCATTTTCCACCGCCAACCGTTACTGGATCGTCGAACAGGCGGCCACGCCGACACCCTCGACCGCAACGCCTTCCAAGGACTCCACGATGGACAACCTCATCGCCCTGTTCCGCGAACAAGCCGCCGTACTCGCCGCATACGGTCAGGGCGTGCCGCCGGCCGCCCCGACCACCGCCGCACCCCTGAGCACGCCCGCCGTTGATACGGCCGGCATCGTGTTGGCCGAGGTTGCCAGGGTCAGCGGGTTTCCCCAAAGCGCAATTCGCACAACGCAAACCATCACCAGCGACCTCGGGTTCGACTCCATCATGGTCACCGATCTGTTCGGCGGCATCACCCGCAAGATTCCTGGTGTGACGATAGACGCGGCCGAGTTCGGCCCGGCTACCACCATCGCCGAACTGATCGCGATGGCCGGCGGAGACACGCGGACGGTCGCCGACGGCGCCTCGCCGGCGCCCGACGTCACACCACAGACCCGAATCAGCGACTTCGAGGAAGTGAAGACGCTAGCCGAGCGCTTCGCCCTTCTCGACATAGCCGGCGTCGGCAACCCCTACTTCCTTGTCAACGACGGCATCACTCGCGACACGTCGATCATCAACGGTGCCGAGACGATCAATTTCTCCAGCTTCAACTACCTCGGCATGTCGGGTCATCCGGCGGTGGAACAAGCCGTGGCGGAGGCCGTTCGCAGGTGGGGCAGTTCCTGCTCGGCGTCGCGACTGATCTCTGGCGAGAAGCCCGTACACCGCGAACTCGAGCTGGAACTGGCTCAATTTCTGGGCACACAGGACGCCATCGCGTTGGTCAGCGGACACGCCACCAATGTCACCGTTATAGGTCACCTACTCGGCGACGCCGACCTCGTCATCCACGACAGCCTCGCGCACGACAGCATCATGCAGGGTTGCGCGCTTTCCGGCGCGACTCGGCGGCCGTTCCCGCACAACGATCCGGTCGCCCTGGACGAACTGCTCACGCACATCCGCGGCCAGTATCGCAGGGTGCTGATCATCATCGAAGGCATCTACAGCCAGGACGGCGACATCGCCGACCTGCCCGCGTTCATTGACGTCAAACGCAAACACGGCGCCCTGCTGATGATCGACGAGGCCCACAGCATCGGCGTGCTCGGCAATTCCGGCGCCGGCGTCGGTGAACACTTCGGTGTCGAC
>LZSH01000026.1 GCA_001665255.1 Mycobacteriaceae bacterium 1482268.1 | reverse complement strand
CGACGCGACCGCCGTGCCACCACCGCGACGTCGGAGAACCGCAGCGGAATCGGGGCTTCGGGCTTGTGCACGGCGACCTCGACCGCGTGCACCCGTTCGTCGGTCATCACGCCCTCGGCGATCTCGCCCGCCACCGTTTCGATCAGGTTACGCGCCGGCCCCTCGACGATTGCGGCGGCCCGCTCGGCCAGCGTGCCGTAGTCGAAGGTGTCGGCGAGGTCATCGCTGGCAGCAGCCGGCCCAAGGTCGATCCACACCGTGATGTCCACGACGAAATCCTGCCCATCGCGACGCTCATGGTCGAACACGCCGTGGTTGCCGCGAACGATCAAGCCGCGCAACTCGATTCGGTCAGACATCGTGTCCCAGCTTTCCGCTCCATGCCTCGACGACCTTCAGTGCGTCGACCGAGGCGCGCACGTCGTGCACGCGAACACCCCATGCCCCGTGCAGGGCGGCGAGCGCGGAGATCACCGCCGTCGCGGTCTCGCGGCCGGCCGGCGGCCGCGGTTCGCCGTCGGCATCGGCGAGAAGCGTTCCGAGAAAGCGCTTTCGCGACGCCCCGACCAGTACCGGGATCCCGGTGTCGACGAGTTCGGGAAGGGCGCGCAGCAGTGCCCAATTGTGTTCGCCTGTCTTGGCGAAGCCCAGGCCCGGATCGATGATCACGTTCGCCGGGTCGACGCCTGCGCTCGTCGCGGCGTCCACCGCGGCGAGCAGTTCGCCACGCACCTCGGCCACCACGTCGTCGTACGGCGGCACCTGATGTGGGTGTGCGGCGCTGACCGAGCGCCAGTGCATCAGCACCAACGGAACTCTTGCGTCGGCGACCACGCCGGCCATGTTGGCATCGGCCCGACCGCCGGATACGTCGTTGACGATCTGTGCACCGTTTTCCAGAGCGGCCCGCGCGACGCCGGCATGCATCGTGTCGATGCTCACGGTAAGGCCGTGCTCCGCAAGCTCTTTGATGACGGGCAGCACGCGCGCCGACTCCACAGCAGCGTCGACGCGGGCGGCGCCGGGGCGGGTCGACTCACCGCCGACATCGATGATTGCGGCGCCCTCGGCGGCCAGTGCGAGTCCGTGTTCGACGGCCCGGTCGCGGTCGAGGAACAACCCTCCGTCAGAGAACGAGTCGTCGGTGACGTTCACCACGCCCATCACCCGCACGCTCGCTCCCGAAGGGACCATCGGACTGGCTGGGCTCACTTCCGCAGGATCAGTTCCAGCGCCTCGGACCGGGATGCCTTGTCGGTCTTGAACTGTCCCCGCACCGCCGAGGTAGTGGTGAGGGCGCCGGGTTTGCGCACCCCGCGCATCGACATGCACAGATGCTCACACTCGAGGACGACGATCACCCCGCGCGGTTCGAGCTTGCGCATGACTGCGTCGGCGACCTGCACGGTCAGCCGTTCCTGCACCTGCGGCCGCTTGGCGTACAGGTCGACCAGCCGGGCGATCTTGGACAGACCGGTCACCCTGCCGTCCTCGCCGGGGATGTAGCCGACATGGGCCACCCCATGGAATGCCACCAGATGGTGTTCGCAGGTCGAGTACAACGGAATCTGCTTCACCAGCACAAGTTCGTCGTGCTGTTCGTCGAATGTGGTGTCCAGCACCGAATCCGGGTCGGTGTACAGCCCGGCAAACATCTCCTTGTATGCGCGCGCTACGCGGGCCGGTGTGGCTTCGAGGCCGTGCCGGTCGGGGTCCTCTCCGACCGCAATCAACAATTCACGGATCGCCGCCTCAGCGCGGGGTTGATCGAACAGTCGCTCGGTGGTGGTCGCAAAATCGCTGTGCGGCAACGCCATTGAAGCCTCCGTCGAATGTCAGCCGTGTGCCGGCGGGTTGGGCCGGTTGGATTCCTGGCCCACATCGTCGTTGTCGGGCGCCGCCGCTCCGGCCGGTCCGCCCTGAGGGGGTTGGTGCGGACCGGGGTACGGGTAGGGCTGATACGGCGGGTAGTGCGCCGGAGCCGCTCCGCCGGCGACATTGGGCGGATGCCAGCCGGCAGGGGGTGGCGGTGACGGATACCACTGGCCCTGCGGCGGATACTGCCCCGGCGGGGGCTGCGGCGGCCAACCCGGCGCGTGCCAGCCTGCGGGAGCGCCGTAGTCGGGCTGCGTGGGACCGTTCGGAGTTCCGTTGGTGCCCGCGCCATTCGAGCCGTTGGGCCGCGCCGCCTGCGCGGCTTCCGACGCCTGGGCGATCGCTGCCTTGAAAGCGGGCTCCGGCACCGGTTTCGGCCATTCCTCGCCGCGCTCGATCGCCAGTTCACCCGGCGTCTTGATCGGCGGCTTGTCGGACGGGATGCGGCCGCCGAAGTCGTCGAACATCGTCAACCGCGGCCGCTTCTTCACATCGGAGAAGATGGCCTCGAGCTCGGCGCGGTGCAGCGTCTCCTTCTCCAGCAGCTCCCCGGCCAACGTGTCGAGCACGTCGCGGTATTCGGTGAGCACCTCCCAGGCCTCGGTGTGGGCGGCCTCGATGAGCTTGCGTACCTCGTCGTCGATGATCTGCGCGACCTCGTGGGAGTAGTCGGCCTGGGTGCCCATCGTGCGGCCGAGGAACGGGTCGCCGTGTTCGGTGCCGTAGCGCACGGCACCGAGCTTGGAGCTCATGCCGTACTCGGTGACCATCGCGCGGGCGATCTTGGTGGCCTGCTCGATGTCGGAGACGGCGCCGGTCGTCGGCTCGCGGAAGACCAACTCCTCGGCGGCGCGACCGCCCATCGCGAACACGAGTCGGGCGATCATTTCCGAGCGGGTCATCAGCCCCTTGTCGTCCTCGGGAACGGCGACGGCGTGGCCGCCGGTGCGGCCGCGGGCCAGGATCGTCACCTTGTAGATCGGCTCGATGTCGGGCATCGCCCACGCCGCGAGGGTGTGACCGCCTTCGTGGTAGGCGGTGATCTTCTTCTCCTGCTCGCTGATGATGCGGCTCTTGCGGCGCGGACCGCCGACGACGCGGTCGACGGCCTCCTCCAGCGCGGGCCCGGTGATCACGGTGCCGTTCTCACGGGCGGTCAACAGCGCGGCCTCGTTGATCACGTTGGCCAGGTCGGCTCCGGACATGCCGACGGTGCGCTTGGCCAGCCCATCGAGGTCGGCGTCGGGTGCGATCGGCTTGCCCTGCGAATGCACCCTCAAGACCGCGCGGCGGCCAGCGAGGTCCGGATTGGACACCGGGATCTGACGGTCGAAGCGGCCGGGGCGCAGCAGGGCCGGATCGAGAATGTCCGGCCGGTTGGTGGCCGCGATCAGGATGACGCCTGCGCGGTCACCGAAGCCGTCCATCTCGACCAGCAGCTGGTTCAGCGTCTGCTCGCGTTCGTCGTGGCCGCCGCCGAGCCCGGCGCCGCGCTGACGGCCGACGGCATCGATCTCGTCCACGAAAATGATGCAGGGGCTGTTCTGCTTGGCCTGCTCGAAGAGGTCGCGGACGCGGGAGGCGCCGACGCCGACGAACATCTCAACGAAGTCCGAGCCGGAGATCGTGAAGAACGGCACGCCGGCCTCGCCCGCGACGGCGCGGGCCAACAGCGTCTTGCCGGTGCCGGGCGGGCCGTAGAGCAGTACGCCCTTGGGGATCTTGGCGCCCAGCGCCTGGTAGCGGCTGGGGTTCTGCAGGAAGTCCTTGATCTCGTAGAGCTCTTCAACTGCTTCGTCCACGCCGGCAACGTCGGCGAAGGTGGTCTTCGGCATGTCCTTGGAGAGCTGCTTGGCCCGAGATTTGCCGAACCCGAAGCCCATCCGGCCGCCGGTCTGCATGCGGGAGAACATCACGAACAAGCCGACGAGCAGCAGCAACGGCAACAAATAGATGAGCAGCGACCCGAGGATGTTGCCCTGGTTGACGACGGTGTTGACCTTGGCGTTCTTGGCGGTCAGCGCGTTGAACAGGTCGACCCCGAACCCGGTCGGGTACTTGGTGATGATCTTGTCGCTGTTCGCGGTGGCGTCGTTGCCGCTCTTCAGATCCAGGCGGACCTGTTGTTCGCGGTCGTCGATCTGCGCGCTCTTGACGTTGTCGGAGTTGATCTGGGACATCGCCACGGACGTGTCGACAGGCTTGTAGCCGCGGGTGTTGTCACTGAAGTAGAAGAACGACCAGCCCAACAACAGCACCACCGCGATCACGGTGAGCGTTCGGATCACATTTTTTCGGTTCATCAAACGACCGTCGGCTTCATCTTTCTCGGCCGCCCCGCGGCCGGTGTCCTTCCATACATGCAGCTGGAATAGTCAAGGCTACCGCTAGACCAACGTCCGGCGGTTCCCGGCGGTTCTGTGACGCTGTTCGCTAGACGGTGAAGAAAATTGCTGCGGGTAGGTACCTGCAGGCCGCACAGTCGTGTGCTTGGCTGACGACGTGCTCACCACCACCGAGCGGATGGTCGACGTCAACGGCGTGCAGCTGCGGGTGGTCGAGGCCGGCGAACGCGGAGCACCCGTGGTCGTCCTGGCCCATGGCTTCCCCGAGCTGGCCTACTCGTGGCGACACCAGATCCCCGTCCTCGCCGGCGCCGGATATCACGTCATCGCCCCCGATCAGCGCGGCTACGGCGGCTCCAGCAGACCCGACGCCGTCGAGGACTATGACATCCACGCGCTGACCGGCGACCTCGTCGGCCTGCTCGACGACGTCGGTGTGCGGCAAGCCGTGTTCATCGGCCACGATTGGGGCGCGATGGTGGTGTGGCACACCGCGCTGCTGCATCCCGACCGCGTTCGCGCGGCCGCGGGCCTGTCCGTCCCGCCCATCCCCCGCGCCCGCTCCCGTCCCACCGAACGCTGGCGGGAGAAGTTCGGCGATGACTTCTACATGCTGCGGTTCCAGGAGCCGGGTGTCGCCGACGCCGAGATGGAGGCCGACGTGGCCGCCACCATGCGGGGGATGTTCGCCGGGCTGATCGTCGGCGACGCGCCGCTGCCGGACTGGATCAGCCCCGAGGAGTTCGATTACTACGTGAGCGCATTCAGCAAGACGGGCTTCACGGGCGCGCTGAACTGGTACCGCAACTACGACCGCAACTGGGAGTCGACACCGCAGCTCGCCGAGGCCCACATCACCGTGCCCGCACTGTTCGTCAGCGGTACCGCCGACCCGATCGGCCCGACGATGAACCCCGCCCGCGCACGAGACGTCGCCGCCGGGCCGTACACCGAGGAATGGGTCGACGGCGCGGGGCACTGGGTCCAGCAGGAACGGCCCGACGACGTCAACCGAATCCTGCTGGGGTTCCTGCGCGACATCGAGGAGACGTAATGCGCGCGTCGGTGCTGCGCGACGGCCGGATGGTGCTGCGCGACGACGTCGTCGAACCGGTGCCCGAAACCGGGCAAGTGCTCGCATCCGTCAAGGCTTGCGGGATCTGCGGCTCCGATCTGCACTTCGCGACGCACGGCGACCAAATGGTCCGGCTGACCCGCGAGATGACGGGTATGCCCATCGAGGGTGGGCTGCAGGTTGATCTCGCACAAGACGTGTTCATGGGCCACGAGTTCAGCGCCGAAGTGCTCGAGGCGGGACCCGACACCGAGGCGCCGCCCCCGGGAACGCTGGTGACCTCGCTGCCGGTGTTGTTGTCGCCGAAGAGCTTTGAGCCAATCCTGACAAGCAACACCACACTCGGCGGCTTCGCGGAACGGATGCTGTTGTCCGC
>LZSH01000025.1 GCA_001665255.1 Mycobacteriaceae bacterium 1482268.1 | reverse complement strand
CGGCGTTCTCGTCGCCGCGGTCGGCCGTCGACGCCGCCGTCGCCGCGCAGCGTGTGCTGCCCTTGCCCGTTCGGATGGGGGTTGCGACGGGTGAGGCTGAACTCCGTGGCGAGGACTACTTCGGGAGCGTGCTGAACCGCGCCGCGCGGGTGATGTCCGCGGGCCACGGCGGCCAGATTCTCGTCGACAGCCTGACATCCGAACTCCTCGTCGGCGTCGACCTCATCGCGATGGGGAAGCGACGGTTGCGCGACATCGCACGGCCGCTCGACTTGTTCCAGGTCCGGGCGGCCGGGTTGCGGAAGGACTTCCCGGCGTTGAAGACCGTCGACACGGCGCCGGGGAATCTACGCCCCCCGGCCGCGCGACTGATCGGACGGGATTCGGAGCTCGCCGATGTGGCCTCGGCGCTCAAAGCCCACCGGCTGGTGACGTTGACCGGTGTCGGCGGGGTGGGTAAGACCCGGCTGGCGCTGGAAATTGCCGGACACGCAGCACCCGACTTCGTCGATGGTGTCTGGGTCATCGAACTGGCTTCGGTGACGGACCCGGCAGCGGTGCCTGATGCGGTCGCGGGGGTGCTCGGCATCACGCAACAACCGGGGATGTCTCTGACTGACAGCGTTGCCTCAGCGCTGGAAGGGCGATCGCGTCTACTCCTATTCGATAACTGCGAGCACGTTCTGAATGCCGCCGCCGACATGGTCGACGCCATTCTCGCTCGCTCCAGCACCGTAAAGATCATTGCCACCAGTCGAGAGGGGTTGAGGGTCGACGACGAACAACTGTGGCCGGTGCCGCCCCTCGACACTCGGTCCGAGTCTGACTCTGCCGCGGTGACTCTTTTCGCCGAGCGTGCCGAAGGGGTTGCGCCCGGTGTCCCGTTGGATCCCGTTGCGGTGGTTGAGATCTGCCGTCGACTTGATGGGATTCCGCTCGCGATCGAGCTGGCCGCGTCGCGGTTGGTGTCGATGACTGCCGCCGAGGTGCGCGACCGGCTCAACGACCGCTTCCGGCTGCTGGTGGGATCCCGTCGTGGGCTGGAGCGCCACCAGACACTGCGCCACGCGGTGCAATGGTCATACGACCTGCTCGATACCGCCGAACAGCACCTGCTCAGCCGCTGCTCGGTCTTCGCGGGCGGCTTCGATCTGGCTGGCGCACGCGCGGTTTCGGGATCCGACGATGAGTTCGCCACGATGGATCTGATTGAAGCACTCGTGCGCAAGTCGCTGCTCGTCGCCGACAGGTCATCGGAGCGCACTCGGTTCTCGATGCTCGAGACCATCCGGCAGTTCGCCGAAGACCAGCTCGCCGCCGAGGGTCTCGCCGAAGAAACCCGCGCCGCGCATGTGCACTTCTTTGCAGGCCTCGAAGCCGACATCATCGCCTTGTGGGACAGCCCGCGACAACGGGACGCCTACGAGTGGTTCACCACCGAACTGCCTAACCTGCGCTCCGCTTTTCGATGGGCCGCCGACCGTGACGACCTCGACTCAGCAGTCGCAATCGCGGTTTATTCCTTCATCGGTGCGTTAGCGGAGCAATATGAGCCGATCGCATGGGCCGAGGAGATGATCGAACCTGCCAAGGCGGTCGATCATCCGAGGCTGATCGCGCTATACGTCATCGCGTCTCAGTGCTACTGGGTGGGGCGTACCGACAGGGCCGTTCACTACAGTGAACAGGGTCAGCTTCTCATCGGCGACGCACAATACGACGACTTCCCGTTGCACTACGAAGCAAGTCTCGGCGGTCCCTACATTGCGACCGCTCAGCCTGAACGGTGGGCGGCGTTCGCTCGGCAGCGGCTTCAATGCACCGATGACCCACGCGGTCACGCACGTGCGGCGTTGATCATGGCGCTGGTGCTCACGGGGTCCTACGGTGAGGCGATTGAGCTCGCAGACGGGCTGTCTGTGGTGGCCGAGACCACCGAGAATCCCTTCTCGCTCTCGCAGATGCTTCTCGCAACCGGTTTCGCTTTTCGCTATGCCGATCCTGGCAAGGCGTTGGTAGCCCTGCGCCGCGCTTTGGAAATCGCACAGGCCAGCGGAAACCGGTTCAACGAATCACATATCGCGGTCACTCTCGCCCCCCTTGAGGCCCAACATGGTTCGCCGGGCGCCGCGCTCGACTACCTCACCCTGGTAATTCGCAACTACCTCGAAACTGGGAACATCGCGACATCGCGAAGTCCGCTCGCAAACCTCGCAGGTTTACTTAGCCAACTCGGCCACCATGAGCCCGCGGCCACCATCGCGGAGTTCGCAGACGACCCATTGACGCGTATAGCGTTCTCCGAAATCACCACCACCATTCGGAAACTACGTGAGGTGCTCGGCAATGAACGCTATGAAACACTCGCTCGAAACGGGCAGGCGATGAATAACGCGGAGATGGCCAACTACGCGTTGGAACAGATCGAACTGGCTCGCGATTCCATCAATTCGCCGACAACGACGACCTGAGCACATCGAGCGGCAGACCGCCCAGATCCAAAGCGCGCCGGTGGAATTCCTTCAACGGCACTCCCCGTCCGACCGTCTCGTCGCGCAGTTGCTGCCAGATCCGCTGGCCGATGGAGTACGACGGCGCCTGACCCGGCCAACCGAGGTAGCGGTCCAACTCAAAACGGAGGTTCGCCTCGGCCATTGCGCTGTGCGACTGCAGAAATTCCCACGCCCGATCGGCGTCCCAGACACCGCCGTCGGGAGCGGTCAGGCCGCAGTGCACACCGATGTCGATCACCACGCGCGCAGCTCGGAACCGTTGAGCGTCAAGCATTCCCATTCTGTTGCCGGCATCGTCGAGCCAGCCCAACTCGGCCATCAAACGTTCGGCATACAGCGCCCAACCCTCGCCGTGCCCGGACACCCAGCATCCCAGCCGGCGCCAGCGGTTCAGCTGATCGGCCAGCACAACCGCCCGGCCGATCTGCAGGTGATGACCGGGCACGCCTTCGTGGAACACGGTGGTGGCTTCACCCCACGAGTGGAAGACCTCTTTACCCGGCGGCACTGACCACCACATCCGTCCGGGTCTGGTCAGGTCTTCCGACGGACCCGTGTAATAGATGCCGCCGGTGTGCGTCGGCGCGATCATGCACTCGAGATTGCGCAGTGGCTCGGCGATCTCGAAATGCGTATCGGCCAGTGCGTCGACCACTCGATCGGACAGCTCCTGCATCCACGCCTGCAGAGCGTCGGTGCCGTGCACCCAATACCGTGGCTCCTCGTCCAACCGGGTCAAGGCTTCGGCCACCGTCGAGCCGGGATAAAGCCGGTGGGCGACCGACTCCTGTTCGGCAACAATGGAATGCAGCAACTGCAGGCCCCACTCGTACGTTTCGTCGAGGTCGACCTCGGCGCCGAGATACAGCCTCGAGAACAGCCGGTAGGCGTCGCGGCCGAAGGCGTCCTCGCCGCGGGCGCGCGGGCCGATCTCGTCGCGAAGTACGGCGGCCAGCCAGCTGTACGCATCCGCGGCCTCTGACGCCCGTTGCTGCAGCTCGTCGTGCAACGCCCCATTGCCGGACGCGGCTCCGGCCACCATCTGGCAGAACAGATTCTGGATCTGGCCGGCCTGCTCGATACCCCGGCCCACCTGTCGGACGGCGGGCGCATGGCCTGCGCTGACCGCCGCGCGCAGCGACGCGGCGTAGCCCGCGACGCGGTCGGGGATCCGCGACATCCGTTCGCTGACCACCCGCCAGTCGTCGTCGGTGTCGGTGGGCATCAGGTCGAACACGTCGCGCATGGCCTGCAGCGGCGACGCGATTACGTTCAGCTCACCGACGTCCAGACCTGCATCGTGTAGCTCGAGTTGGATACCGAGCCGCTCGCGCATCGCGGCGAGCGTCACGACATCGGCGTCGTCCTCCGCGGTGACACCGTCGAGTTCGCGTAGCGCCCCACGGGCGGCCTCGGCCCGCGCTTCGACCCCGTCGGGGGAGTAGTCGGTGATCTCGGTGTCGTAGTGGTGGTCGTCACTGACGATGCCCATTTCCGTTGCCGCACAGGGGTCAAGCGCGGCGAAGGCCGCAAGGTAGCGCTCGGCTACGGCGTCGACTGCGGTGATGCGCCTACCCAAGGTCGCGCGCAGAGAAGGTGTCGCACTTGTTCGGATCGCCGGTCTGGTATCCGACGGTGAACCAGTGCTGTCGTTGCTCGGATGATCCGTGGGTCCACGACTCGGGGTTGACCTGGCCGGTGGCCTGCTGCTGGATCCGGTCGTCGCCGACGGATGCCGCAGCGGACAGCGCGTCAGCAATGTCCTTGTCGGTCAAGGGCTCCAGGAACGGCACGTCGGTGCCTTCCTGCTTGGTGATCGACGCATGGTGTGCCCACACCCCGGCGTAGCAGTCTGCCTGCAGTTCGGTGCGGACGCCGCCGCCGGTGGCCCCTTGTGCACCCTGCTGGGCGCGTTCCAGCGTGCCCTCCAAATCCTGTACGTGATGGCCGAATTCGTGGGCTACCACATACTCCTGCGCGAACGGTCCACCGCTGGAACCGAATTGGGTGCGCAGCACCTCGAAGAAGTCGGTGTCGAAATATGCGGTCTTGTCGACGGGGCAGTAGAACGGGCCGACGTCGCTAGTCGCCGGACCGCAGCCGGTATCGACAGAGCCACTGAACAGCCGCACCGAGGGACGGGTGTAACCCTGCATCAGTTGCTGCCAGACCGCGTCGACGGAGTTACCCGTCGCGACCACCCGGCACTGCACGATGTTGTTGGCGTCCTCACCGGTGCGGCACTGGTTCAGATCGAACCCGGGAGCCTCGACGCCTTGGTCGGCGTACTGGCCCTGCTGCGCAGGGATCACGTCGCTGGGGTTGACCCCGAGGAGCAGCGCCACGACCACGATCACGAGTCCACCGAAGCCGCCGCCGATTGCGATGCCGCGGCCGGGGCCGCGCCCGCCACCACTGGTCGATGTGGTGCTGGTGTCGATCTGCATACCCTCGTTGAAGGTCATGGCTTCCAGCTTTGCACACTACGATCCGGGGTGTGGCAGTCGTTGCCGGACATTCCACCGTCGTCCACACCCAGTGTGGGGACCTGCGAGGCACGACCGACGGCCACGTCGGGGTCTGGCGAGGTGTCCCGTACGCCGAGCAGCCAGTGGGCGAACGGCGGTTCCGCGCGCCCGCACCGCTCAAGCCGTGGTCAGGCCTGCGCGACGCGGTCGAACACGGGCCGCTGCCGCCGCAGAGCAAGTCGTTCGTCGGCGGTGGGCGCGACGACCCGAAGGTTCGCGACGAGGCGTGTTTGACGCTGACGGTCTGGTCGCCGGACACCAGCGCCTCGTTGCCCGTGATGGTGTGGATTCCCGGCGGTGCGTTCGTGTTCGGAGCGGGTCAGTTCCAGCTGTACAACGGATCGCGGCTGGCGGCCAACGGAAACGTCGTGGTGGTCAACCTGACCTACCGGATCGGCGTTTTCGGCGGGTTCGAGCTCAGCGACCTGGGCGACGGGTTCGACGACAACCTCGCGCTGCGCGACCAGATGAGCGCGCTGCGCTGGATCAAGGACAACATCGCGGCGTTCGGCGGCGATCCCGACCGGGTGACGATCTTCGGCGAGTCCGCCGGCGGCACATCGGTGCTGGCGCTGCTGGCCAGCCCGGCCGCGACGGGGTTGTTTCGCCGCGTGATCGCGCAGAGCCCCGCGCTGCCGTTGATCGCCGACCGCGACGTGCGGGCGCGACGCGCCCACGAATTCCTGCAGCGGCTCGGGGTGAGCGCCGATGAGGTCAAAGGTCTGCCACAACGAGAACTGCGCCGGGCCGCGGGCCGGCTGCAGATGAAGAGCGCAGCGACCACACCGACGCTGGCCTACGGGCTGACCTACGGCGTCGATATGTTGCCGCAGCACCCGACGGATGCGGCGCGTGCGGGCACGCTGGCCAAGCTGCCGCTGATCATCGGCACCAACAGCCACGAGGCGTCGATGTTCGCCTGGACCAAGCCGCCGATGCTGCCGACGACGACAGCATCGATCGACGCCTACATCGAGCGGGTCGCCCCCGAGGCACGGGAGCGACTGCTGGCGGCCTATCCGGCCTACCCGCGGCGGCGCGAGCTGGTGGCGTTCGGTTCCGACGTCATGTTCGGCGCTCCGACGTGGGCGTTCGCCGACGCCTACAGCGCGCACGCGCCGACGCATATGTACCGGTTCGACCACTTCGGCTTTAGCCTGCGGTTGCTCGGCCTCGGTGCCACGCACGGCAGCGAGATTGTCCATGTCCATCACAGCTACAGCTCGTTTCTCGGCCGCAAGATGCACCCGCTGGGACGGCGACTGGCGCCGGCGGTGGGCAAGCGGATGCAGCGGGCGTGGCTGGACTTCTCGGCTCAAGGCTGGGAGACGGGCGAGATCGAATGGTCGAGCGGGCAGGACTGGCCGATCTACGACAGCGAGCGACGGCTGACCCGGATCATCCAGTCCTCCCGCGACACGGTGGTCGCCGATCCCGACAACCAGCGTCGCGCGGCCTGGGCCGGCCTTTACTGAGCCGCGGCCGGGTAGCGGTCGGCGACGTAATCGCGCAGGTTGTACAGGAACTTCTGGAAGAGCCGTGACATCACCGGGCGCCCGAGCGTCATCCCGAGCCGCGCAGCGAGACCGTTCGGCTTCATCGCCATCACCCAGGTCAGATGACAGCCGCCGGCGGTGGACTCGATGCGGTAGTCCTCCGCGAATGCGGCGATGCTTCCGGTCGAGGCCTCGTTGAACCGAAACGCCATGTGCGAGTGCGGTTCCCAAGCGAGATACTCCTCGTCGCCGGTGATACCGCCGCGCATGTTGACGACCCTGGTGGTGCCGATGCCGTGCGGCTGCGGGCTGGTCCACGTCACTTTCGTGATCACCGTCGCCCAGTGCGGCCACGATTCGGCGTCGTCGAGCACCTCCCACACCTGCTCGGGCATGATCGGCAGGTCGACGGTGCTGACGAACCGAAATGGCGCGGTCTGGATGAAGTCCAACTCGACGCGTTCGCAAGGCTTCATGGCCATACACGTTAGAGGACGCTGTCTAGCCGGGCCCGTCGCTTGCTGCGGCCAGTAACGCCACAAGGCCGTCGCTGATCGGGGTGGCCAGGCCGTGCCGGGCGCCTTTCCGCGAGATCACGCCGTTGCGGATGTCCCATTCCAGCCGGCGACGGGCTTCCCGGTCGGTGAGCATCGACGTGGTCATATCCTCGGGCGCCGCAGCGAACATGCCGACGATCTCATCGATTACGTCGTCGCCGAGGTTGGCTCCTTCGGCGCGGGCGACCGCAAGGCATTCGGCCAGATACCGCCTGGACAAGGCGGCGACGTCGTCGCGGCGGAACATGCCTGCGCGACGGCCCGTCAACACCATCAGGTCAGCGAGCGCATTCACCAACAGTTTGCGCCACGCGGCGGTGACGAAGTCGGGATCGAGTTCGACGGTCACGCCCGCGTCCCGCATCAGGTGCGCCAACTTGTGCGCGCCGCCTGACTCGGGCAACACCAGTCGCACGCCGGTGCGCAACCGGACCCAGCCCTCAGGATGCGGTTCCGCCGAGAACCACACGACGGCGGGCACCACTTCTGACGACGGGCACAACGGCCCGACCCGCTCCACTTGTTCGACGCCGTTCTGCAGTGCGCACACCACCGTGCGGTCGTCGCAGAGCCGCGCCAGCCATCCCGCCGCGCTCTGGTTCTGCGTGTCCTTGATCGCCAGCAGCACCACCTCGACTGGGCCGTCGACGTCGGCGGGATCGGTATGCACAGGACCGGGCACGATGATCGGTTCCCGCCGGTCGGGCCTGACCTCGACCTGCTCCCGCGGGGTATGCCCGCACAGCAACACTTGATGACCCGCCGCGTGCACTAAGGCGGCCATGGTCGAACCGATCGCGCCGGGCCCGACGACCGCGATGGAGGTACGCACTAGGCCAAGCTACCGGCGGATTCGTCCCCTCTACACTTGGCAGTCGTCTCGTCAGGCCATTCCCAGGGAGAATTTCAGTGTTGCGCAGCCATGCCGCCGGTTCGCTACGGGCCACCGATGCTGGTCACACGGTGACCTTGGCCGGCTGGGTTGCGCGCCGCCGCGACCACGGCGGGGTGATCTTCATCGACCTGCGCGACGCTTCAGGGGTGTCGCAGGTGGTCTTCCGCGAAGCCGGCGTGCTCGAGGCCGCCCATCGGCTGCGTTCCGAGTTCTGCATCGCCGTTGAGGGTGTCGTGGAGATCCGGCCGGAAGGCAACGCGAACCCGGAGATCGCCACCGGCGACATCGAGGTCAACGCGACATCGCTGACGGTGCTGGGGGAGAGCGCGCCGCTGCCGTTCCAACTCGACGAGACAGCGGGCGAAGAGGCGCGGCTGAAGTACCGCTATCTCGATCTGCGGCGCGAAGGTCCCAGCTATGCGATCCGGTTGCGGTCCAAGGTCAACGCCGCCGCGCGGGCTGTGCTGGCCGCACACGACTTCGTCGAGATCGAGACGCCCACGCTGACCCGGTCGACGCCAGAAGGCGCGCGAGACTTCCTGGTGCCCGCGCGCCTGCAGCCCGGTTCGTTCTACGCGCTACCGCAGAGCCCGCAGCTGTTCAAGCAGCTGTTGATGGTGGCAGGCATGGAGCGCTACTACCAGATCGCGCGCTGTTACCGCGACGAGGATTTCCGCGCCGACCGCCAGCCGGAATTCACCCAGCTCGACATGGAGATGAGCTTCGTCGACGCCGACGACGTGATTGCCGTGTCGGAGGAGGTCCTCAAGGCGGTGTGGGCTTTGATCGGTCACGATCTGCCGCTTCCGCTGCCGCGGATCAGCTACGACGAGGCGATGCGGCGATTCGGCTCGGACAAGCCGGATCTGCGGTTCGGGCTCGAGCTCGTCGAGTGCACGGAGTACTTCTCGGACACCACATTTCGGGTGTTTCAGGCGCCCTATGTCGGCGCTGTGGTCATGCCCGGCGGGGCGTCACAGCCGCGGCGCACGCTTGACGGCTGGCAGGAATTCGCCAAACAGCGCGGCCACAAGGGCCTGGCCTACGTCCTGGTGGCCGACGACGGCACGCTCGGCGGGCCCGTCGCCAAGAACCTCACCGACGCCGAACGCGATGGGTTGGCCGCGCATGTCGGCGCCAACCCCGGCGACTGCATCTTCTTCTCGGCGGGGCCGACCAAACCGGCGCGTGCGCTGCTGGGCGCCACCCGCATTGAGATCGCCAGGCGCCTCGACATGATCGACCCGACCGCATGGGCATTGACCTGGGTGGTCGACTGGCCGCTGTTCGAACCGGCCGACGAAGCCACGGCCTCCGGGGACGTCGCCGTCGGGTCCGGTGCGTGGACGGCGATGCACCATGCGTTCACCGCGCCAACGCCGGAGTCCGAGGCCACGTTCGATACCGACCCCGGTTCGGCGATGGCCAACGCCTACGACATCGTGTGCAACGGCAACGAGATCGGCGGTGGGTCCATCCGTATTCACCGTCGAGACATCCAGGAGCGGGTGTTCGCGATGATGGGCATCGACCACGACGAGGCGCAGGAGAAGTTCGGATTCCTGTTGGACGCCTTCACTTTCGGCGCTCCGCCGCACGGCGGCATCGCATTCGGCTGGGACCGGATCACGGCACTGCTGGCCGGCACCGATTCGATCCGCGAGGTCATTGCGTTCCCGAAGTCGGGCGGCGGGGTCGACCCGCTGACAGATGCGCCCGCACCCATCACGGCGCAGCAACGCGGGGAATCGGGAATAGATGCCAAGCCGCAGAAGCTGGAGCAGAAATGAGTGACATTCCCAACGCGGACGCAATGAAGGAATTCAATAAGAACCTCGTCGAGGAGTTTCGGGGCAACGGTGGCAAGGTGGGCGGCCCGTTCGAAGGTGCCGATCTGCTGCTGCTGACCACGACCGGCGCCAAGTCCGGTCAGCCACGGCTAGCCCCGCTGGCCTACTTCCCCATCGACGACAAGTTGATCATCGTCGGGTCGAAGGCGGGCGCCGACACGAACCCCGACTGGGTGCACAACCTGCGGGCCAACCCCGGCGCGCACGTCGAGATCGGCACCGAGGCTTATGACGTCACCAGCCGTGAGCTACCACGCGATGAGCGCGACGCGCTTTTCGACAAGATCGCCGCTGCCGCACCGGGTTTCCGCGAGTACCAGTCGAAGACCAGCCGCGTCATTCCGCTGTTCGAGCTGACCCGGGCCTAGCAGGCCGGCTACAGCTTCCCTTGCCGGCCGTCCTCGCCGATCTTGAGTATTGGAGTCCGATTCTCCGGTTGGATCTGCTCCCAGAGGCCGCCGCCGCCCAGCTCCCGCGCGAGTTGATCCTGGCGCCTGAACCACTCCTCGGCACTACTGATCCGGTTGGGGTGGATCTCATCGAGCAGCGCGTAATCCCGTTTGATCACTCGGTATTTCCACAGATTCCAGAAGCCGGTGAAGTTGGCGCGTACGTCCATGGTGCTCTTGTCTTTTCGGTCGGCGTTGTACCCCGCGGGCGCGTCGGCGATGACGCTGAGTGGACCGGTTCGCCAGTAGGTGTCCAGGTCGGTGTCGACGTACCGCGCCGGATGCCCGGTGACCTTCTCGAACGCCGCTGCGAGGTCGGCGTAGGCGACATCTTCGACAGCGACCTCGAGGTCCATGCCGTTCGCGCGCTCGGGATGGTCGAAAAGCCAACGCACGTAGTAACCGCAATCCTCGAGCGCCACATGCGGCACCGCCCCGTCGCCGAGTGGAACACGCCACGTCAGGACGCCGTCCTCCACGGCGGGCGTCATCGGCGTACCCGGCGAGACCACCATCTCGATGTAGGGGCCCGAGGTGAACAGCGCCGCACCCATCCGATCGCGATTCACCTGATTCTGGAACAGAATCCACTCGCCGACCCTGCCCTTGCCATCGTAATGACCGGTGCGGAACCGAGAGTCGTATCCAGCCTTCTTGAGGCCGTAGTCGAGGTTTCCGTAGACGAAAAACTTGACCCCTTCTTCGATTGCGATCTCGTAACTGCGGATCGCCCAGTAGGTCTCGCTCTTCTCGCCGGTGTTGAACCCGTCGATGTTGACGAAGGCTCCGTCACAACCGCGGAATCCCTCACGCAGCGTCGCTTCGTCGGCGAAGGATCCCTCCAGGGCGGAGACGTTGTCGAGTTCGAGCAACTCCCTGGCTCGCCGACTGCCCGCGTCGCGGGTGAGGAACCGAACCGAGTATTTCTTGTCGGTGACGAGCGCACGGATGACGGGCATGCCCTGAGCTCCAGTGCCGCCGACAACGAAGATTTTCGAGGTGGTATGAGAAGACATTCGCCGGCTCACAGCCGCTCGATGATGGTGGCGTTGGCCATGCCGCCGGCTTCACACATCGTCTGCAGCGCGTAGCGACCGCTATGCTGCTCGAGCGCATTGACCATCGTGGTCATGATTCGAACGCCGCTGGCGCCCAACGGATGTCCGATCGCGATCGCGCCGCCGTTGACGTTCGTCTTCGCCAGATCAGCACCAACGTCGTGGGCCCACGCCAGCACCACCGGCGCGAAGGCTTCGTTGACTTCGAACAGGTCGATGTCGGCCAGGCTCAGACCCGCACGCGTCAGCACCTTCTCGGTCGCGGGAATGACGCCGGTCAGCATGTAGAGCGGATCCGATCCGACGACGGTGGCGGTGTGAATACGCGCCAGCGGACGCAGGCCGAGACGCGTGGCCACCTCCGACGTGGTGATCAGCACCGCAGCGCTGCCATCCGACAGCGGCGACGAGTTACCCGCGGTGATCTCCCATTGAATCTGCGGGAAGCGTGCCTCGTATGCCGGGTTGTAGAACGCCGGCTTCAGGTTGGCCAGCGTCTCCACCGTTGTGCCGGGACGAATGATCTCGTCGGTGGCAAGGCCCGCGATCGGGATGAGTTCGTTGTCGAACCGGCCCTCTTTCGTTGCAGCGGCGGCCTTTTCGTGGCTGCCCGCCGAGAACTCATCGAGCTGCTGACGCGACAGCCCCCACTTGGCGGCGATCAGCTCGGCGCTGATGCCTTGCGGCACAAGGCCGTCGGGGTAGCGCTGGGCCATCGCGCCGAACGGGTCGCTGCCCGGCAGCACGCTCGAACCCATCGGCACCCGCCCCATCGACTCGACGCCCGCTGCGATCACCATGTCGTACGCACCGGAGATCACACCCTGGGCGGCGAAGCTGATCGCCTGCTGGCTGCTGCCGCATTGGCGGTCGACGGTGGTGCCGGGCACCGATTCGGGGAATCCGGCGCCGAGTAGCGCATTGCGCGCGATGTTGGCGGCCTGGTCGCCGACCTGTGTGACTGCACCTGCGATGACGTCGTCGATCTGTACCGGGTCGACGCCCGCGCGCGCCACGAGTTCCTTCAGGCTGTGGGCGAGCAGGTCAACGGGCAGTACGTCGTGCAGCGCACCGCCGGCCTTCCCCTTTCCGATCGGGGTGCGTACCGCCCCGACGATGACCGCGTCGCGTCCTGCGTATCCCGACATTCCTGCCTCCCAGCGCTGAGTAAAGAAATCTATACCTAGCTATACCACCTAGGTATAGTGAGAACAACTCAGATGCGAGGTGAATTCCATGACCGTTCTGCAGGGCCGGCTGGCCGATCGAAGCGCGTGGTCGGCGATCGGCGAATGCCCCATTGAGAAGACGATGGCGCTGCTCGGCACCAAGTCGGCGATGCTGATCCTTCGGGAGGCGTACTACGGCACGACCCGGTTCGACGACTTCTGCACGCGGGTGGGCATCACCAAGGCCGCGGCCGCTGCCCGGCTCAACGAGCTGGTCGACGCCGGGCTGCTGACCAAGCGGCCGTACCGGGAAGCCGGCCAGCGCACTCGCGAGGAGTACGTGCTGACGGAATCGGGTGTGGACTTCATGCCGGTGGTGTGGGCGATGTTCGAGTGGGGCCGCAAGCATCTGCCGCATCGTTCGCCGCTACGGCTCGCGCACGCCGAATGCGGCGCGGTTGCCGCCGTCGAGATCCGCTGCGCCAAAGGCCATCCGGTGCCGCCCGACGAGCTCATCGTGCGCGTCGGAAACCGTTGAGGCGCAGAGCCGCTCAGCAGGTGGTGGTGATGTCGAACGTCGCGGTCGTGGTCTGGTTGGGCTTGTCGGCGAATGCCCCTTGGGCTTCGCCGCTGATGGTGAACTTGCCCTGGTTGACCTTCGCCTGCGCCTTGCCGAGATTGTCGTCCCAGAAGGTGCCGGTGAAGTTGCCCAGGTTGCGGATGTCGACCGCCTGCGCTGTCACGGTGTCGCCGAGTTGAATCGTCGCCGTGAAGCCGGGCTCCTTGTCCAGCGTCTCGATGGTCCAACTTCGGCCATTCTGGGAGCAGGTGACCGGCTGCATCGCGTTAGTGGCCGTACCGTTGATGATCACCTTGGCTTCGTGATTGCCCAATGCCGCGGGAGGGCTGGAGCAGCCCGCCACACCGAGAGCGACGAGGAGTGCGGCTGCAACAGGGAACCGGCGCTTCATGACACAGACAGTAGCCATGTCGTGCCACTACTGTGCCGACAATGCTGCACTTACGGGTCATCACACCGGCCGACTTGCGAGAAACGGTGATCGACGCCCTCAGCGAGAATCCCGGCGTCGCGCATTTGGTGGTCCACCGCGACGCCGCCCTGGACCCGGCGGGCGACGAGATCACTGCCGACATCGCGCGGGAGTCCGCCAACGACGTCATCGACGCGTTGAAGGCGCTGGGCGTGAAGGAGCACGGCGCGATCACCTTGGATCTCGTCGACACTGTGCTTTCGACGAGGGCCTACCAGGCCGAAGAGGATGCGGCCGGCGATCCGGCCGACGCGGTGGTCTGGGACGAACTGGCCAGCCGGACGCGCGAGGAGTCCACGCTCAACGTCACCTATCTGACCTTTCTGTGTCTGGCGTGCCTGATCGCCGCGGTCGGCGTGGTGACCGACTCCCCTGTGACTGTGGTCGGCGCGATGGTGGTCGGCCCGGAATTCGGCCCGCTGGCAGCGCTGGCGGTGGCGCTGGTGCGACGCAAGACCTATCTCGCCCGCCGCGCCGCACTGGCGCTGCTCGTCGGATTTCCCATTGCCATGTTCGTCACCGCTGTCGCCGTGCTGGCCGGTGAAGCCGTCGGCTGGATCGAGGTCACCAGCACCCGCCATCTGGAACAGGTGGACTTCATCTTCCAGGTCGGGCCGCTGTCGTTCGTCGTGGCGTTGTTCGCGGGCGCGGCGGGAATGCTGTCGTTGGTGTCGGCCAAGTCGGCCGCGCTCGTCGGCGTCTTCATCTCGGTGACCACGGTGCCCGCGGCGGGCTTCGCCGTCGTCGCTGCGACGGTGGGCGACTGGGACATCGCCGCGAAATCCGCCATGCAGCTTGTCGTCAACCTCGTCGGGATCGTGCTCGCGGCGATCCTGGTCTTGTGGGCGCGACGGCTGGCCGACCGGCGTCACTTTCACCTGGCCGGCTGAGCGTGCGATGCGGGGTTACCCGCGTTGTGGTGGGATCAGCGGATGGGTATCAAGGTGGCGCTGGAGCATCGCACCAGCTACACATTCGATCGGCTGGTGGAGGTGTTTCCGCATGTCGTCCGGCTGCGCCCGGCGCCACACTCGCGTACCCCGATCGAGGCGTACTCCCTACAGGTCGAGCCTGCCGACCATTTCGTCAACTGGCAGCAGGACGCCTTCGGTAATTTCCTTGCGCGGCTTGTCTTTCCGAACCGCACACGCAGCCTGACGGTCACGGTCGGCCTGATCGCCGACCTGAAGGTCGTCAACCCGTTCGACTTCTTCATCGAGGACTGGGCCGAGCACATCGGCTTCGAATATCCCAACGCGCTGGCCGAAGATCTCAAGCCCTATCTACGGCACGTCGACGAGGGTGACCTGACGAAGGAATGGGTGCGCAACTTCACCGTCGCACCCGGCACCCGCACCATCGACTTCCTCGTTGCGCTCAACCGCGCGGTCAATGCCGACGTCGGCTACAGCGTGCGCATGGAGCCGGGTGTGCAGACACCCGACCACACCCTGCGCACCGGCATCGGCTCATGCCGCGACTCGGCGTGGCTGCTGGTGTCGATCCTGCGGCAACTCGGCTTGGCCGCCCGCTTCGTGTCCGGCTATCTGGTGCAGCTGACGTCCGATATGGAAGCGCTCGACGGACCGTCCGGGGCTGCGGCGGACTTCACGGACCTGCACGCGTGGACCGAGGTGTACATCCCCGGCGCAGGGTGGATCGGTCTCGATCCGACGTCGGGGCTGTTCGCCGGCGAGGGCCACATCCCGCTGTCGGCGACGCCGCACCCGGACTCAGCGGCCCCGATCACCGGGGCGACCGAGCCCTGCGAGACCATGCTCGAGTTCTCCAATGTGGTCACCCGCGTGCACGAGGATCCGCGGGTGACGCTGCCCTACACCGAAGCCGCGTGGGCTGCGATCAACGCTCTCGGAGCCCGCGTCGACGAGCGGTTGGCCGCTGGCGACGTCCGGCTCACCGTGGGTGGCGAACCGACGTTCGTCTCGATCGACAATCAGGTCGACCCCGAGTGGACGACCGACGCCGACGGTCCGCACAAGCGGCAACGCGCCTCAGCGCTCACCGCCCGGCTCAAGCGGGTATGGGCGCCCGGCGGGCTCGTGCAATACAGCCAGGGCAAGTGGTATCCCGGAGAACCGTTGCCGCGTTGGCAGATTGGGCTGCACTGGCGCACCGACGGCGAACCGTTGTGGACGGATGACGCTCTGTTCGCCGACCCGTGGCCTTCGGAGCCCCAAGCGATCGCGGTGGCGCCCGACGCCGGCGGGCAGCTGCTCGGCGCCGTCGCCGACGGACTCGGGTTACCGCCGTCCCAGGTTCGGCCGGCCTACGAGGATCCACTCAGCCGGCTGCTCAACGCCGTGCGCAGGCCTGTCGGCGATCCCGTCGCCGCCGACGACGATCTCGACGCCGACAGCGCCGACCGGCGCGCGGCGCTGCTGGCCGGCCTCGACGCCGCGGTCAGCGAACCCGCCGCTCACGTGCTGCCATTGCACCGCCGTGACGACGACTCCGGCTGGGCAAGCGCCGACTGGCGGCTGCGGCGCGGGCGGATCGTGCTGCTCGAGGGCGACTCGCCCGCCGGGCTGCGGCTGCCCCTGAACTCGATCAGCTGGCGTCCGCCGCGAGCGACGCACCCGGCCGACCCGCTGGCGCGCCGCGGCAGCCTGAAGTCCGATCGTGAACCCGACGCGGTCGTCGACGACGACGATTCCGCGCCCACCTCGGCCCTGGTTGCCGAGGTACGCGACGGGCTGCTGCACGTATATCTGCCTCCCACCGACGAACTGGAACACTTCGTCGATCTGCTGGCCCGCGTCGAGGCCGCCGCCGCCAAGGTGGACTGCCCGGTGGTGATCGAGGGCTACGGACCGCCGCCGGATCCCCGCATCACCTCGATGACCGTCACCCCCGACCCAGGGGTGATCGAGGTCAACGTCGCCCGACGACGACCTTCGCCGAGCAGCGGGATCAGCTGCAGACGCTGTACGACGAGGCCCGGCTGTCCCGGCTGTCGACGGAGTCCTTCGACGTCGATGGCACACACGGCGGGACCGGCGGGGGCAACCACATCACGCTGGGTGGCATCACTCCCGCCGACTCACCGTTCCTGCGCCGGACCGATCTGCTGGTCTCAATGCTGACCTACTGGCAGCGGCACCCGGCGCTGTCCTATCTGTTCGCCGGCCGCTTCGTGGGCACAACATCGCAGGCCCCGCGCGTCGACGAGGGCCGGGCCGAGGCGCTCTATGAACTCGAGATCGCGTTCGCCGAGGTCCACCGGCTGTCCCGCGGCGCGGGCAGCGCCGCTCCGTGGGTGACCGACCGCGCGTTGCGGCACCTGCTGACGGACATCACCGGCAACACCCACCGCGCCGAGTTCTGCATCGACAAGCTCTACAGCCCCGACAGCGCGCGCGGCAGGCTCGGCCTGCTGGAACTGCGCGGCTTCGAGATGCCCCCGCACTTCCAGATGGCGATGGTTCAGTCGCTGTTGGTGCGCTCGCTGGTCGCGTGGTTCTGGGACGAGCCGCTGCGCGCCCCGCTGATCCGCCACGGTGCCAACCTGCATGGCCGATACCTGTTGCCGCACTTCCTGATCCACGACATCGCCGACGTCGCGGCAGATCTGCGTACCCACGGCATCAACTTCGACACCAGCTGGCTCGACCCGTTCACCGAGTTCCGCTTCCCCCGGATCGGCACCGCCGTATTCGACGGTGTGGAGATCGAACTGCGCGGGGCGATCGAGCCGTGGAATGTGCTCGGTGAGGAGTCCACCGCAGGTGGCACCGCCCGCTACGTCGACTCGTCGGTGGAGCGCATCCAGGTCCGCCTGATCGGCGCGGACCGGCAGCGCCACGTCGTGACGGTGAACGGCTATCCGGTGCCGCTGCTGGCCACCGACAACCCCGATATTCAGGTTGGCGGCGTGCGGTTCCGCGCCTGGCAGCCGCCGAGCGCCCTGCACCCGACGATCACCGTCGACGGCCCTCTTCGGTTCGAGCTGGTCGACATGGCCACCGGTACATCGCGGGGCGGCTGTACCTACCACGTGTCACACCCCGGCGGACGCTCCTATGACACCCCGCCCGTCAACGCGGTGGAGGCCGAGTCGCGCCGCGGCCGCCGATTCGAGGCGACCGGATTCACCCCGGGGCGGGTCGACACCTCCGACATCAAGGAGAAGCAGGCGCGCCAATCGACCGACGTGGGCGCGCCGGGGATCTTGGATCTGCGCCGGGTGCGTACCGTCTTGCACTGATGGCACTACCCGCGGTGAATCCGCACGATATCGACAACCTGCTGACGGGCTACCGCACCGCGCGGGCCCAGCAGGCCCTGTTCGACCCCGGCGACGGCACAGTCGCCGGATACGACGAATTCATCGACGCGGCAGGCAATGTCCGGCCCGCCTGGCTGGAATTAGCCGAATGTGTCGGCGAGCGCGGCCGCGGCGGCCTCGACGAGCTGCGCGCCGTCGTGCGCAACCTCGTCGACAACGACGGCATCACCTATATCCCGCCCGACACGAACGGAGAAGCCGACACCCACGGCGACGGCGGCGTGCCGGTGCCGTGGCATCTGGACGCCCTACCGCTGGTGATCTCGGCGGACGACTGGAGCGCCCTGGAAGCCGGTCTGGTGCAACGCTCGCGGCTCCTCGACGCGGTGTTGGCCGACCTCTACGGGCCCCGCCGATCGGTGACCGGCGGCGTGTTCCCCCCGCAGCTGCTGTTCGCCCATCCCGGCTACCTCCGCGCGGCAAGCGGTATTGACCTGCCGGGAAACCACCAACTGTTCATGCACGCATGTGATATCAGCCGCAGCGCATCCGGCGCGTTCACGGTCAACGCGGACTGGACGCAGGCGCCGTCGGGGGCGGGCTACGCGCTCGCCGACCGCCGCGTCGTCGCACACGCCGTTCCCGAACTCTATGAACAGATCGGGCCGCGTCCCGCGTCTCCGTGGGCGCAAGCGCTGCGGCTGGCGCTGATCGACGCGGCGCCCGAGTCGGCCGAGGAACCGGTAGTCGTGGTGCTGAGCCCCGGCATCCACTCCGAGACCGCGTTCGACCAGGCGTACCTCGCGAGCGTGCTGGGTTTCCCGCTGGTCGAGAGCGCCGATCTAGTGGTGCGGGACGGCAAGCTGTGGATGCGCTCGCTCGGCATGCTCAAGCGCGTCGATGTGGTGCTGCGGCGGGTGGACGCCGACTACGCCGATCCGCTCGACCTGCGCGCGGACTCGCGGCTGGGCGTGGTCGGGCTCGTCGAGGCGCTGCGCAGGGGAGCGGTCACGGTGGTCAACACGCTGGGCAGCGGAGTTCTGGAAAGCCCTGGGCTGCTTCGTTTTCTGCCGGACCTGGCGCATGCGTTGCTCGGTGAGACACCGCTGCTGGAAACGGCGCCGGTGTACTGGGGCGGCATCAAGGTCGAGCGGTCGCACATGCTGAGCAGCCTGGGATCGCTGCTGATCAAGCCGGTGACCGGTGGTGACACAGTGGTGGGTCCGGCGCTGACGGCGAGCCAGCGCAAGGAACTCGCCGTCCGCATCGAGGCCACCCCGTGGCAGTGGATCGGTCAGGAGCTGCCGCAGTTCTCCTGCGCCCCTACGGATTTCCATCCAGGCGGGCTGTCATCGGCCAGCGTCGGAATGCGGCTGTTCACGGTTGCCCAGCGCGGTGGCTACGCGCCGATGATCGGCGGCCTGGGCTATCTCATCGCCCCGGACGGCGCCGCTTCGATGAAAACCGTTGCGGCCAAGGATGTCTGGGTCCGCACCCCGGCACGCGTCACTGCGGAGCGGATCCTGACATTGCCGGTGGAGCTTCCGGTGATGACGCCGAGCCCCACCCGTGCCATCAGCTCGCCGCGC
>LZSH01000024.1 GCA_001665255.1 Mycobacteriaceae bacterium 1482268.1 | reverse complement strand
GAGCGCCGGTACGGCCTCGGTCGCCGACCTGTTGAGCAGCGCCCGATCACCGCTGGCCGGCACGGTAGACCAGTTGAACCGCGTTGCGCCGCTTCTGGACAAGGACAAAGACCTCATCGAGAAGTCGATACAGCGGGCCCCGGAGAACTACCGCAAACTGGCCAGGGTCGGCTCCTACGGCAGCTTCGTGAACTACTACCTGTGCGGCGTCAGCGTGCGGGTTTCGGATCTGCAGGGCCGCACCGCGGTCTTCCCGTTCATCAAACAGCGCGACGGGAGGTGTGCCGAGCCCGATGAATAAGTACCGCAACAACCCTGCACTGCGGCGGGCGGGAATCCTCGGCGTCGTCCTCGCGCTTCTGGTGGTTGGCGTCGGGTTACAGCCTGAGCGGCTGGTCGAATGGGCGACCGGCATCCGGTATCAAGCCGAGTTCGCAGACGCAGGCGGGCTTGCGATCGGAAACGACGTCCAGGTGTCGGGCACTACGGTGGGGTCCGTCACCGACATCGCACTCAGCGAGCGCGGCGCGGTCGTGACGTTCGTCGTCACCGGCACGGTTCGTCTCGGCGACCAGACCACTGCCCACATCAGGACCGGCTCTCTGCTGGGTGCGCGGATAGTGACGCTTGAGCCGGCCGGCCGCGGCCGGATGGGAGTCGGCGACGTCATCCCGTTGTCGCGGACGAGCTCGCCGTATTCGCTCAACGAGGCCGTCAACGACCTGACAACCAACGTCGCCGCCACCGATACCGCCGCGCTCAACCAATCCCTCGACACGTTGTCGGCGACGCTGGATCAGGTTGCGCCGCAATTGGGTCCGACCTTCGACGGGGTGACGCGGTTGTCGAAATCACTGAACGGCCGCAGTGAGACGCTGGCAAGCCTGCTTCGCCACGCGGCGTCGGTCACCGAGGTACTCAGCGAGCGCAGTCAGCAGGTGAACACCCTGATCCTCAATGCCAACGACCTCCTAGCAGTTCTGGTAGAGCGCCGCGACGCGATCAGCTCGCTACTGGCCAACACCGCCGCGGTCGCGAAGAACCTGTCGGGCCTGGTGAAGGACAACGAGGCCGAACTCGCTCCGACTCTGGATCGGCTCAACGCGGTGACGGCCATGTTGGAGCGCAACCGCGACAACCTGGCCAAGGCCCTGCCGGGCCTGAAGAAATTCGAGATGACCACCAGCGAGTCGGTCTCCAGCGGCGCGTACTACAACGCTTACGTGCCCAACCTCATTCCGCCGCAACTGATGCAGCCGTTCCTCGACTACGCGTTCGGTTTCCGACGTGGCGATCCCGATATGCCCCGAGCGCTGTTTCCCTGGCCGCACAACGGTATTCCGGGAGGCACCCGATGAGCCGACGGGTGCGGCTCACGCTCTTGGCCGCGTTGGTCCTCGTCTTGGTCGCGGGCGCCGGTGCGGTGGCGCGCCAGGTGTTGTTCCGTCCGCAGACCATCACGGCGTACTTCTCGTCGGCGACCGGGCTGTACCCCGGCGACGACGTGCGCATCGCCGGGGTGAAGGTCGGCACAATCGGCTCGATCACGCCGCAGCCCGACCATGCCGAGGTCACGATGAAGATCGGCCGCCGTGTTGTGGTGCCCGCCGACGCCAGGGCGGTGATCGTCGCCCAGAACCTGGTCGCAGCCCGTTACGTTCAGCTCGCCCCGCTCTACCGGCCCGGTCAGCCGCGGCTCGGCGACGGCGCGGTCATCGGACAGGACAGGACCGCCGTGCCGATCGAGTGGGACGAGGTCAAGACGCAGTTGTCAAGGCTGGCAACAGAACTCGGTCCCGACAGTACGCTGTCGACCAGCTCCGCGGGCCGGTTCATCGACAGCGCCGCCAATGCGATGGCGGGCAACGGCGACAAGCTGCGGCGGACGTTTAACCAGCTGTCCCAACTCGCCCGCATCCTCTCGGAGAACAGCGGCGACGTCGTCGCCACCATCAAGAACCTGCAGACCTTCGTCACAGCGCTGCGCGACAGCAGCGACGACCTCGTGTTGTTCTCCGACCGGCTGGCGACCTTCAGCACTGTCCTGGACGACAGCAGAAGCGATCTCGACACCGCGATGCGCGAACTCGCAATCGCGGTGGGTGAGGTGCAGCGTTTCGTCGCCAACACCCGCGACAAGACCAGCGAACAGGTGCAGCGACTGGCCAATGCCACCCAGGTGCTGGTAGACCATCGCACGGACGTGGAGGGAATCCTTCACGTCGCACCGACGGCATTCGCCAACGCCTACAACATCCTCAACCCGAATGTGCCCGGCGGCCTTGGCACATTCGTGTTCGCCAACTTCTCCAACCCCGTAGCGTTCATCTGCTCGGCCATCGGCGCCATCGAGAACGTCACCGCTCCCGAGACCGGAAAGCTGTGCGCGCAGTACCTCGGGCCGGCACTGCGCCTGCTCAATTTCAATATCCTGCCGCAGCCGCCGCTGAACCCGTTCCTGATGCCTTCCATTACGCCGGACAAGCTGGCCTACACCGATCCCTCGCTGGCCGAGGCCGGCCCGACCGGTCCTCCCGACGCCCCCGACCCGCCGCCAGCGGTGTCGGCCTACACGGGTGCCGGTGACGTGCCCCCGCCGCCTGCGCCGACGCTGCCCGGTCTTCTGCTGCCCGCGGAAGCGCCACCGCCGGCCGAGGGGGGACCGCCGTCATGAGCATGACAGCGCTGCGGCGCACCGCCGCTGCGGGCCTCGTGGCGATGACGCTGACGTCGTGCTCGTTCGGCGGCGTCAACTCCCTGCCGCTGCCCGGCGCGGTAGCCGGCGGATCGGGGAACGACGTCTACCGCGTGTTGATCGCCAACGTCGGTACGCTGGAATCGAATTCGCCGGTGATGATTGACGACGTCGTGGTGGGCAGCGTGGGCCGGTTGAAGGCATCGAACTGGCACGCGGTCGTCGACG
>LZSH01000023.1 GCA_001665255.1 Mycobacteriaceae bacterium 1482268.1 | reverse complement strand
CTGCGTCGGTAGCCTGGCGTCATGTTCGGGCGGCCCACTGGGATGGCCGCGTCCGCGCTTCTGCTGGCCGCGGCGGTTTCCGGCTGCGCGAACAGCGTCACGGGAACCGCGACCTGGCCCGGCGCCAAGCTCGACCGGACCGTGCTCACCGCCGCGGACTTTCCACCGGGCGTGCAGTACGACCACATCGTCGAGCAGCCCGGCAGGCCCGACGGCGCCGGCGGCCCGCCTGCGATGCTGTCGAAACCCGAAGGCTGCTCCGACGCGCTGACGCGGGTCATCGCCGCATCGGCAGAACGCGGCGCGGGCAGCGCCTCGAAATACAGCGTCGCCTACGACGGGGCACGCGTCGTGATGACCGTCCTGACGTGGAACCTGGACCTCGACAAGCTCGCCGCCACCGCCGAGCGCTGCGCCGAATACCAGACCTTCTTCGACCCGGAATCGGACGGCATCCCGATGACGACCACCCGGCTGCAAACTCCGCGGCCCGATGCGCTCGTGTACCAGCAGACGATGGACCTCAGCGGAGAGAAGAGCAGCGCGTTTTTTTCGTTCGAAAACGTCGGCGCGATGGCGGCGTTCGGCATTGCGTTTCCCACACCGAATCCCGCGATCGCCGTCAAAGGCTCGCTGCCGCAAACGTTTCTGGACATCAGCGGCAAACAAGCCGAGCGGCTGAGTGGCTGAGCGACCGATCGGACGCCCTGCAAAAACCGCCCGCCGACTGCTGAGGCTCCTGTAGCGTGGCGCAATGCCTTCGACGATGGTGACCGTCGACGGTTTCCCTGTCCCGGTCAATGTCGCAGGCCCAGACAAGGGCTCCGTCGTGGTGCTGCTCGGCGCAGCGCAGCAGGCGGCGTCCGCCTATGACGCCGTGTGCCAGCGGCTGCACACCGCATCCCTGCGGACCATCGTCGTCGCTCCGGATCCGCGGCTGACGGCGAAGTCCGTCGTCGGCATCATGGACATGCTCGACGTGCAATGGGGTCTGTTGGTGGGCGACCGCATCGGAGGCGAGTTGGCGTGGGAGCTGGCGGCCACCCGCCTCGACCGCTTCATCGGCCTGGTTGTGGTCGATCGCGGTCATCCACGCGTCGCCGACCACGCCGGGGTGATCCGAGACCCGGACTGCCCGCCTGTCGAGATGAACACCACCGCTCTGGTCAGCACTCCGGCTGCGCGGGCGGTGGCGCGGGCCAGCCAGCGTTACGTGTACGGCGACTTCCGGCTCGTCGAGCTGCTCGGGCGGCGCAACGCGCATGAGTCGACGGCGCAGCTGGCGGCCGAGATCGTGCTGCGTACCAGCACTTGGTGACCGTCGGTCAGTTAGGCCCGTGGTCGGGCGTCCACGGCTGGGGCAGGCCAGGGGTGGTCGGGAACAGGTAGTCGATGAACGCGGCCGCTGTGGGCTGCGGTTCGTGGTTGGCCAGGCCGGGGCGCTCGTTGGCCTCGATGAACACGTACTCGTCCTTGGTGACGTCTGGGACCAGGAGGTCGATGCCGGTGACGGGGATGCCGATCGCCTCTGCGGCGGTGACGGCCACCCGGCCGAGCTCGGGATGCACCTCGGCGGTCACGTCGTGGATCGTGCCGCCCTGATGCAGGTTCGCGGTGCGCCGCACCCGGAGCCGCTCGCCCTCGGGCAGCACGCCGTCGAACGACCATCCGGCCTCGGTCACCGTCGATTCGGTGACTGCGTCCAGCGGAATGCGTGATTCACCGCCGGTGGCGGCGGCCCGGCGCCTGCTTTGCGCCTCGATCAGCTCGCGGATGGTGTGGTGGCCGGTGCCGACGATCTCGGCGGGCCTGCGGATCGCGGCCGCGACGACCTTGCCGTCGATGACGACAAGGCGAAGGTCGTCGCCCTTCGCCCGCTCCTCGATGAGCACGTCGGGATGCTGCTCGCGGGCGCGGGCCAGCGCGCGGTCGAGTTCGTCGGGCCCGTCGACGCCGACGGTGATGCCTTTGCCCTGTTCGCCTCTCGTGGGTTTGACCACCACGTCGCCGACCTCGGCCAGGAATTCGTGGTCGCCCTTGTCGAAGGTGGCAAGACGGCCCTTGGGCACCGTGATTCCGGCCTCGCTCACGATGCGGCGGGTCTGGCGCTTGTCGTCGCATCGGCTCATCGCCACCGCGGAGGTGAACTCCGACAACGACTCTCGGGTCACGACGGTGCGGCCGCCATACGACAACCGCATCTCGCCTGCGCCGGCGTCGAGGACCTCCACCCAGATACCGCGGCGCATCGCTTCGTCGGCGATGATGCGGGCGTAGGGATTGAGGTCGTCCACCGTTTCGGGTGGATGAGTGAACAGCGGCTCGTTGATCGCATTCTTGCGCTTGACGGCCATCACGGGAACGCGTTGGAATCCCAGCTTTTCGTACAGCCCGATAGCGGCGGCGTTGTCGTGGGTGACCGACAAGTCCATGTATGCCCGGCCGCGACTCCGATAGATATCGGCGAGTGCGCGGGTCAGGGCCGCACCGATACCGGGCAGGCTGGTCGTCGGGTCGACGGCCAGTGTCCACAAGCTCGTACCGTCCTCGGGGTCGGAGAACAGCAGTTTGTGGTCCACCCCGGTGACGGTGCCCACCACCGAGCCGTCGTCGAGCACCGCGACGAGGTAGTCGACCGTTTCGCGGTTGCGGTGGTTGTCCCAGATGACGGCCGTCGGTGCGGGCACCATCCCGCAGCGGACGTAGACGTTGTTCATCGCGTCGGCCTCGGCCTTGTTCTGAAGGGGGCGCACGGTGAAGCCCGTCGTGGGAGGCGCGGGCTCGTCGTCGTCGGAGAATCGCAGACGGTAGGTGTGGCTCGGATCGATGAACAGTTCGGCGGGCGCCCTGGAAACGAGGACGTGCGGTTCACGGGCATAGATGCAGATGTCGCGCCTGCCGTATGTCTCGCCGCGCAGAACCTCCGCGAGCTTTTCGGCGTCGGCGAAGGTCTGGCCGAAAATCAGCCTGCCCCAGCCGAGTTCGAGCACGACGTCGTCGGCCATCTCGTCGACGAGCTCCGGCGGAGACGCGTGATCGTGCAGGCCGAGGGTGATCGCCTCCTCGGGATGACCTTCGTGCGCAGTGGCGCTCACGCCGCCGCGCCCGTGATGCCGTGCCGCTGAAGCCACAGTTCCAGCAGTGCGATCTGCCACAACTCGTTGCCGCGCAACGGAGTCAGCCTGCCGTTGGGATCGGCGAGCAGTGCGTCGACAGCCTCCGGCCGGAACAGGCCGCGCTCCTTGGCAACCGGCGCGTACAGCGCGTCGCGGACGAGATCGAGGTACGGACCCTCCAGATGGGTCAGCGCGGGCACCGGGAAATACCCCTTCGGGCGGTCGATCACCTCCGACGGGATGACCCGTCGCGCAGCCTCTTTGAGCACACCCTTGCCGCCTTGGGCGGTCTTCAGTTCCGGCGGACACGTGGCGGCCAACTCGACGAGTTCGTGGTCCAGGAACGGCACGCGGCCCTCCAGACCCCAGGCCATCGTCATGTTGTCCACCCGCTTGACCGGGTCGTCCACCAGCATCACCGTGGTGTCCAGTCTCAGGGCACGGTCGACGCCGGTGGCGGCACCCTCCCGGGCGAAGTGTTCGGTGACGAACCGTCCGCTCGGATCGTCCTCGGCGACGAAGGCCGACATGGCCAAGGCGTGCACGCCGGCGGGGTCGCGATCGAAAAACGCCGCCCGGTAGGCCGCGACGGAACCCTCGAGCGAGGCCGCGGCGGGTTCGCCCATCGGCGGATACCAGTGATATCCCGCGAACACCTCGTCGGCGCCCTGGCCCGACTGCACTACTTTCACGTGTTTGGCGACCTCTTGACTCAGCAGGTAGAACGCCACGCAGTCATGGCTGACCATCGGTTCGCTCATGGCCCCGATGGCGCCGTCGAGTGCGGGCAGCATGCGGTCGGTGCCGATGCGGATCTGGTGGTGGTCGGTGCCGAACCGGTCGGCCACGATGTCGGACCACTTGAACTCGTCGCCCTCGACGTCGCCGACGGATTCGAAGCCGATCGAGAAGGTCGACAGGTTCTTCTGTCCCGCCTCGGCCAACAGGCCGACGATTAGGCTGGAGTCCACCCCACCGGACAACAGGGCGCCGACGGGGACGTCGGCCACCATGCGGCGGTCGACCGCGACCCGCAACGATTCGAGAACCGCGTCCTCCCAATCCTTTTCGGACCAGTCCTTGCGGTCGTCGCGGCGGCTGAAGTCGGGCTCCCAGTAGGTCTTGGTGGTGCGGCGGCCGTCCGGCTCGATCGCGACCAGCGTGGCCGGCGGAATCTTGGCGACCCCCCGAAGGATCGTCAACGGCGGTGGGACGACGGAGTGAAAGGTGAGGTAGTGATGCAGCGCGACCGGGTCGATGCGGGTGTCGACGCCGCCGCCGGCAAGTAGCGCTGGCAGCGAAGACGCGAAGCGCACCCGGTTGGTGTCTTCGGTGATGTAGAGCGGCTTGATGCCGAGCCGGTCGCGGCCGAGAAGGACACGGCCGCTGTCGCGCTCGACGATCGCGAAGGCGAACATGCCGTAGAGCCGGTCGACGAAGCGGTCGCCCCAGTGGTGATAGGCCTTCAGCAGCACCTCGGTGTCGCTGTGTGAGAAGAACCGGTAGCCGTTCTCGGAGAGTTCACGACGCAGGTTCTTGTAGTTGTAGATGCAACCGTTCCACGCAATGGCCAGGCCGAGGTCGCTGTCGACCATCGGCTGTGCCCCCGCCTCCGACAGGTCGATGATTTTCAGGCGTCGATGTCCGAGGGCGACGCGGCCCTGCGACCAGGCGCCCGCGGCATCGGGACCGCGAGGCGTCATCGCTTCGGCCATCGCGGTCACCGCCGCAAGATCGGGCGTTTGACCGTCGAGTCTCACCTCACCGGTGGCTCCACACATCAGTTCGACCCTACCGGCTGGCGCGCCGATCGCGCATCAGGGGCGACGCGTCGACGAAAGGCTTAGGAGACACCCGCGAACTGTTCACCCGTCTCATCTACCTACCTAACGGTCCCGGTAAACCACTGTTTCACAGATGTGAGCCATACCCGTGCAGCGCTGGCGACCTAATGGTCTAATGACCTACCTTTAGGAGGTGACTGGGATGCTCGCGCAAACCGAATTGGAGTCGCTGGTCGCGGCGGGCGACATCGACACCGTCATCGTCGCCTTCTGCGACATGCAGGGCCGGCTGACCGGCAAGCGTGTCGATTCGCGGCTGTTCGTCGAGGAAGTCGCGGCCCACGGGGCGGAATGCTGCAACTATCTGCTGGCTGTCGACGTCGACATGAATACCGTCGACGGCTACGCGATTTCGAGTTGGGAGACCGGCTACGGCGACATGGTCATGACGCCGGATTTCTCCACGCTGCGCCTGCTGCCGTGGCTTCCGGGCACTGCGCTCGTGATGGCGGATCTGTCGTGGACGGACGGCAACCCGGTGACCCAGGCGCCGCGCAGCATTCTCGACAGGCAGATCGTCCGGCTTGCCGACAAGGGGCTGGTGCCCTATGTCGGCACCGAATTGGAGTTCATGGTCTTCGACGACTCCTATCGCGACGCGTGGGCCGCCGGTTACCGCGGCCTCACCCCGGCGACCGACTACAACGTGGACTACGCGATGCTGGCGTCCACTCGGATGGAGCCGCTGCTGCGCGATATCCGGCTCGGCATGACCGGCGCGGGCATGTACTGCGAGGGCGTCAAGGGTGAGTGCAACCTCGGCCAGCAGGAGATCGCGTTCCGCTACGATCACGCTCGCGTCACGTGTGACAACCACACGATCTACAAGAACGGCGCCAAGGAAATCGCCGACCAGCACGGCAAGAGCCTGACGTTCATGGCGAAATTCGATGAGCGGGAAGGCAATAGCTGCCACATCCACATCTCGCTGCGCGGCGACAACGGCGGCGCCGTGTTTGCCGATCCCGACGCGCCCGACGGCATGTCGGCTATGTTCCGGAGTTTCATCGCGGGTCAGCTCGCGACCCTGCGTGAGATGACGCTGTTCTATGCGCCGAACATCAACTCCTACAAGCGATTTGTCGAAGGCAGTTTCGCACCGACCGCGATCGCGTGGGGGATGGACAACCGGACGTGTGCGCTACGGGTCGTCGGCCACGACGACAGCATGCGGATGGAGTGTCGGGCCCCCGGTGGCGACGTCAATCAATACCTGGCGGTGTCGGCGTTGATCGCGGGCAGAAAGCTTGCGTGCACGTCCCAGATACCGGTCTGCGCCTGCTGCAGGTAGGTGGTCAACCCGAGGACGGGACGAGATTCAAAGCCGCTCAAAGCCGCGCACCCTTTCCCAGTCGGTGACCGACGCGTTGAACGCCTTCAGCTCGATGCGGGCGTTGTTGAGATAGTGCTCGACGACTTCGTCACCGAACGCGTCGCGGGCCACCTGCGACTTGGCGAACAGTTCGGCGGCCTCGGTCAGCGTGGTCGGCAGGCGTTCGGCTCCGCTGGTGTAGGCGTTGCCCACCGTCGCTTCGGGTAGTTCCATGTCCTGCTCGATGCCGTGCAGACCGCCCGCGATCAACGCCGACACCGCCAGGTATTGATTGACGTCGCCACCGGGGGCCCGACACTCCATCCGCATGCTGT
>LZSH01000022.1 GCA_001665255.1 Mycobacteriaceae bacterium 1482268.1 | reverse complement strand
CGCGGCATGAAGTCGAGCAGTCGCTCCAGCGCGATCGCGCTTTCCATCCGGGCCAGCGCCGCGCCCAGGCAACTGTGTACTCCGTACCCAAAGCCGAGGTTCTGCGCCTGTGCGCGGTCGCGGTCGATGTCGAAGGTGTCGGCGTCGGTGAACGCTTCGGGATCGCGGTTCGCCGAACCGCCAAGCAGGAAGACGGGTTTGCCCGCTGGGATCGTGACGCCGTGCAGGTGTATCTCTTCCATGGAGCGGCGCACGTTGTACTGGTTCGGCGCCTCGTAACGCAGCAGCTCCTCGACGGCGGCCGGAATCTTGCTACGGTCGTCAAGCAACTTCTGCCACTGGTCGGGGAAGCGTGCGAACGTCACCGCGGCGTTGCCGACCAGCTTGGTGACGGTCTCGGCGCCTGCTCCGCCCAAAAGCGTTGCGAATCCGGCGATCTCGACGTCGTCGAGCTGCCGGGTCTCGCCGTTTGCGTCCTTGACTTCTGCGGCGATCAGCCGGCTGAACATGTCGTCTTGGGGCACGGCTCGACGTTCTTGAATGAGGTTGTAGTAGAACCCCATCAATTCCACAACGGCTTGCCTGCCCTCCTCGGACATCTCGATTTGACCGGGCTCACGTCGTAGCGAAGTGTCGCCCCACTCCCTGACTTTCTGGCGGTATTCATCCGGCACGCCGAGCATCTGGCTGATCACGTCGACCGGGAACAAGGCGGCGAAATCCTGCACCACGTCGAAGTGATCGGCGTCGGCCGTCGGCATGTAGCGCTCGATCGTCTGGGTCACCATCGGTCTCATGTTCTCGATGGCTCGGGGCGTGAAGACTTTGTTCACCAGGCTGCGCATGTGCCGGTGCTCAGGCGGGTCCATGATGATGATCATCTTCACGGGAGGCGGTTCGTCCGACTTCAACATCGCCAGGTCGAGGCCGTACGCCGACGAGTACGTTTCGAAGTCCTTAAAGGCCGCCGCGACATCCTCGTGTCGGGACAATGCGTAGAAGTCGTACTGCTCGTTGTAGTACACGGGCGCTTCGTCGCGCAGACGCCGATAGATCTCGTAGGGCCCGTTGAAGAATTCCTCGGAGAACGGATCGAAGACGAGTTCGGAAGTGGTCATTCGTCTTTGATCGAGATCGCCTGACGAGGACACTGCCGCACCGCTTCCTTTACTTGGGACTCGTTCTCCGGAGTGACTTCGTCCTGCAGGACATGCAGGTAATCCTCGTCGTCCAGGTCGAACACCTCAGGGATGATGCCCATGCACACCCCGTTGCTTTCACACAAGCCGAAATCGACTTCGATCTTTTGGGTCATCGCAGCACCTTCACTGGCACATTCAGGTAGCCCGCCACGTTCTGCATCGTGACGCGTCGCAGGCCGTCAAAATCCAACTCGTACCGCGGCATGAAGTCGAGCAGGTGCTCGAGCGCGACTTTGGTCTCTAGGCGGGCGAGTGCCGCACCGAGGCAACTGTGGATGCCGTAACCGAGCCCCAGATGGGGCGCCTGAGTGCGGTCCCGGGTGATGTCGAACGTCTCTGCGTTGTCGTATGCTCGCGGGTCGCGGTTGGCGGCCGCCTTCATCAGGAACACCGGCTTGTTTGCGGGAATGGTGCCGCTGGGCACTACGACTTCCTTGAGCGTGTAGCGCACGTTGTACTGAACCGGGCCGACGTAGCGCAGCAATTCCTCGACGGCGGCAGGTACCAGGCTGCGGTCGTCGAGCAGCATCTGCCACTGGTCGGGGTTACGCGCGAACTCGACGACGGCGCTGCCGACCAGCTTGGTGACCGTCTCCGCGCCTGCGCCGCCCAGCAGCGCGAGGAAGCCGGTGATCTCGATGTCGTCGAGCTGGCGCATTTCGCCGTCCTCGCCCGGTATCTCGGCGGCAATCAGCCGGCTGATCATGTCGTCCTGCGGGTTTTGCCGATGCTCCTGCACCAGGCCGTAGTAATAGATGCCCGCGTCGATGTTGGCCTGCATGTTCTCTTCGGACAGTTGCAGCTGTCCCGGCTTGACTTCCAGGCCCTTGTCGATCCAATGGCGGACCTGCTGACGGAACTCCTCGGGCACACCGGCCATGCGGGTGATCACCTCGACGGGGAACGGCCCGGAGAAGTCCTGCACTACGTCGAAGCTGTCGGGATTCACCTGGGACAGGTAGTGCTCAACGAGGTCGACGACGGTCTGGTGCTGAGACTGGATGGCGCGGGGGGTGAACGCCTTGTTGAGCAGGCTGCGCATGAACCGGTGTTCCGGAGGATCCATGAAGATGATCGATTTCTGGAACCCGTCGCCGGACTTGACCATGTGCAGATGACACCCGCGAGTGGACGAGAACGACTCGTGGTCCTTGAGTGCCGCCGCCACGTCCTCGTGCCGGGTCAGCGCGTAGAAGTCTTCGTCTTCGTCGTAGTAGATCGGCGCCTCGTCGCGCATCCGCCGATAGATCTCGTAAGGGTCGTCGAAATACTCCTGCGAATATGGATTGAACACCAGTTTTGGCTTGGTCATGATCTCCTCACCTTCGTGGGGCGGACGCCGGAGGGCGTTACGAGAGGTGCTTGAACTGTAACTCTAGCGGAAACGGCGTTTCCACCATAGAGAACGACACATTCAATTGGTTTGTCTTATCGCGCGAGGCCGACGTTGACGATGTCTTCCAGCACGCCGAGATCTCCGCCCAGTTCGGCGACCGTCTGGCGCACCACAGCGACGTCCTTGCCGATGAAGCCGCCGACGGCGTCGACGAAAGCCGCAGCGGAGCCGGCGCGGGCCACGAGGCTCAGCGCACGGCTGTTCGCGCTGCCGTGGGTCAGTGCATTGAGCAATGCGGGTTCGGCGACGCCGAGTAACCCGCCCAGCCGGGCGGCCTCGCCGGCGAGGCCGATCTGCGCGGCAAACAGCGCGTTGTTGACGAGCTTCACCAACTGACCCGCACCGGTAGCGCCGATATGCAGAATCGGGTCGCCGTATGCGCGCAGCACCGGGCGGACCCGTGCCACCGCCGCGTCTTCCCCGCCCACGAACAGCGTCACTTCGCCCGCCGCGATGTCGTGTGGACCACCGCTGACCGGTGCGTCGACAACGTCGATCCCGCAGGCGGCGATCGCCTTGGCGGTGCGCGGGCTTCCCGTCGTGTGGATGACGAGCACCGTACCCGGCGACATCGCCGCGGTGAGGTCGCTCTCCAGGCACAGCTGCCGCACCTGCTCGTCGGTGAACACGCAGAGGATCACAGCGTCGGCGCCCTCGGCGACCGCGGCAAGGCGGGTCACCGGTTGTGCGCCCAATTTACCTAGGGCATCGCACTTTTCGGACGTGCGGCCGAGTACCCGAACGTCGTGTCCGGCGTGGACGAGTCGCTGCACCATGGGGCCGCCCATCCGGCCCGCACCGACGAAGCCGACCCGCGTCATCGCGGATGATTCATCGCGTTCAACGCGGCGTCGGCCGCAACGAACACCACGCCTTCGGACGCACCGGCCGCGTCGGCGATGCTCGCGGCGTGCCGGACGTCTTTACGCAACAACGGGCCCGCGAGCGATTCGAGTTGATCCAGTGTTCCACCGAAGACGGCGATGCTGCCCACCGCCTTGCTGGTCGCCGATCCTCGAGTGAGGACTTCGCAGAGCCTGTCTCGGGGGATGCCCAGCGACTCGCCGAGCGTCAGCGTGCTGTCGGCGGCACCGAGGTTGGCACTGAACAACAGATTGTTGAGGATCTTGGCCAGTTGGCCGCTGCCCAGTGGGCCGAGATGCACGACGGGGTCTGCATAGGTCGCGAACACGGGCCGGCACCGTTGCACGACCTCGTCGTCGCCGCCGACCATGACCAGCAAAGCGCCTTCTTCCGCAGCGGGCCCCCCGCCGCTCACCGGGGCGTCGACGACCGAAACAGCTTGTCGCGCCGCCGTTTCGGCGATCTCCGCGCAGGTGTCGGGATGCACGGTGCTGTGGATCGCGATGATCCCGCCGGATTCCAGCCCGGCCAGCACGCCGGTGTCTCCGTTCACGACTTCCCTGACGTCGTCGTCACCGACGACACACAGGCAAACCAGGTCACTGGCGGCGGCGAGTTCGGCAGGCGACCCGGCCGTCTTCGCGGCGGTGTCGGCGAACGGGTCCAGGGCGGCGGGCCTGCGCGCCCACAGCGTGAGGTCGTAACCGCTCTCGACAATTCGTCGCGCCATCGGCGCGCCCTGGCTGCCCAATCCGATGAAGCCGACGCGCATCAACCTGCCTCCCGTTCCTTCTCACTTGCAGCGGTGCATTCGTCGACGAACGCCAGCACGCGTCGGTGATACTGACCCGCACTCCAGCCGACACTGAGGTTGTGGCCGCTGTCCGGTATTTCGTTGACGACAACCGTGGGCGACGATGTGAACAGCGCGGCGATGGCTGCGGTCGCCTCCGGTGTCGTTTCCCACACGCGTTCGTGCTCGGCCACGCTGAATTCGACGGGCACCGTCACCCGGCCCGCAGTCTTGGGGAAATCCCGGCGGGGCCAATTCGCGGTGACATCGGCTTCGTAGGGGGCGCCGGGTGCCGAAAGGCCGCCGGTCAGCACTTCCGGCGGGTAGAGATCCGTCGGTTCCCACAGCAGATCGCGCAGGCCTGCCGGGCGCGATGTCGCGGTGGCCTTGCTGATGACCATTTTCGCCTCCTCGCCGTACCGCAGCCCGGTCCCCGACAGCTCGACCCCCAGCACGTCGGTGGCTCGCTCATCCACCACCATCCGCAGCCCGAGCTCACACCCCGCGGAGTGGGCGAGCACGAAGAGCCCTGCTCCCCAAGAACTCTCGCCGAGGATTTTGCCGACGGCGCCCAACGCGAAACCGACCCGTCTTTCCGGTTCGGTCATCTGGTCGTGGTAAAACGCCGAGGCGCCATAGCCGGGCCGGTCCAACGCGATCGCGGTGTAACCACCTGCCGCCGCGGAGCGCAGCAGCGACAGTTCTGGACGCCCGGGACAATCGAAATACACCGCCGACGTGGCGCCGCCGTGGATCGCGACGATGACCGCCTTCGGCTCCGGGACCGAGGCGACCAACGCCGACATCGGCACGCCGTCGACCAGAACGACACGCGAGCGGGGCGCGATGCTACTCAGCGCTATTCGTCCGTCCGCAGCAGAATCGCCCCGCTGGGCGTCAGGCCGCCGCTGCTGACCACACCGACGCGGGCATCGGCGACCTGACGCTCGCCCGCGTCGCCGCGCAACTGGACGACGGCCTCGTGGATCAGGCCCATCCCGTGGGTGCGTCCGTGCGAGAGCTGGCCGCCGTGGGTGTTCAGCGGGATGACGCCGTCGCGGGCGATGGCCTTCCCGCCGTCGAGGAAATTTTTCGCTTCGCCGATCCCGCAGAAGCCAAGCCCCTCCAGCCAGGACAGGCAGTTGAACGTGAAACCGTCGTAGAGCTCGGCGACGTCAACATCGCTGGGCCGCAACGAAGTCCGCGTCCACATATGTGCGGACTGGCCGAGCACCTGGGGCTCGTGGGTCAACGTCGTCTGGTCCCAGTCGGTGCGTTCGACGATCTGCGTGCCGACCGCCTCGAACAAAACCGGCTTGCGCGGCATGTCCTTGGCCACGTCGACGGCCGACACGACCACCGCGACCGCGCCGTCGCAGGGCACGTCGCAGTCGTAGAGCCCGAACGGCGTGGTGATCGGTCGGGCGTTGAGGTAGTCGTCCATGGTCATCGGGTCGCGGTAGATCGCCGTCGGGTTGAGCGCCGCATTGGCCCTCTGGTTCAACGCGATCCAGCCCAAAGTCTCTTTGGTGGTGCCGTACCGCTCGAAGTGGCGCTGCGCATTCAGTGCGAGGGTGTGCGCGGCCGATGTCGCACCGAAGGGCATCTGCCAGCTCGCCGTGCGGGCACCGCCGGGGGGCGACATCTTGCCTTCCTTCATCAGCTGCTGGAAGGTCGCCTCCCACAGAGTGCGGAAGCACAACACGTGGCGTGCCATACCGGTGGCGATCGCCATCACGGCCGCGATCAGTGAGCCACCGGGCCCGAAGGTATCCATTCCGCCGTTGATCCACGTGGGGCGTAGACCCAGCGCGCCCTCCAGCGCGCTCACCCCGCCCTCGCCCATGCCTGCGATATCGAGCCCGGGATACGTTGAGAGCCCGTCGATGTCGTCGAACGTCAGGCCCGCGTCGGCAACGGCCTGCTGGCAGGCATCGATGGTCAACGACAGCGGGGGCACCATCTGCCGCCTGCCGATCTTCGACATGCCGATGCCGGTGATCGCCGCCGCATCCTCGAACTTCTCTGCGTTGAGCATCGGCGAGACGTGCTTGCCGAAGTCCTGCGGCGCGATCTCGTCCACGGCCTGTGGGCCGGTCTTCTTCTCGGCAGTCGGTTTGAAGACCGGCAGCCAAACGGTGCCGATCTTGTCCTCCAGCTTTTCGAACCGCACCTCGACCGTCTGCCCGAGCTCGAGCTCATCGGGGACGCAGTCAACGATGTTGGTGGTCAAGCGAACCCGAGGGTCCTCGACGATCGCCACCTGCGCCACCACATACGGCGGCGGGAGATCGGGAAAACCGAAGCGGTGGTTGACGGTGAAGGCGGACAGCGTGGCCTCACCCGACACGTCGCGAATGCCCATGTTGCGCCCGCGGCAGTACCGGCACACCGGCTGCGGTGGATGGATCAGCGCGTCGCAGTCCTTGCACTCCTGGATCCGTAGCACACCGTCGGCGCCTGCGGTCCAGAAGAATTCGTTCTGCGCGTTGACTTCTGGGAGGGGCCTGGTCACCGGACGAACTCCGATATCGCTTCGTTGTCGACGGTCCGCGGTTCGGGCTTGGGCGCTTCGCGCGCTTCCGAGTGCGCGGTCCCGTCACGGGAGGGCCGATGTCCGCCCATCTCGATGATCGCGTGGACCGGACAGTCCAGCAGCGCACGCATCACAGCCGCCTGGTCCTTCTCGGGGATCGTGCCGTTGCCCTCCAGCGACGCATACCCCCAGTCGTCCAGGGAGAAGTATTCCGGCGCATGCTTTGCGCATACTCCGAAGCCGTCGCATATCGTCCGGTCGAGACGTATCCTCATGCCGTCGTTACCGCCTCGATCTCGTAGGGCCGCAGGGCTTTGAATGCGCCGGCGCGGCACGAATCGCACTCGTTGGTCAAGTGGCGATCGACCACCTGTGGGAACGCGGACAGCAGGCTGGACGCCACATTCGTCGCGGCATCCAGCGTCGCGCAGGCGCCGCGGCCGCGCAGCACCACCGACCATCGCTCCAGACGCGCCAGATCTTCGTTTGTCGCGACGCCGTCGCGAAGCGCTCCGGTGACGGCCGACATCGCCGCCGTGCCGTTGAAGCACGAGCCGCATTGGCCCGCGTTCTCGCGGTCGAAGTACGCCATCACCGACGCGGCGACGGCCACCGGGCAGTCGTCGGTGAGGATCGTGACGGCGCCGCAGCCCAGCCCGCTGTCGAGGCGACGCAACGACTCGTGGTCCAAAGTAATGTCCAGGACGTCGCGGTTCAGCAGGCCCGCGAAGTAACCGCCCATGAGCACGCCGCGGACGTGATCGGCTGGGACGCCGTGGAATTCGAGCAGCTCGTTGAACGCGACGCCGTGCGGAAGCTCGTAGAGCGCCGGTGGCCGACCCGCGCCGGTGATGGTCGCGAGGAACGTTCCCGGCGACGACGACGTGCCCTGTTCCCGGAACGCCTCAGCGCCGTGGCGAGCGATGAACGGGATGAGCGCGAGCGTCTCGACGTTGCTGACCATGGTCGGAAGAAAGCCGACGCCTTCGTCGAACGGTCTCGGCGGTTTGTCCGTCGGCTTGGCCGGCCCGCCGTTGAGTGCGCGCACCGCTGCGGTTTCCTCGCCTGCGACGTAGCCGGGATCGACCGTCGCGACGGAGATCGACAGTCCGTCGAGCACGTCGGTGTCGATAGCGGCGAGGGCGGTCTGCACGGCTTCCGCGGCGCTGCGGTCGGACACGTAGACGTATGCGCGCTCGGCCGACACCATTCGGGCGGCGAGCCGCAACCCGTCGAGCACCAGGTGCGGCCGGTGCCGCAAGAGCCAGCGGTCCTTGATCGATGCGGGTTCGCCCTCTTCACCGTTGGCGACGACAACCGCGCCGCCGGCCCTTCGACCGTTGTCACGAACCGTCGTCAGCTTCACCGCAAGCGGGAACGCGGCGCCGCCGCGGCCAAGGACACCGGAGAGGTCCACCTGACTGAGCAGGCCGTCGACGTCCTCGAGAGGCTGATATCCGCCCGCGTCGCGGTAGTCGGCGTAGTCCTCGGCGCCCGAGCGGAGCAGCCGGGGCTCGATGCCGGGCCACACCGTGACCGCGAGATCGGTTGTGGCTGTCATGGCATCCTCCTGCCCGCGGATAGGGTTGCGGACATGAGAACCGCGGTGGTGCGTGTGCACGTGGACCCCGCAGGCGACCTCACGGCGCAGCAGCTAACGGCGGGCATGACGGCCCTCCGCGCACTGGCCGAGGCCGGGCACGTCGAGGTGCTCGACAACAACATCGCCGCGATGCCCGCCCACCGCCGCGAGGTCGAGCTGTTGATCGACGGTGATAATGCCGAGCAGCTCAAGGGACTCGCCCTGGAGCTGTGCACGAAGGCTTTTGGGGCCTTCGGTACCGCACCGGTGCCCGGCGTGCTCACCTACATCAGTCGCGGCACCGATGACGACGCCCACGGCGTGCTCGCCGGCTTCGGGCTGACGGGCGACATCACCCGCACGCCGGGGGACGACGGATTCGACGTCGTCCACGTGACGCTGCGCAAGGCAGACCTCGCCCGGGTTCCGGAAAGCCGAATTCACACCGCGCTCGAGGCTTCCCTCAATTGCGAAGTGCACATCCGCGTGACCTAGCGTCATCGCTTGTCCAGGAATTCCAGGATCGCCGGCGCGGCCTGCACCCACGTGTCGAACATGTTGAAGCGCTTGACCTTTCCCCGGGCACGGGCCTCGCTGGCGCGCTCCCATGCATCCTCCGGCCATGGTGGGTCGATCAGCGTGGAACCCTTGATCAGGCAGCTCACTTCGAGCGATGTCCGCTTGGGGTGGTCGAGATCGTTTTCACCACCACGAATGATCAGCGTGGGCACTGTGATGTTGTCGAACATATCGTCCTCGACCCCGGGGATGGTCTGCCCCGGTTTGGAGACGAAAGCGTTGAGCCAGCGCAGCATCAACTTGAGGAACTCATCGGCGTCCTGAGCGAGGATGCGGTCCCTGTTGGCCGGGTTCTCGGCGATGCGCTCCTTCCACTCGCCGATCTGGGCGACACCCTTCATGCCGGTGCCGCGGACCGCCAGAATGCTCGGCACGACGTAGTAGGAGCCGAGAACGAAGGTGCCGTACACACCGCCGACGATGTTCCACACCACCAGCTTTCGCACGATTTCCGGATAGAGCATCGTCGTCAGCATGGAGTCGCGGGCGCCACCCGAGCCGCCCGCGAGAATGCACGGACCGATATCGAGACCGGTGACCAAGGCATTCAGTGTCTCGGCCCGCATGTGAGATTCGCTCTGCCCGTAGAACTGGACATCGGATTTTCCGCAGTTCGGCCGGTCCCACAACAGCACTCGGTAACCGCCCTCGACCAGCTTCTTGGCCAGCGGCCGCAGACCGTCGATGTCCTTGCTGAACCGGCCGCCCGGCGTCAGAACGATGAAATCGCCTTCCTTGCCGAGGATTTCGTAGACGACGTTGCCGCCGTTGATCTCCAACGTCCTCTCGCCGCGCTTGAGCGTCGGGCCGAGCTTCTCCGGCGCGCTCATGATTTGGCTCCGCGAGCGTGCGCAAAGCGTTGAAAATTGGCGGCGTGTCGTGTGCAAACACGCACACTCGCGGGGAAGGCGGTACTAGGTGTCATGCCTGAACCAGCACATCTTTGCCGACCACGCGCACGGAGTAGGTGCGGATGCTCCACTCCGGCTTCACCGCGGTCGTACCCGTTGCGAGCTCGAATCCCCATTGGTGCCACGGGCAGTAGATGTATTCGAGGTCGCGCACCATGACGGCGTCACCCGGCACCTTCTCGTCGACGACGGTTCGGCCGCGCGCCCGTCCCGAGCACAGCGGGCCGCCTTCGTGGGGACAGTAGTTCGCGATCGCGTAGAACGTGCCGTTGACGTTGTATACGCCCACGCCGTGGCGTCCGATCGGTACCAATTTGTGTGTGCCCGGCGGGATTTCGTCGACGGTGGCGACGACGTGCTCACGCCCCTGTGCTAGCCGGGGCGGTTTCGTTTCCTCTGCCACCGTCTCAGAACACCCGAACTTGGCCCTCGAGGGCCGGGACCGTCTCTGGAAGGTGGTATGTCTCAATGCCGTTGCGGAACATCACGGCCTCGCGCGCGTGCTCCGGCAGGTGCTTCACCAGCCAGCGCGGATCGTCGAAGGTCCAGTGCGGGTAGTCGGAGCTGAACAGCAGGATCTTCTCGCACTCCATCCACTCGAACGCGCGGGTGAGCTCGGTCTTGTCCTCGGGGTAGTCCAGCGGCTGGGTGGTGAACTTGATGTGGTCCTTGACGTATTCCGAGGGTTTGCGCTTGATGTCGAGCCAGGATTTGCGGGCCTCATAGATGGCGTCCATCCGCCACATCAACGGCAGGATCCAGGTAAAGGCATGCTCCACGAACACAATTCGCAGGGTGGGGAAGCGGTCGAAGACCCCGTCGAAGATCAGGCTCATCACCTGGTTGGCCGCCAGCAACGAGTACGTGACCATGAAATCGTGGTTGTAGCTGGGGAAGCCGACCGGCGGCTGGGGCAGTTCTTCGTGGTGGCTGCGCGACAGGTGGCAGCTGACCGTGATGTCGTGCTTGGTGGCAGCGGCCCAGATCGGGTCGTACTTCGGGTCGCCCCACGACGGGCGCGGCTCGGCCTTGATCAGGATCTGGCCCATGTAGGGATGTCCGGCCCAGCGCTCGATCTCGCGCACCGAGGCCTCCGGCTCCTCGATCGCAAGGCAGATCGACCCGCGCCACCGCTCATGCCAGTTGTTGTGGCTGTCCAGCCAGTGGTTGGCCTGCCAGTCGTTCAGCGCACAGTTCATCGCGTGGTTGGGTTCGCGGAAGCGGGCGGGGTAGGCGGCGGGCTCCAAAATCGCGATGTCCGCCCCGGCCTCCATGATCAACTGCTTGAACGCCAGATCCGGATCGCTGCCGGGGAACTGGCCGTCGGCGGGAAATGTGTCGACCCGCATCGCGTACGCGTGCGCGTAATCGGGCGCGTCGTAGTAGATCTGGTCGCCGATCTTGCGCGCAAGGAAGTACTTGCTGCGCCACGGCTCGGGGATGTATTGCGTGAGTTCACCGGTCCTGGGCACCGGGTGGACGTCGGAGTCGACGCACCGAACGGGGATGCTCTCGGCGGCGGGCTTGCGCTCGGCGGTTGACGTGATCGTTGCAGTCATCTTCATCTTCCTTGATCGAGGCCTCTAGCTATCACTGTGCTCCGACACCGGCGCCGACGTCTATCCCGTACAGCTCTGCGGCGTTTCGCCAGCACAGCTTGTCGCGCTGCTCGGGCGTGTACGCGCTGGGCACCGTCAGCTTGTTGGTCTGCCAGTGCGGATAGCTGGACCCGTACATCACCATGTCCTCCTTGCCGGTGAAGCCGAGCCACTCGCCGGCGAAGTCGACGTCACCGGGACCGTCCATTGCGCCTTCCACGAAGAAGACGTGGCCGGGCAGGTAGTCGCTGGGCATCTTCGGCGCCCACGGCGTCTGCTCGAGGTGCGGGCGGCCGAAGCAGTCCATCCGCCAGATGAACGGTGTCAAAAGGTCGGCGGCGCCATCTGCCCACACGAACTTCAGCTCGGGCATCCTCTCGAATACCCCTTCGGCGATCATGTTCATCAGGTGATACAGGAAATTCAGCGCCATGAAGGACACGTACTGCTCGTAGGTTCTCGTCGTGCCCGAAGGCGTCGGCGAGAAGAAGGTGCCCGCACCGACCTCGATGTGCGCGGCGACGGGCAGGCCGGCGTCGATCGCCGCCTCCCACAGCGGCCAGAACTGCGGTTTTCCGTAGACGTCGTGCGACTGCAACGGAACCCCGATCTGGACGACCCGTGGGTGGTCCTTGTATTTCTCGATCTCGCGGAGCGCGCCGGGGATGTCGTCGGGATTCACCCGGATGGTGCCGCGGAATCGCTCGCCGTAGGTGCTGTCGTCGAGCCAACGCGTCACCATCATTTCGTTGTGACCGGCGGCGATCGCCGTTCCGAGGTGGCGGTCGGGCATCATGCCGCGCGTCATCGGGTGCAGGATCGCGACGTCGACACCGCGCTCCTCGAACAGGTGGCGCCCGACGATCTGGGGATCTGAGCCCGGGTACTGGCCGTCGGGGCCCTCGGTGCCGGGCGCGTATTCGCCGCCGGGCGCGCCGTACCAGTCCATCTCGTAATCGGGGAACCCGCGGCTGCGGTACGGCTCGGCCATGAAGTTCTGGCGAAGATCCTTGTTCGACTGGACGAAGATGTGCACGCTCGCGTCGATGACGGGGGTGTGGCTCCCGTCAGGATGTTGCATCACTGATGGCCTCCGATATCAGCCGGACGACGCCGGACATAGGCCCAGTGTAAAGCCAAGTTCTTCAATGGCAAGAATTGGGTTCTCAAGCGGAACGCTTACTTCTTCGCAGGTCAGACTGTGCGCAGGTGACGTGCCTCGCCGACAGGGGGCGAAACGGGGTAGTCGCATAACGAGAACAGTTACGACATCTAAGGAGAATGTTATTCTCGTCCGCGACGGGCAAGCGCACCAGGAGGCGTCGGATGCTACTCGAATTTGATGCGGATCAGCGGCTGTGGCAGGACACGGTGCGCGACGCGGTCGGAAAGCAGTGCCCGCCGTCGCTGGTGCGGGATATCGCGGAGAACGGCGTCGATCCGGCGCCGCTGTGGCAGGCCTACATCGACGCCGGCTGGACAGAGCTGACCGACCCGGAGAACGCCGTCGAGCTGGCGATCGTCCTCGAAGAACTCGGCCGCGCCACCGACCCGACTCCGTTTCTGGCCACGTTGACGCAGTTTGCGCCGCTGGTCGGCGACCGCTTCGACCCGCAGCAGGCAGGGGCGGCGATCTATGAGGGAATCAGCGCCTACCGCGACGCCGACGGCTGGGTGCTGGACGGGACGGCGCGCCATGTGCTCGATGCCGACCGGGCGCAACAGCTCGCGGTGGTCACTGACGGCGGCGTCTTCCTCGTCGATGCCGAGCAGGTGACCGTACGGCGCAGCAAGGTCTTCGATCCCGTGCTGCATATCGCCGACGTGTCTTTCGCGGGCGTGCGGCTCGCCGACACCGAGCGACTGCACGCCGATGCCGAAAAGGCGCGGCACCTCGCACTCACCGGAATCGCGATCACCACGGTCGGTGCGTGCCAACGCATCATCGATCTCGCGCTCGAGCACGTGAAGCAGCGCCAGCAGTTCGGCGTCGCGATCGGGTCTTTCCAGGCCGTGCAGCACAAGGCCGTCGACATGCATGTCGCGACCGAACGGGCCCGCGCCTTGTCCTACTTTGCGGCGTTGACCATCGCGGCCGACGACCCGCGCCGACGTCTGGCGGCCGCGATGGCCAAGGCCTCGGCCGGTGAAGCGCAGGCGGTGGTGTTCCGACACGGCCTCCAGCTGTTCGGTGCGATGGGGTTCACCTGGGAAAACGATCTTCAATTCGCCCTGAAGCGGGCCAAGGCCGGCGAGCTGCTGCTGGGCGGCGCGGCCGAACACCGCGCGATCATCGCGGAGGAATTCAATGCAGCTGACTTTTGATTCCGACGTCGAGGAGTTCCGCGCCGAGTTCTCGGCGTTCCTCGACGAGCACCTGCCGGCCGAAGCCGACACGCTGGAGCGGCCGCAGTCGGTGTCGCACATGCCACAATGGGCCCGGCAGTGGCAGCGGCTGCTGTTCGACAATGGCTGGCTATTACCCGCCCAGCCGCCGGAGTTCGGTGGGCGCAACGCGACCGTGCTGCAGCAGTTCGTCCACCTCGACGAGCTGTGCCGGCGCCGCATCTATCACAGCTTCAACCCGCAGGGCGTCAATATCGTTGCCGCGTCGTTGATCTCGTTCGGCTCCGATGAGCAGAAGCACCGCTGGGCGGTACCGGTGCTCAAGGCGGAGCTCACCGCATCGTTGGGAATGAGCGAGCCCAGTGCGGGCTCCGACCTCGCGTCGTTGCGCACGCGCGCGGTCCTGGACGGCGATCATTTCGTCGTCAACGGCCAGAAAGTATGGACCTCCGGCGCGCACGATGCCGACTTTCTGCTGACGTTCGTGCGCACCGACCCGGACGCCCCGAAGCACAAGGGGATCAGCGCGCTGATCATCCCCACCGACACCCCAGGCGTCGTATGCCGACCGTTCGCGGACATGACCGGTCAGGAAAACCTGGATTTCAACGAGGTCTTCTTCACCGACGCTCGTGTCCCGGCAGAAAACCTCGTCGGTCCGCTGAACGGCGGGTGGGGCGTGGCCAACGGATCGCTCGGGCACGAGCGCACGATGATGTGGCTGGGCTTCGCCGACCGAATCGACAACATGATCGCCGACTTCCGGCCGCGCACCGCCTTGGAACGCGATCAGTACGCCACCACGATCATGGACTATCAGGCGTTGCGGGCCATGGGTTCGGCCGCGCTGTCGCGTGCGTCGCGCGGCGAGATGGATACCGCGTCGGTCTCTGTGCTCAAACTCTTCGGTTCCGAGGCCGAGCGCCAGGCGATGGAAAACGCGCTGACCGCCGCCGGGGCCGATGGCCTGGTGCATCCCTCGACATCCGGACCGTATGCACACATGAACCTCGACCATTACTTCGCGAGCTGGTTCGAGCGTTACGCGCGCAGCTTCGGCGGCACCATCGCCGGCGGAACCTCTGAAATCCAGCGCAACATCATCGCCCAGCAGGTGCTAGGCCTTCCCAGGCGCTGACTCCCGTGACCGAGACGCTGCTCGTCGAACGTCCGCACGCCGGCGTTCTCGTCATGACGCTGAACCGCCCCGAACGGCTCAACGCGATCAACGACGCGATGCGGCGTGAGCTGACCGAGACGCTTGGCTCGGTCGGCGAGGACGTCAACGCAGTGGTGCTGACCGGCGCGGGCCGAGGCTTCTGCTCCGGTCTCGATATGCGCGACTTCGGACCCGGGGTGCCCGCCGCCGATGACCCGGCCATCGACCGGCTGCGGTTCCAGGAGTCCATGGCGGCGCTGCCGCAGGCGATCCGGGATTTGCCGCAACCCGTCATCGCCGCGGTCAACGGTCCGTGCGTCGGCGGCGGATTCGCGTTGTGCCTGGCCGCCGACATCCGAATCTGCTCCACCGCAGCCACTTTCGGCAATGCCGCTATTCTGCTCGGACTCTCTGGTGCTGAGATGGGCATGAGTTACCACCTGCCCAGGATCGTCGGAACCAGCGTCGCCGCCGACTGGATGATGACCGGCCGCACCGTCAGCGCGTCGGAAGCCGATCGCCGCGGTCTGGTCAGTGAGCTGGTCGAGCCGGACCTGCTTGTCGGCCGTGCGATCGAGATCGCGTCGACGATTGCCGAATTGTCGCCGCTCGGCGTGCAATTGACCAAGCGCGCCCTGCAGGCCAATACCGACGCCGCGGGTGTCGATGCGGCAATGGAGCTGGAGAACCGCAACCAGGTGCTCAGCCACGCGTCTGATGACGCGGCCGCCAGACGCCAGAAATGGTCGCAGTGACCGGTCCGCTGCACGGCGTGCGGATCGTGATGATGGGCGGACTTGGTCCAGGCCCGTTCTGCGGCATGCTGCTCGGTGATCTCGGCGCCGACGTCGTGCGCATCGACATGCCGCGCGCAGTCGACGGCCCGCTGCCCATCGACTACACCGTCCGACGCAGCCAGCGTTCCCTCGCGCTGGACATCAAAGACACTGCGGGTCGGGCGATCTTGCTGCAGCTGATCGACGACGCCGATGCCTTCGTCGAAGTCTTCCGGCCAGGTGTCGCCGAACGTCTCGGCATCGGTCCCGACGATCTGCTCGAGCGCAATCCCCGGCTGGTGTACGCCCGGATGACCGGCTACGGCCAGGACGGCCCGTACGCCGACCGCGCCGGCCACGACATCAACTACATCGCGCTCGCAGGTGCCCTGCACGGTATCGGCACCGCCGACGCGCCGGTGCCACCGCTCAACCTCATCGGCGACTACGGCGGTGGCGGCATGCTGCTCGCTGTCGGCTTGCTCGGCGCGATCCTGAACGCACGGGCGTCAGGGCAAGGCCAGGTGGTGGACGTGTCGATGGTCGACGGTGCAGCAACCCTGATGGCGCCCTACTGGGGCATGCTGGCCGCGGGCACCTGGCGAGACAAGCGGCACGCCAACGTGTTGGACGGCGCCGCCCACTACTACGGCGTCTACGAGACCGCCGACGGCAAGCATGTCGCAGTGGGGGCCATGGAGCCCCAGTTCTATGCGGAGTTGTGTCAGCGCCTGGGCGTCGATGTACCCCAGGACGAGAACGACCCGGAGGCATGGGGAGCCCACCGTGCGGTGCTTTCACGGCGGTTCCGCGAGAGGTCACGTGCCGACTGGGAAACCCAGCTCAATTCGCCGGGGTGTTGCGCCACACCGGTGTTGACCCTCGCCGAGGCACCGCAGCACCCGCACAACGTCGCGCGCGGCACCTTCATCGAGATCGACGGCGTCGTGCAACACGCGCCCGCGCCGCGGTTCTCCAGAACCGCGCCCTCGACGCCGACCGGCCCGGCGCTGCCCGGCGACCACACCCGCGAGATCCTCACCGAGCTGGGTCTCGACGACGCAGCCGTGGAAGCCCTTCTCGACACGGGCTCCGCGCGCCAGAGTAGCCATTGAACTTCGACGAAAAGGACGACTGATGGCATGGGACTTCTCAACCGACCCGGAGTGGGCGGAGCAGCTGGCCTGGGTGGAGGAGTTCGTGCGCTCCGAATGCGAGCCGATCGACCTGATAGTCAAGGAGTCTCACGACCTCAACGACCCGGTGCGCCAGGCGCTCATTCCGCCGCTGCAGAAGATCGTCAAGGACCGCGGATTGTGGGCCACCCACCTCGGTCCGCACCTCGGCGGCCCTGGCTACGGCCAGGTCAAGCTGGCGCTGCTCAATGAGATCCTGGGTCGCTCCGAATGCGCGCCGATCGTATTCGGTTCGCAGGCGCCCGATTCCGGCAACAGTGAAATCCTGGCCCACTACGGCACACCGGAACTCAAGCAACGCTATCTCGAACCGCTGCTGGACAACCGCATCGTGTCCTGCTTCTCGATGACCGAACCGCAGGGCGGCGCCGACCCGAAGGTGTTCACCACCTCGGCGGTATGCGACGGTGACCACTGGGTGATCAACGGCGAGAAGTGGTTCTCGTCGTTCGCGTCGATGGCGTCGTTCATCATCGTGATGGCCATGACAGATCCGGACGCCCCGCCGTACGAACGCTATTCGATGTTCGTCGTGCCAGGCGACACGCCCGGCATCAATGTGCTGCGCGACGTCGGGCTCGGCTACCAGCCGCTCGGCGGTGGCGGCCGTGAGGGCTACGTCAGGTACGAAAACGTCCGAGTGCCAAACGATCACATGCTCGGCCCGCGCGGCGGGGCGTTCGTGGTGGCGCAGACGCGGCTGGGTGGCGGGCGGATCCACCACGCGATGCGCACGGTCGGTCTGGTGCGACGAATCTTCGACATGATCTGCGAACGCGCCGTATCCCGGTACACCCAGGGCGACATGCTTTCCAACAAGCAGCTCGTCCAGGAGATGGTCGCGGACTCCTGGATGGAGATCGAGGCGTTCCGGCTGCTGACCCTGCAGACGGCGTGGAAGATCGACCAGCACAACAACTACAAGGCGGTGCGGACCGACATCTCGGCGGTCAAGGCGATGATGCAGAAGGTGCTGCACGACGTGTCGGCGCGGGCTCTGCAGCTCCACGGCTCGCTGGGCACCACCCACGAGATGCCGTTCGTGCAGTACCTGGTGGAGTCGTTTGTGCTCGGGCTGGCCGACGGGCCGACCGAGGTGCACAAGGTCACGCTGGCCCGCCTGCTGCTGAAGGACTACAAGCCCGCACCCGACGTCTTCCCGTCCGAGCACCTGCTGCGGCTGCGGGAGGCCGCCGAGGCGAAGTTCGCCGACAAACTGGCCGGCATCAAACGCAATTGATCGGGGAGGTTGGCAATGTCGTGTGACGGCAAGGTGGCCTTGGTAACAGGAACCAGCCGGGGCCTCGGCAAGGCGATCGCGCAGCGGCTCGCGCGTGAGGGTGCCACGGTTGCGCTCACCGCCCGCACCATGGAGCCCGACCCGAAATATCAAGGCTCCCTTCGTCAGACGCTCGACGAGATCGAGGCCGCGGGCGGCGCGGCGGTCGCGATCCAGGCCGACCTGTCGAAGGCCGAGGACCGCGAACGCCTTTTCGCCGAGGTCGTCGACCGCGTCGGCGCGCCAGACATCCTGGTCAACAACGCCGCAGTCACCTTTCTGCGGCCGCTCGATGAGTTTCCCGACCGCCGCGTGCGCTTGATGATGGAGATGCACGTTCTCGCACCGCTGCACCTGACCCAATTGGCGATTCCGGCCATGCGGGAGCGCGGGCGCGGCTGGGTGCTCAACGTGACGTCGGTCGGCGGCGACCTGCCGCCCGGCCCGCCGTTCTCCGACTTCGATCGCACCGCCGGATTCGGGATCTACGGCACGGTCAAGGCCGCGCTCAACCGGCTGACCAAGAGCCTGGCCGCCGAGCTCTACGACGACGGAATCGCCGTCAACGCCGCGGCGCCGACGAACCCGGTCGCC
>LZSH01000021.1 GCA_001665255.1 Mycobacteriaceae bacterium 1482268.1 | reverse complement strand
GCTGGACATGATGTGCGAACGCGCCCTGAGCCGAGAGACCCAGGGCAGCAGGCTCTCCGACAAGCAGTTCGTGCAGGGCTACATCGCCGATTCGTATGCGCAACTGCTCCAGTTCCGATTGATGGTGCTCTACACCGCATGGGAGATCGACAAGTACAACGACTACAAGAAGGTCCGCAAGGATATCGCCGCGGTCAAGGTGGTCATGCCGACCGTCCTGCACGACATCGCTTGGCGAGCAATGCAAGTGCACGGCGCGCTCGGCGTCACCGATGACATGCCCTTCATGGGGATGGTGACCGGTGCCGCGGTGATGGGGCTGGCCGATGGCCCGACCGAGGTGCACAAGGCCACGGTGGCCAAACAGGTGCTGCGCGACTACCACCCGAGCAACGACACCTGGCCGACCGAATGGATTCCGCGCAAACGCGAAGCGGCGCAACAGAAGTTCGCCGAGTACCTCGAGCATGAAGTGGGCAATCTGTGAGCCAGCCGAGCATCGACACCGCGCGCCTCGCCGAATGGATGGATGGCCAAGGCCTGCCCGGCAAGGGTGAGCCGCTGAAAGCCGACTTCCTCTCCGGCGGCACGCAGAACGTCATTTACAAGCTCACCCGCGGCGAGGACGTGTGCGTGCTGCGCATGCCGCCTCCGGACGCTCCACCTGACCGGGACAAGGGCATCCTGCGCGAGTGGCGGATCATCGAGGCTCTTGACGGCACCGAGGTCCCCCACACCGCGGCGGTCGGCGTTTGCCCTGATGCGTCGGTGCTCGGCCGCCCCTTCTATCTGATGGGCTTCGTCGAGGGATGGTCGCCCATGGACTTGACGGACCGGCGGTGGCCGGAGCCGTTCGGCAGCGACCTCGAGGCACGCGCGGGGCTGGCATATCAGCTCGCCGAAGGTATCGCGCTGTTGTCGAAAGTGGACTGGAAGGCCAAGGGGCTGCACGACCTTGGCCGACCGGACGGATTCCACGAACGACAAGTGGACCGCTGGATTGGCTTCTTCGAGCGCATCAAGGGCCGGGACATCGACGGTCTCGACGTGGCGACCGCGTGGCTGCGCAGCCACCGCCCCCTCGACTTCATTCCCGGCTTGATGCACGGCGACTACCAGTTCGCCAACGTGATGTATCGACACGGCGGGCCAGCGCAGTTGGCCGCAATTGTGGACTGGGAGATGGGCACAGTGGGCGACCCGAAGCTCGATCTGGGCTGGATGGTGCAGAGCTGGCCGGAAGATAGCAATGCTCCGTCGGCGATGAGCTATGTCGACATGCACGGAATGCCCTCCCGCACAGCAGTAGTCGACCACTACGCCAGGGTCTCCGGCCGACAGGTCGACGACCTCGACTACTACCTGGTGTTGGCGAAGTGGAAGCTGGCGATCGTCCTCGAGCAGGGTTTCCAGCGTGCGGGCGACAACGAGAAGCTGCTGGCGTACGGGCCCGTCATCGTGGATTTGATGCGTTCGGCGGCCGACTTGGCCGAGTCCAGCGACTACTCGTGATCCGCGCGGCGGTGTGCCCCGAGTACGGGCCGCCGGAGGTCGTCCGCATCGAGACGCGGTCCGCACCGGCGGCCCAGGACGGGCAGGTACGAGTGCGGGTCGGCGCCGCCGCCGTCAACTATCCCGACGTGCTGCTCGTCGCCAACCGATACCAGATCAGCGTGCCGCCGCCGTTCGTGGTCGGCAGTGAGTTCGCAGGCGTGGTCGTCGAAGTCATCGGCGACACAGGTGATGTCGCCGTCGGTGACCGGGTGACCGGGACAGGCATGTACGGAGCGTTCGCCGAAGAGATCGTGGTGGCCTCTTCGGGGCTGACACGGATCCCTGATGGTGTCGACGATCGAACGGCCGCGGCGTTCGGGGTGGCGTACCGGACGGCGTATCACGCGCTGCGCTCCGTCGCGGGCGTGCGTTCGGGTGACGCCGTGATCGTGCTCGGTGCCGGCGGTGGCGTCGGCCTGGCCGCCGTCCAGCTCGCCGTTCTGCTTGGCGCCGAAGTCACCGCCGTCGCCTCGTCGGCCGAAAAGCTCGACGCCGCAGCCTCGTACGGTGCGCGTCACCTCGTCAACCACCGTTGCGGCGACCTACGCACAGCGCTTCGGCAGGCGTTGCCCGACGGTGCGCACGCCGTCCTGGACCCCGTCGGCGGTGGACTGTCCGAACCCGCGCTGCGCTCACTGCGCCGCGGCGGCCGGTTCGTCACCGTCGGCTACGCCTCGGGGACCATCCCGCGCATCGCGCTCAACCTCGTTCTCGTCAAGGGCGTGCACGTGCTGGGCTTCCAGTTCCAGGACGTGTCTCCAGACGAGTTCGTCCGCAACGAGACCGAACTTCGCGATCTGCTCACCAGCGGCAAGGTGGCACCACATATCGGCGCGGTTTTCCCGCTCGCCGAAACATCAAGCGCGCTGCGGTATGTCGCTGACGGCAAGGCCGTCGGAAAGGTGCTGATCGAGGGCTTCAGCTCGCCGGAATGAGATCCGCGGCGACCGACGGCGTCGCCATCACACCGCAGCGGAAAGTCTCGGTCCCGGTGACGGCGCCGTTGTTGGCGGCGGCCGTCAGCGCCTGACGCTTGAACGCGCGGGCCGCGGCGCTGAGGTGATGCGCGACGGGACCGACGCTGTCGTGGAGCTCGGCGGGGCAGGTGTCACCCCACAGGGTGACCTCGGTGAGGCCCTGCTCGAGCGCCCCCAACACTCCGCGGCGGACCCGCTCGTCGCTGGCGAACAGGTCGGCGGCGACTGCGACGGTCTGTGGATGCGGACGTTCCTCCCACAAGGCCAGCGCCGATTCCAGGTCTGCCGTTGCGACGCCGAGGATGTGCAGCGGCCGAGCGTCCTCACCGTGGGTAAGCAGAACCGTGACGTCCCAGCCGGCCATCACACGGTCATACATCCAACCGCCCGCGAACCTGACGACGTCGGCGACGCTGGGCCCCACCACATCGAGCCGGTATCTCATTTCGAGCTCCGTGGCGCCAAGTCGGCGGCCAGCGACTCCGCGTATCCCTTGAACACCGCGGTGAGCGGCATTGACGGGTCGAGTAACCATAATGTCTCCATTCCGTTGATGAAGGCGAGAATCTCGACGGCCTTGGTGGCCGCGTCACAATCCGGCCGATACTTCCCGACCCGCTGGCCGCTTTCGATGTTGCCGGTGAGGATGTCGATGGCAGCGCGATAGCGTTTGTGCAGCCTGTCGTGCAGCGGCGCGTCGGGGGCGATGTTTTCGACGAGCAGCACGGTGAACGTGCCGACGAGTTCGGGCGCCCGGTCGAACCGCTGAGCCACTCGCTTGATCTCGGTGATCAGATCGCCGGATTGGTAGTCCGCGTGCAGGGCGTCGTCTTCATCACGGGCATCGAGCACCGCGTTGAGCAGTTGCTCCTTGGACTCGAAATGGTGCAGCAGCCCGGCGGGGGTGACGCCGGCTTCCTTGGCGATCTGGGCAAGGGACGTGCTGCGCCAGCCGTTGCGGGCGAGCAGCCGCTCGGCCACGCCGAGAATGCGCTGCCTACGGTCCTCGCCCTTGGCAAGGAGCGTCTCGTAGGGCCGCTCGCGCGATGCCGACGTCACGAATCTCCCTTGACTCAACCAACCTAGTGAACACACAGTAGGTAGGTTTCGGTACTGTGACAAGGGTCTCAGGGCAAAAAGGTTTAGATCGTCGTCACACCGCAGGTCAGAGGCGTCATGGGGTACGGGGTGCGACGAACGGGGACATGTCGAAGTATTCACGCCATGCGTGTATGAGACCACCCTCGACAACGAACGCCGCCGCGACGGGCGTGGCGGTCTCCTGACCGGCGAGCGAAAAATGATCCGTGCGTTCGTGCATGAGAAGCCGTCCATCCGAAACGCTCGAGTGGACTTCTGCCCGCATGCCGACCGCCCCGGTCAGCCACTCTTCGAACGCGACCCGCAGGGCTTCCTTGCCGATTGCCGGCTTCATCGGTCCTGGATGCCATTCGGCGTCATCGGCGAAGAAGTCCAAGAGCTCGTCGACGTCGGCCCGTTCCCACGCGGCCAGAAATCGATCGATCGTGCCCGCAGCCTCGTCCGTCACGTCGCCCACGCCGCCCAAGGCTAGAGGCCGAGGGACTTGGCGATGATCACTTTCATGACTTCGCTGGTGCCAGCGTAGATCCGGGCCACGCGCGCGTCGGTGTACAGCCGAGCGATCGGATACTCCATCATGTATCCGTAGCCGCCGAAGAGCTGTAGGCAGCGGTCGACCACGCGTTGTTGCATCTCGGTGCAGAACAGCTTGACCCGAGCGGCGTCGGCGCCGGTCAGTTCCCCGTCAACGTGCAGCGCCACCGCGCGGTCCAGCATCGCCTGCGCCGCCTCGACCTCTGTCGAACAGGCGGCGAGCTCGAACTTCGTGTTCTGGAAGGACGCGACCGGCGTGCCGAATGCCTTGCGGTCCTTGGTGTAGTCGATGGCCGCGGCGATGGCAGACCGTGCCTGTGCGACGGACCCGACCGCCACCGTCAGGCGCTCCTGCGGCAGGTTGTGCCCCAGATAGCCGAACGCCTCGTCGACCTCACCAAGCACGTTGGCCGCCGGGACCCGCACATCGGTGAACGACAGCTCGGCGGTGTCCTGCACCTTGCAGCCCATCTTGTCGAGCTCGCGGCCGCGGGCGAAGCCGGGCATGCCGTCCTCGACGACCAGCAGCGTCAGCCCGCGGCGTCGATTGTCAGGATCCGTCGAGGTGCGCGCGACGGTGATGACCAGGTCGGCCTGGATGCCGCCGGTGATGAACGTCTTGGCACCGTTGACGATGTAGTCGTCACCGTCGCGTACCGCGGTGGTGCGCATGCCGGCCAGATCCGATCCGGTGCCCGGCTCCGTCATCGCGATAGCGGTGAGCAGTGTGCCTGCGGCCAGACCGGGGAACCACCGCTCGCGCTGCTCGGCGTTCGCGTAGTGCAGGAAGTACGGCAGGATCACTTCCAGCTGCGTGCGCACGGTCGACAGCGTGACGAGCGCCTTGGCCGCCTCCTCCTGCATCACGACGTTGTAGCGGTAATCGGGTACGCCCGCACCGCCGTACTCCTCCGGAATAGCCATGCCGAGCATCCCGAGCGAACCCATCTGCTCGAACACCTCGCGGGGCATCCGGCCGGCCTTCTCCCACTCCGGATAGT
>LZSH01000020.1 GCA_001665255.1 Mycobacteriaceae bacterium 1482268.1 | reverse complement strand
CGGCGCGGGCGCGCTCGCGGCGAGAGCACGGCGGGGCCGGCGTGAGGTGACCACGCTCACAGTGGAGTAGTCGACTACGCTACCCACCCCTGCGGGCCGGAAGAAGCATGTCGACATGACCATAAGCGTGTTCGAAGCGGACCTGCCCACAGTCGAGTACGAGGAAGCACCGAGCCCTGACGAAGGCCACCGAAGCCTGCGCAAGGCGCTCGAGCAGGCGCCGATCGCCATGGGTGCGCACGGCCCGGAAATCCTGAGCTACGAATTGGTGCGCGCGACGCTGCGCGACCCTCGATTCGTCGTTCCGCCCGGCCTCGGGCTGGAGACGCAGGGCATCACCGACGGCCCCCTGTGGCACCGCGCCAGCACCAGCCTGCTGGCGATGAACGGCGAGGACCACACCCGGTTGCGTCGTCTCATCTCCAAGGCGTTCACGCCGCGGTCGGTTCTGCGACTGGAGGACATCATTGTCGATGTGATCAACTCGGTGCTCGATCCGATTGCGGCGCAAGGCCGCTGCGAGGCGGTCACCGACATCGCGAGGCCGTATCCCGTGCCGATCATCTCTGCACTGCTCGGCGCGCCGCGGGACGACTGGCGACTGTTCGACGCGTGGGCCGACGATTTCTTCAAGCTGTTCAGCTGGAACGTCGCCGAACACGAGAACGAAATCCTCACGGCGTGGAGCGAACTCGACGATTACATCGACGACATGGTCGCCACTCGGCGGGGGTCGCTGTCCGATGACCTGATCTCGGAGATGATTCGTGCCGAGGACGACGGCGATCGGTTGTCACCCGACGAACTGCGGATGCTCGCGGCGGGAATCCTGATGGCCGGCACCGACACCACCCGCAATCAGGTGGCCGCTGCGATCGATGTGTTCTGCGACTATCCCGATCAGTGGACACTACTGCAGGAGCACCCTGAGCTCGCAATGAAGGCCGTCGAAGAGCTGATGCGGTTCGCCCCAGTGGTTTTCGGGGCGATGCGGATGACGAAGGAGGACGTGGAGATCGCGGACGTGTTGATCCCCGAGGGCACGTTCGTCATGTGCAACACCGCGGCCGCCAATCACGACGCCGACGTGTACGTCGAACCGGATCGCTTCGACATCCTGCGTGACGACGCCCCGCCGATGCAGACCTTCGGCGCCGGCGCGCACTACTGCCTCGGCGCGAACCTGGCCCGGCGGGAGATCGCGACGGCGCTGACCGTGATGGCCGCCCGCATGCCGAGCCTGCGCCGCGACGGTATCGGCCAGTGGAAGCCGTTGGTCGGAATCACCGGTCCTGCAACACTTCCCGTCGCCTTCGACGCCGCGTAGGGCTATTCAGAATGATTGGCTCAGTTAGCGTGACTGAGCCAGTTCATCAAGGCAGCGGGTCGTTGAACTGAGCGCCTCGTCGAAATTCATCGAAGCGCCGTGTGCGACAGCCGCCGCGTACCGCTGCTCGCCGAGTTCACGTTTCAACTTTTCGAGCGCGCGCTGCCGATCAGGTAGTTCGTGGACGGGCACGCCGAAGGTGCTCGCGAAGACGCCTTCGGTGACGATGCCGCCGAGCACGGCCGCGAACTCGAAATGCCCGATCTCGCAGAGCACTTGGATGCCTCGATCGAACATGGTGGCGATACCTGTCAGCTCTCCGTAGCGATGGGTCTCTGGAATCGCTTGCCGCAGAGCCGATATGGCGCCGTCCACGTCCCCCTTGGCGGCTCGCAGTTGAGCAGCCAGCGCCAGCGCTCGGCCGCGGAGTGTCGCCGAGAAATCGCACGTGAAGCCGCTCGCTTCCAACACCGCGAGAGCGTCGTCGGGTGAGGACTGCCACGTCGTCAGCGCCACCAGGTACTGCCCAAGGGAGGTCACCGATCGGCGACGCAGCTCTTGTCCGATGCGAAGTGTTTCCTTCGCCTGTTCAGCTGCGAATTCCGAATTACCCGCCTGAGCAGCGCAACCGGCTGCAGTTGAGTGCAACCTCGCACGTGAGTACGGTCCTGCACCGGTTGCGTCGACGGCTGCGAGCCCCTCGGCCAGAATCGGCTTTATCCGCTCAGGACGACTGCTCACCATGAGCGCCATGTAGGGAAGTTCAGGGGCGGGCGAGCCGGTCGGCGGGCCGCCGCGCAGTGCCTCCCGTGCCAGTTGATGTGCTGTCACGTAGTCGGTTCGGTAGAAGGCACTGCTCGATGCGACCGCGAGTACCGTGCTCCGTAGGACGGGCGAAGCCCGCTTTGCCCGTTCGATGGCCTGTTCAGCCCAGAACCACACCCCGCTCCAGTCTTCGAAACTGCACGCGGTGATCTCGGCGATGATGTGCAGCGCGAGTTCACCGTCCTGCTCGTCGGCGGAGTCGAGGCTCCACAGCACGGCGGCCCGCAGGTTGTCGATCTCGGTGGCCATTCGCCGCAACCACTGTTCCTCGTTCG
>LZSH01000019.1 GCA_001665255.1 Mycobacteriaceae bacterium 1482268.1 | reverse complement strand
GATCCGACGTCGGCTTGTCGGCGCCGTACTTGTCCTTATAGGCCTTGACGAACGCCTTGTTCACCGGATTGTCGACGGTCTGGTAGTAGTTCCACGCGGTGAGCTGGCCGGTGATGTTCTGCACCCCGATACCGCCGACTTCCTCCTCGGCGATCGACACCGAGACCACCGGCATGGCCTGCGGCGTCAACCCCACGCTCTTGTACTCGCGGAAGAACGCCACGTTGGAATCACCGTTGAGGGTGTTGAACACCGCGTCGGCCCCGGCCGTGCGGACTTTGTTCACGATCGTCGAGAAGTCCGTCGACCCCAGGGGCGTGTAGTCCTCGCCCTTGATCTCGATGCCGTTGGCGCCGGCGTAGGCCTTGATGATGCGGTTGGCGGTCTGCGGGAAGACGTAGTCGCTGCCGACCAGGTACAGCGATTTAATGCCCTTCTGCTTGAGGTAGTCCAGCGCGGGCACGATCTGCTGATTGGTGGTGGCGCCGGTATAGAAGATGTTCTTCGACGACTCGAGGCCCTCGTACTGCACGGGGTAATACAGCAGCGAGTTGGCGCCCTCGAACACCGGCAGCATCGCCTTGCGGCTTGACGACGTCCAGCCGCCGAACACCGCGGCCACACAGTCGCTGCTGATCAGCTTTTCGGCCTTCTCGGCGAAAACCGTTGGCTCGGAGGCGCCGTCCTCGCCGACGAGCTGGATCTGCTTGCCCATCACGCCGCCCGCGCCATTGATCTGCTCGACGGCCAGATCGATGGCGTGGCGCACAGTGACCTCGGAAATCGCCATCGTGCCCGACAGCGAGTTGAGCGCACCGACCTTGATGGTCGGGCCCGAGGTGTCCACGCAGGATTTGGCGTTCGTCGCGTCGGTCTCGGTGGCCTTGCTGCCGCAACCCGCCAGCAGCAGCGAGGTTGCCATCACCAGGCTTCCCGCCGCCAGAGCCGAACGTTTCAACGACGAACCTTGTGCATCTCGCATGGGCAGCCTTTCGTATGTCAGCGTCGAATCCGCACGTTAAATCGCCGGTGTTTCTCTCAAATGTCTGTATGTGACGAACGCATTAACGCGCGGACCACCGGTTACGGCGTTTGCTCGTGTAACGCTGCGGTAGCGTCGTGCGATGTGACGAACATGCGAACAGCGACAATCAGGGTCGGGGCCGCGCTCATGCTCGCAGCAGCGTCAGTAGGGGTGGCCAGTGCACCTGCCAACGCCGAGCCGACCGGCCATCAAGTCAAGTACATCCTGACGTCGGGAACCGGCGTGAGCTTTCAGGTCAACTACCTGACGGCGCAGCCTCCGAGCAAGGCGGCATACAACGCCGATCCGTACGCCTTCCTCAAAAAGGAAGAAGTCCCCACGCCCTGGGAGTTCACCACCACGCTCAGCGACCCGCAGTGGGCGACCCTCGACGCCAGCGCCGCCGCGCACGGCGGGCAGGCCGTACCAGGTGCGCATTGCGAGATCCAGGTCGACGGTCAGGTCGTGACCCAGGGCGATGGTCCCTACACCGCGCGCTGCCAGCTCGCCAACTGGTAAACCACTCGGTCGTCCTCTCCCGGCGCGGTGAGGATCTCGATTTCCCCGAATCGGCTGGCCGCCATGCTGACCAGCGAGACGCGGACCGTCACCGGCTCGGTCGCGCTGATGAGCGAATGCGTGCCTCCGGCCGGTGAATCGCCGATGCCGATGATGAGGTTCTCCCGCGCGCGTACCGCCAGCATCCCGTCCTGCGTCTCGATCACCGCGCCCGCTACGCCGTTGTTCTCGAACACCAATCTGGCCAGCCGAGTACCGGTGTCGGGTACCAGGTCCGCGTCCGCGGCTTGAGATCTCAGCCAGGTGTCCAACGACAAGGCGGGCAGTTCCGGGCTCAATGTGACGGCGCCGACGACGGCCGCTTCCACCTTCTCGCCTCCGGAGATGCTTCGCATCACGGCCATCTGTCGGTTGGTCACCCGGTTGTAGACAAGACAGTTCCGTGCCGCCGCACACCGGTGTGCCCACTGCTCGAGCACGGCGCCGAAGAACGGCTCGATGGTGCCGCGGCGCTGCGGGGGCGGGGGAAGCGGTGGGGCGTCTTCGGCCGCGCGCACCGGCCAGAGGCTCTGCGCGCGGGTGGCCTCGCCGAAGGCGTAGTCGAAGCCCGCGAGGTGCGTCGTGGTCTGCTGGTCCCCGCCCCGGTAGCCCAGTGATGCGGCCAGGTCAGTGCCGTTCGCCGCGGACTCCGTAATGCCCAGATAGACATCGAGATCCGCGTGGGCGGCGACGAGTCCCGCGGCGAGCACCCCGCCCTCGGCGCCGATACAGACGACGTCGGCCTCGTCGTCCCACTGGGTTTCGATGTACATGGCCTCAGCTTCCCATCGGGTTTCCATCAGGCCAAACGACGCCCGACCGTGCAACGCTTGACTTTGTCTCGAACATGCGTTCGAATTGAGGGATGCGGTGGGACGGCCAGGGCATCGGCGTCGACGATGGCGCGCTGCCCGGTCTGCAGCGCATGGGCTTCGTCCGCAGTGTGCGTACGCCGGAATTCGAGGGCATCACCTTCCACGAGATCCTCTGCAAATCGGCGCTGAACAAGGTGCCCGACATGTCGATGGTGCCGTTCCGGTACACCGTGAACGGCTACCGCGGGTGTGCGCATGCGTGTCGGTACTGTTTCGCCCGACCGACCCACGAGTATCTCGAGATGGACTGCGGCACCGACTTCGATTCCCAGATCGTGGTCAAGACCAACGTCGCCGACGTGCTGCGGCGTGAACTGCACCGCAAGTCGTGGCATCGCGAAACCGTCGCATTGGGCACCAACACCGATCCGTATCAGCGGGCCGAGGGCCGCTATGCACTCATGCCTGGAATCATTGCGGCACTGGCTGATTCCGGGACACCGTTTTCGATCCTCACCAAGGGCACGCTCTTGCGACGGGACCTTCCGCTGATCGCCGAGGCGGCGGCGCGGGTCAGCGTCAGTGTCGCCGTGTCGCTCGCCGTCGGGGATCCCGTGCTGCACAAGGACGTTGAGCCGGGAACGCCGACGCCACAGGCTCGGCTGGGCTTGATCGCCGCGATCCGCGACGCGGGCCTCGACTGCCATGTGATGGTCGCCCCGGTGCTGCCGAGACTGACCGACTCCGTCGAGCATCTCGACGGCCTGCTCGGTCAGATCGCGGCCGCAGGCGCCAACGGCGTGACGGTGTTCGGGCTGCACCTGCGCGGATCGACCAGAGGCTGGTTCATGTCATGGCTGTCGCGATCGCACCCTGAGCTGGTCGCCGAATACCGGCAGCTGTACCGGCGCGGCGCCTACCTGCCCGCCGACTACCGAGACATGCTGCGCGACAGGGTGACTCCGTTGGTGAAAAAGTACCGACTGGCGCCTGACCGCCGATCGTTTCAAACGACGCAGGCGCCCGAGGTCGTGACAGCCGAGGTGGCACAGCCCACTCTGTTCTAGACGGCCGTCAGCCCTTGTTGCGCTTGACCTCTTTGAACGGAACCCCGCGGTCGGCGGCAGCCTCGCGCGGAAAGCCGAGGACCCGCTCGCCGATGATGTTGCGGGCGATCTCGGTCGTGCCGCCGCCGAGCGCCGCCGTCTGACGCGACAAATAGCGCTCGCCGAACCGGATCAGGTTGTCGTCGCCCTCGACGACGGCCGCGCTGCCCGTCAGCTGGACCGCGGTGTCGACGGCCACCTGGTGGGTCTCGGCGTGGGTGATCCGGATGATCGAGCCGGCCGCCGGTGGCAACGAGCCGTCGAGGACGCCGTGGTAGACATGCTCGATCAGCCTCTCTTGCACCGCCTTGTGCACGATCGCGCGTCCGGCGCGCTCGCGGGCGCGTTCGTTGTCGGCCTGCCCGGTCGCTTCCAGAAGCTCGACCCAGTCGATTGGCACGTCTGTCTTGCCCTCGGCACCGACCCCGCTGGCGAACTCCGATCCTCCACCGACAGCACGTCTTTCGTGATACAGCTGCCGCGATGCCACGTGCCATCCCTGGTTGACCTCGCCGACGACGGCGTCGTCGTCGAGCTCGAGGTCGTCGAAGAACTCCTCGCAGAACTCGACGGAGCCGTTCACCTGCTTGATCCGCCGCAGGGTGATGCCGGGACTGTTGATCGGGACCAGGAACATGGTCAGGCCCTCGTGCTTGGGGACGTCCCAGTCGGTTCTCGCCAACATCAACCCGTAGTCTGCGGCGAAAGCGCTTGTGCTCCACGTCTTAGCGCCGTTGACCACCCACTTGTCGCCTTTGCGGTCGGCGCGGGTGATCACACCCGCCAGATCGGATCCGCCGCTGGGCTCCGACAGCAGCTGCACCAGCACCTCTTCGCCGCGCAGCGCGGCCGAGACGTGCTGCTTCTTCTGATCCTCGCTGCCGGTGTCGAGAATGGTCGCGGCGCAGATCGTGAACGTCGGTGTGTTGAGGATCATCGGGAGCTCATAGCCTCGCGACACCTCGTCGAACGCCCGCTGATATTCGATGGGTAGTCCGAGCCCGCCGTATTCGCGAGGGAAGCAGATACCCGCGAATCCGCCTTCGTAGAGTATCTTTTGGAGCTCGCGGGCGCGCATCCACGGCGCTTCCTCCCCGCGGTCCGCGTCGGGGGGATTGGCCGGGTCGATGCGAGGCATGTTCTCGGCGAGCCAAGCACTGGCCCGTTCGGCGAACTCGGCCGCGGATTCGGTGATCGGCGGGGCCGACGTCGTCTCGGTCATCAGGCGCTCCTCGCGTCCGCGGTCAATGCGTAGACGCGCAGGTTGTGATCCTCGGGGGTGCCGAACATCGAGCGATCGAGCATGGCGCGGCGCAAGTACAGGTGCAGATCGTGCTCCCAGGTCACACCGATTCCGCCGTGCAGCTGCACGCAGTCCTGCAGCATGCCCGGGGCGTGTTCGCCCACATAGGATTTCGCGACGCTGACGGCCATTTCTGCATCGGGGGAGCGGTTGGCGACTTCGGTGACCGCGGAGTTGGTCGCCGCCTTGCATGCCTCGAACCAGATCTTCAGGTCCGCGTATTTGTGTTTGAGCGCCTGATACGAGCCGAGCGGCCGGCCGAACGAGTGCCGGTCGAATCCCCACTGGATGGTGAAGTTCAACACCG
>LZSH01000018.1 GCA_001665255.1 Mycobacteriaceae bacterium 1482268.1 | reverse complement strand
GGCTTCCCGTTCTGAACAGTTGTCATCTCGCCGATGTCGACGAAGCCCAGTTGGTGTGTCAGCCGCAGGCTACGGCGATTCCACGCTTGCACGACCGCGCGCAGCGGCCGACCCGGGTGAACCTCGGACAAATGCTTTAAGACGATGCGCGCGAACAGCGCGCCACGACGGCGGCCGACGTGATCCGGGTGCAGCCCCAACCCCACATCGACGACGGTTGGGTCCTCGACCATGCCGGGAACGCGTGCCGCCGCTCCTGTGCAGAAGAAGCCGATGAGCACCTGACCCGAAGTCACGGAGTAATAATCAGCCAAGTCGTCGAGCAGAGGCTGCGCCGATGGCAGCTCATAGACCGCCCACGGTCCGCCGTAGCCTGCGGCTGACACACCAACTGGGCTTCGTCGACATCGGCGAGATGACAACTGTTCAGAACGGGAAGCCGGTCGCCTATCGGATCGTCATGACGTCATGACGGGCTGACTACCTCCGCCGAGCAGACGTGAGATTGCCCAATCCGGGGCGAATCGGGCGATTTCGCGTCTGCTCGCGCAGGGAACTCGCGCCGGCCCCGACTAGCTGCCGGTGTAGGTGTCGGGATCGGGACGGAACCGCGTGCCGTCATCCAGTCCGTTGAGGGTCGCCATCTCATCGTCGGTCAGCTCGAAGTCGAACACCTCGAGGTTCGACTTCACCCGCTCGGGTGACGACGAGCGCGGAATCACCACATTGCCCAGTTGAATGCTCCATCGAATCAGCACCTGCGCAGGCGTTTTGCCGTGAGCCTCGGCGACCGAGACGATCGTCGGGTTGTCCAGCAGCCTGCCGACGCCGAGCGGACCATAGGCCTCGGTGACGATCCCGCGGTCGGTGTTGACCGCCCGCAGCGCGGCCTGATTGAGCAGCGGGTGCAGCTCGATCTGGTTGACGACCGGGGTGACGAACGACAGGTCGATGATGTTGGACAGATGCTCCTCGTGGAAGTTCGCCACGCCGATCGACCGGGTGTGCCCGACCGACTGGGACTTCAACAGCCCACCCCAGCTGTCGATGTACTTGCCGTGCTCACCGGCAGGCCAGTGAATCAGGTACAGGTCGACGTAATCCAGGCCGAGCCGGTCCAGGCTTGCCTTGAGGGCGTCCTGCGATGACTGGAACCCCTGTTGGGACGTGGCCAGCTTGGTCGTGACGAACAGTTCCTCACGGGGCACACCCGAGGAGGCGATCGCGCGTCCGACCGCGGCCTCGTTGCCGTAGGCAGCGGCGGTGTCTATCAAACGGTAGCCCGCTTCCAGAGCCGCCGACACCGCCTCTTCGGTCTCGGCGTCCGACAGCTCGCCGACCCCCAGACCGAGCACGGGCATCGTGTGGTCGTCGCTGAGCGTGACGGAAGGAATCGCGGCCGCCGAAGTCATGTCACCTGTCCCTGCTTAGTTGGCTAATGGAAAGTTCCGTGGATCGGGGCCCCGACCGCGTGCCGTCGCTCGGGCGACGAGCGGGACGCCAGGTCCTGCTCGGTCGGCTCGAATTCGAACACGTCAAATTGCTCACAATCCGCTCCGGGGTCACCGACTCCCGGATGACTATATTGCCGAATTGGATACCCCACCTAATCAGTGCCTCGGTGGGCGTTTCTCTTTTACGGTGGTGGTGTCGATCTCGCGCGGCCCGCGCGCAGTGCGTTTGCCACCGCGCGTTTCGGTCTCCTCGGGCGTCTGGAAAACTCCGAAGCCGACCTGTCGGACCGGGTTACCATCGTTGCGCTTTACCGAGGGAGAAGCCATGGCTCGGAGTCTGCCCCCGCGACCTGAGACCTCCGCGGCACGGCCCGACTTGCGGGACCGATTGCTCAAGGTGACCGGCGGCCCGACGCTACGTGCCGTGGCGCGGACGCCCGACCACATCAAGCGGCTGTTGTTGGGCGGTCGCTCCGTGAGCATCGACGGCAACACACTGGACACCACGCTGCAGCTCGTGCTGACCGCGCAGCGACTCAGCGGCAGGGAAGGCCTGATCCTCAGCGACGACGTGGCGACCGCCCGGAGACGCATCAACCTGACCGCGTCGCAATTTCCGCGTCTGGACGTCGATGTGACGGCGAAGGACATCGCGATCGCGGGCCCGGCGGGCGCCATCCCGGCCCGTCACTACCGGCCACCCAACAGCGATGGCGCGCCGTTGCTCGTCTTCTACCACGGCGGGGGTTTCGTTGTCGGCGGCCTCGAAACCCATGGCCACCTGTGCGAGATCATTTGCCAAAACGCCGGTGTGCATGTGCTGTTCGTAGACTACCGGCGCGCACCCGAGCACAAGGCGCCAGCCGCTGTCGACGACGCGTACGCCGGCTACCTGTGGGCCCGCGAGCACGCCGCCGAGCTGGGAGCCGACCCCGCACGGGTAGCCGTGGGCGGGGACAGCGCGGGAGGCAACCTGACCGCGGTGGTCGCGCTGCGGGCGCGAGACGATGCCGCCCCGCCGCCCGCCTTGCAGCTGCTGCTGTATCCGGTCACGAACTTCGCCAACCAGACCCGGTCGTACGGCCTGTTCTCCGAGGGGTTCTTCCTTCGTCGCAAGGACATGGAGTTCGGCCGCGGCCAGTACATCGGCGACTCGGGGATCGACCCGGCCGATCCGAGGGTCTCGCCGCTGCTGGCCGACGATCTGACCGGGCTGCCGCCGGCAATTCTGGTGACGGCCGGCTTCGATCCACTGCGCGACGAGGGCCGCCAGTACGCCGAGGCGCTACGCGCCGCGGGCAACACCGTGGAATTCCTCGAGTACGACTCGCTGATACACGCATTCCCGAACTTCATGACGCTCGGCGGCGACAGCGCGACCGCGACGTACGACATCATCTCCGCCCTGCGCACGCATCTGAGCCGCAGCTGAATCGGCGGAAACCGCGCCGGTACCCTTGTCCCGTGGCCACGAAACCCAAGAAGAACGCCCGCTACGACCTCAACGCCGCCGACCGCCGGCGCAACCGGATGATCCAGATCGGGTTGACCGCGATAGTGGTGCTGCTCGGCGTCGGGCTGGTGCTCTACATCGTGATGGGCGGCGAGAAAAAGCCGGGGTCGGGCGAGGTCAAGTCCATCCGGGTGTCGTCGGACAAGCTCATCACCAAGGAGGGCACCACCGAGCCCAAGGTGGTGCTGGGCATGTACGAGGACTTTTTGTGCCCGGCATGCGGCAACTTCGAAAAAAACTTCGGCCCGACAGTGAACAAGCTCATCGACACTGGCGCCGTGGCCGCCGACTACTACATGGTGTCCATCCTGGATCGGGCCGGCGACGGATACTCGTCGCGCGCATCCAACGCGGCCTACTGCGTGGCCGACGAATCGAAGGACGCATTCCGGCGGTTCCACGCCGCCCTCTATGCCCAGCAGCCCGAGGAGAACGTCGGACCGTTCCCCGATAACGGCCGGCTGATCGAGGTCGCCCGCCAGGCCGGGGCCGGCGGCGGCGTGCCGGAATGCATCAACAAGAGCCGCTATGTCGAGATGGCTCAGGGCCTGGCCGCGGCCACCGGCGTCGCCTCCACCCCGACCATCCGGATCAACGGCGAAGAGTACAAGCTCGACTCCCCCCAGGCCCTCGTCGACAAGATCAAAGGAATCGTCGGCGACGTGCCCGGCCTGGTGGCCCTGCCGCCCAACCCGGATCCGAAGCCGCCGGCCGCGCCGTGACCGTGACCGCTGACAGCTCTGCGGAGCCCGCCGACGGCTCGGCCGGAACCGCCGCGGAGGGCTCGCGGTCCGGTGTCGCCGTGCGAACCGCCAGCGCGGTGTACGTGCTGATCGCGGGTCTGCTCGGGCTGGCAGCCGCGCTCACGCTCACGGTCGAGAAGATCGAGATCCTGATCAACCCGGACTACGTCCCGTCGTGCAGCATCAACCCGGTGCTGTCCTGCGGTTCGGTGATGGTGACCCCGCAGGCGTCGGCATTCGGCTTTCCGAACCCGCTGATCGGGATCGTGTCCTTCACCGTCGTCGTCGTGACCGGTGTGCTGGCACTCACCAAGGTGTCGTTGCCGCGGTGGTACTGGGGCGGGCTGGCCGTCGGCACACTGCTCGGCGTCGGGTTCATCCATTGGCTGATCTTCCAGAGCCTGTACCGCATCGGCGCGTTGTGCCCGTACTGCATGGTGGTCTGGGCGGTCACAATCCCGCTTCTGGTGGTGGCTGCCGCGATCGCGCTGCAGCCCCAACTCGAAAGCGGTGTGGCACGGTTCGTCTACCAGTGGCGCTGGTCGCTGGTCACGTTGTGGTTCACCGCCCTGATCCTGATGATCCTCGTGCGGTTCTGGAACTACTGGTCGACACTTCTCTAGTCCCGTCGGGCGGGCGTTAGGGTTCTTGGGTGATCGCGAAAATCCTCGTTGCCAACCGTGGTGAGATTGCGATCCGTGCATTTCGCGCCGCGTATGAGATGGGCATCACCACCGTCGCGGTGTATCCCTACGAGGACCGCAATTCCCAACACCGGTTGAAGGCCGACGAGTCCTACCAGATCGGAGAGACGGGCCATCCGGTCCGCGCCTACCTGTCGGTCGACGAGATCATCCGCGTCGCGAAGCAGGCGGGCTGCGACGCGGTCTACCCCGGCTACGGGTTCCTGTCGGAGAACCCGGATCTCGCCGCGGCCTGCGCGCAGGCGGGCATCACGTTCGTCGGGCCCAACGCTGAGGTGCTGGAGCTGACGGGTAACAAGGCCCGCGCGATTGAGGCCGCCCGCGCGGCGGGCCTGCCCGTCCTCAACTCGTCGGCACCGAGTTCGTCGGTCGACGAACTCGTCGAGGCGGCGTCGGGCATGGATTTCCCGTTGTTCGTCAAGGCGGTGTCCGGTGGTGGCGGCCGCGGCATGCGCCGGGTCGCCGATCCCGCCGCCCTTCCCGAGGCGATCGAGGCGGCCAGCCGCGAGGCGGAGTCGGCATTCGGCGACCCGATGGTGTATCTCGAGCAGGCCGTGCTCAACCCACGCCACATCGAGGTGCAGATCCTGGCCGACACCCACGGCAACGTCATGCACCTGTACGAACGTGACTGCAGCGTGCAACGCCGCCATCAGAAGGTCATCGAGCTGGCACCCGCGCCGAACCTGGCCGAGGAGCTGCGCGACAAGATCTGCGCCGACGCCGTCGCGTTCGCCCGCCAGATCGACTACTCGTTCGCGGGCACCGTCGAATTCCTGCTCGACGAGCGCGGCCATCACGTGTTCATCGAGATGAATCCTCGAATCCAGGTGGAGCACACCGTCACCGAGGAAATCACCGACGTCGACCTGGTCGCCAGCCAGATGCGCATCGCCGACGGGGAAACCCTCGACCAGCTCGGGTTGGCTCAGGACAGTCTGGTCGTGCACGGAGCCGCCATGCAGTGCCGGATCACCACCGAGGACCCGGCCAACGGCTTCCGACCCGACACCGGCCGCATCACCGGCTACCGGTCGCCGGGCGGCGCAGGTATCCGGCTGGACGGCGGCACGAACCTGGGTGCGGAGATCAGCGCGCATTTCGACTCGATGCTGGTAAAACTCACCTGTCGCGGACGTGACTTCTCCGCGGCGATCGCCCGCGCCCGACGCGCGCTGGCCGAATTCCGGATCAGGGGCGTATCGACGAACATTCCGTTCCTGATGGCGGTGGTCAACGACCCCGATTTCCGGGCCGGACGGATCACGACGTCGTTCATCGATCAGCGGCCCTACCTGCTGACCGCGCGCACACCTGCCGACCGCGGCACCAAGATCCTCAACTACCTCGCCGAAGTGACGGTGAACCAGCCGCACGGCCCGCGGCCGTCTACGGTCTATCCGCACGACAAGCTCCCGCAGGTCGATCTGGAAGCGGCGCCGCCACGGGGCACTAAAGAGGCGCTGGTCGAACTCGGGCCGGAGGGGTTCGCGCAGTGGATACGCGACTCGCCTGCGGTCGGGGTCACCGACACCACCTTCCGCGACGCGCACCAGTCACTGCTGGCGACGCGGCTGCGCACCAATGGCCTGCTGATGGTGGCGCCGTATGTGGCGCGGATGATTCCGCAGCTGTTGTCGATCGAATGCTGGGGTGGCGCGACTTACGATGTGGCGCTTCGGTTTTTGAAAGAAGACCCGTGGGAGCGGTTGGCCGCGCTTCGGGAAGCCGTACCCAACATCTGCCTGCAGATGCTGCTGCGCGGACGCAACACCGTCGGCTACACCCCGTACCCGGAAGTCGTCACAAAGGCGTTCGTGGAGGAGGCGACGGCCACCGGCATCGACATCTACCGAATCTTCGACGCGCTGAACAACGTCGAATCGATGCGGCCAGCGATCGACGCCGTGCGTGAAACCGGTTCGTCCATCGCGGAAGTCGCCATGAGCTACACCGGGGATCTCTCCGATCCCGGCGAGAACCTCTACACGCTGGATTACTACCTGAAGCTGGCCGAGCAGATCGTCGACGCCGGCGCTCACGTGCTGGCGATCAAGGACATGGCCGGGCTGTTGCGGCCCCAGGCTGCCACGGCGTTGGTGTCAGCATTGCGTTCGCGATTCGACCTGCCGGTGCATGTGCATACCCACGACACCCCCGGCGGTCAGCTGGCGACCTACCTCGCCGCATGGCAGGCCGGTGCCAGTGCGGTGGACGGAGCGGCCGCACCGCTTGCGGGCACCACCAGTCAACCCGCGTTGAGTTCGATCGTCGCCGCCACCGCACACACCGAGTACGACACAGGCCTGTCGCTGGCCGCGGTGTGCGAGTTGGAACCGTACTGGGAAGCCTTGCGAAAGGTGTACGCGCCCTTCGACGTTGCGGCGTCTGGCCCTCCGTTCCCGACCGGGCGGGTGTATCGCCACGAGATCCCCGGCGGTCAGTTGAGCAACTTGCGGCAACAGGCTATCGCGCTCGGGCTGGGGGACCGGTTCGAGGATATCGAGGACAGCTACGCGGGAGCCGACCGGATACTCGGCCGGTTGGTGAAGGTGACGCCGTCGTCGAAGGTGGTCGGCGACCTGGCGCTGGCACTGGTCGGCGCCGGTATCACCGCCGACGAATTCGCTTCTGACCCAGCGAGATTCGATATTCCAGACTCCGTCATCGAATTCCTGCGTGGCGAATTGGGCGACCCGCCCGGTGGCTGGCCGGAACCGCTGCGCACCAAGGCGCTGGCCGGCAGACCGCCTGCCAAGCCGACCCAGGAGCTCACATCCGACGACGAGGCCGTGCTGGCCACGCCGGGTCACGAGCGTCAGGCCCACCTCAATCGGCTGCTGTTTCCAGGCCCGACAAAGGAATTCGATGCCCATCGTGATTTGTACGGCGACACCTCGAGCCTGTCAGCCAACCAGTTCTTCTATGGGCTGCGGCGCGGTGACGAGCATCGGGTAACGCTCGAGCGCGGCGTCGAGCTGCTGATCGGGCTGGAGGCGATTTCCGAACCCGACGAACGCGGCATGCGCACCGTCATGTGCATCCTCAACGGCCAACTGCGCCCCGTGCTGGTCCGCGACCGCAGCATCGCCAGCGAAGTGCCCGCCGCCGAGAAGGCCGACCGGTCGAACCCCGACCATGTAGCCGCGCCGTTCGCGGGCGTGGTCACCGTCGCGGTCGCCGACGGTGACACTGTCGAGGCCGGCCAGACCATCGCGACCATCGAGGCGATGAAGATGGAGGCGGCCATCACCGCACCCAAGGCAGGCACCGTCGACCGGATCGCCGTATCGGCCACCGCACAGGTCGAGGGCGGTGACCTGCTGGTGGTGGTGAGCTGACCCGCATCGTCGCCGGCGCGTTCGGCGGGAGGCGGATCGCGGTGCCCCCGCGCGGCACCCGGCCCACCACCGACCGCGTCCGCGAATCGTTGTTCAACGTGCTGACCGCCCGCGTCGACCTGGATGGCAGTTCCGTGCTCGATCTGTATGCGGGATCAGGAGCACTCGGGCTGGAGGCGCTGTCACGGGGAGCGGCCACCGCGCTGTTTGTCGAGTCGGACCACCGTGCGGCCGCGATGATCGGCAAGAACATCGAGACGCTCGGCGTGACGGGTGCGAGGGTGCACCGTGGCACGGTGGCCTCGGTGCTCGCCGCAGGCACCGACGAGCCGGTCGACGTCGTGTTCGCCGACCCCCCCTACGAGGTTTCAGCCGCCGAGGTCGAAGAGATGCTCGCTGCGGTGGTCAGCGGGGGATGGGCGACGGACGGGACGGTAGCCGTCGTCGAACGCGGCGCGACGGGACGGGAACTCACCTGGCCGCAGGGGTGGCATCCTTGGCCGTCCCGCCGCTACGGCGACACCCGCATAGAGCTGGCCAGTCTGCGCGCATCGTGATTCAGGTAAGCCAGGTGTCGAGCCGTTCGTCGTAGTCGCGCGCCACACGCAAGCTGCGTCCCGTCCCACGCGTCAGCCATCCCAGCTCGAGGAATCGACGCGTAAGCTCCGCGGGAAGCGCACCTGCCAGATGCGGACGGCGCTGCGTCCAGTCCACACAGCTGCGCGCGAACACCCGCCGCGTCGCACAGAGTTTGTGCGGGTCGATTCCCAAGTCCTCCAACAGTCGACGGCCGCGGGGGGTGAGTCGGTGGTCTCGGTCGTTGACGACCTCCAGTGCCTCGATGGCCAACAGGCGGTCCCGCATTTGCACCCCGCGCCTTCCGGCGAGGTGGTCATAACAGGTTCTCGCCTCGGTCAGATTCCGTGCCGCACGATCGGTGCGCAATGAACGTGCACGCGTGGCCGGCGCCAGCTGCGCGAGGGCTTCGACGACGGCAGCGACCTGTGGTCCGGCGAGCTCGTGATAGCGGTGCCTGCCCTGCGCACGCACCGAGACCAGTCCCCCCTCGACCAACTGCCGCAAGTGCGCGGTGGCGGTGGCCGGATGAACGCCCGCACGTTGGGCAAGCTCGCCCGCGGGCAACGCATGTCCTTCGGCCAGCGCGGCCAGGATCGCGATCCGGCTCGGATCACCGATCAACGACGCCACCGGTGCGAGATCCCGATCCAGAATGCGGCCACTGTCGGACTCGTCCATGTCGCCACCATCCCACAGGCACGCTTAGGTCCACACCAAAGCGTTACGGACATACCGTCGGCTCCATGACTGAACAGATCGAACACATCTTCACCGCATGGGACGACGCGCTGGGCGCAAAAGACGTCGACGCCGCCATGGCGCTCTATCAGCCCGACGCGACGCTGGAGAGTCCGTTGGTCTGCCATCTGCTCGGCACTGACCACGGTGTGGTGCGCGGCCGAGAAGACTTGCGGCGCTTCGTGACCAAGGTCTTCGCCAATCAACCCGTCAAACGGCGCCGCTTTCGAGCCGGATTTCTCACGGATGGCTCCCGGCTCACGTGGGAGTACCCGCGGGTGTCGCCGGACGGCGACCAGATGGACATCGTCGAGGTGATGGAGGTCCGCGACGGGCTGATCGCCCACCACCGCGTCTACTGGGGCTGGGTGAGTGTGGGAACGCTCATCAGCGGGGAACATTCGAAGTAGCGGGCTGATAGCGTCTCGATCCATGAGCGGCGCGGTATGCCCGGGGTCCTTCGATCCGGTGACCCTCGGCCATATCGACGTCTTCGAGCGCGCGGCTGCACAGTTCGACGAGGTCGTGGTGGCCGTGCTGGTCAATCCCAACAAAAAGGGCATGTTCGACGTCGACGAACGCATCGCGATGATCGAGGAGTCGACGACGCACCTGCCGAATCTGCGCGTGGAGTCCGGTCAGGGGCTCGTCGTCGACTTCGCGAAGGCCCGTGGCTTGACCGCGATCGTCAAAGGGCTGCGGACCGGCACCGATTTCGAGTACGAGCTGCAGATGGCGCAGATGAACAAGCACATCGCGGGGGTGGATACGTTCTTCGTCGCCACCACGCCGCGGTACTCGTTCGTGTCCTCGTCGCTGGCCAAGGAGGTGGCAACGCTTGGGGGCGACGTTTCTGAGCTGCTGCCCGAGCCGGTGAATGCGTGTCTGCGCGGCAAGCTCGAGGGTTAGTTTCCGGCGCTTCGGGTAGCCGTGGGGTGGCGCGACAGCCCATCTGCGCCCCATCCAGCCCATGAGTATCGGAGGTATCCCTATGGTCGAGACATTCGTGCAGTCGACCGACGACGCGGTCAAGTTTCTGACCGACCAGCACAATCTGATCAAGGACCTTTTTGAAGAGGTCTTCTCGGCCTCCAGCGACGAGGCGCGCGAGAAGGCGTTCACCCAGCTGCGTCAGCTGCTCGCAGTCCACGAAACCGCCGAGGAGATGGTGGTGCACCCGCGTGCCCGGCGCGAATTGCGTGACGGGGACGACATCGTCGACGCCCGGCTCTCCGAAGAGCACACCGCCAAGGAGCAGTTGTCGAAACTGGAAAATATGGACATCGGCTCCAAGGAATTCATCACTGAATTGACCACGTTCCGGGACGCCGTCATCGACCACGCCCAACACGAGGAAACAGAGGAATTCAACAAGCTGGAGCGCAAGCTCGGCTCCGACGACCTCGAACGCATGGCGAAAGCACTGCAGGCCGCAGAAGCGATCGCGCCGACGCGGCCCCATGCCGGTGTCGAATCGGCCAAGCTGAATTTCGCGGTCGGACCATTCGCCTCGATGCTCGATCGCGCCCGCGATTTGATCAAGGCGGCGACCGGATAACGAATTCGTCGAGCAACCAAAGACCGTCCACGCGCAGAAGTTGCCGTGGGCGGTCTTGCTTATGCCCGATATCCGTTCCGCGCATGCCTTGACATAATGTGACGAAATGTCCTGGCCTGGGGCGGGCAGCCGGAAGCCGACGGGCGACACACCGGCGGCGGTAGCGTAGTCACAGGGGTAACACCAGGCACACTGGTAACAACAACTACGCCTGGAGGGTGTGCCGTGTACCGAGTATTTGAAGCGCTCGACGAATTGGGTGCGATCGTCGAAGAGGCCCGCGGCGTGCCGATGACGGCTGGTTGCGTGGTGCCCCGCGGTGACGTGCTCGAGCTGATCGACGACATCAAGGACGCCATTCCCGGCGAACTCGACGACGCGCAGGACGTGCTTGACGCGCGTGACCATCTGCTCAACGAGGCGAAAGAGCATTCCGGCTCGATGGTGGCCACCGCGCGCGCAGAGGCCGACTCGATGCTCAACCACGCGCGCGCCGAGGCCGACCGGCTGCTGGCCGACGCCAAGTCGCAGGCCGACCGCATGGTGGCCGAGGCGCGCCAGCACAGCGAGCGGATGGTGGGGGAGGCTCGCGAGGAAGCCGCCAGGGTGAGTGCGACCGCCAAGCGCGAGTACGAGGCCAGCGCCGGCCGCGCCAAGGCCGAAGCCGACCGGCTGATCGAGAACGGCAACCTCTCTTACGAGAAGGCCGTGCAGGAGGGCATCAAGGAGCAGCAGCGCCTGGTGTCGCAGACGGAGATCGTTCAGTCGGCGACCGCCGAGGCCACGCGCCTCATCGACGCGGCCCATGCGGAGGCCGACCGGCTGCGCGGCGAATGCGACATCTACGTCGACAACAAGCTCGCCGAGTTCGAGGAGTTCCTGAATGGGACCCTGCGCTCGGTCGGCCGTGGTCGCCACCAATTGCGTACCGCCGCGGGCACGCACGATTACGTGGCTCGCTAGCCGCCGCGGTAGGTGAGCCTGGCCCGCGGAGTGCGGGTCGTACGATCTTAGGTATGGCGACGCACAGTAAGTCCCGTTCGCCGCTCGTGATCAACATCGCCCGGCTGGGGCGTCGACCGGGGTCGATGATGACCGTGCACGAAACGGTGCCCAGCCCGTCACGCATCGGTGTCGAGCTGGTGGCGATCGACGAAGGCGCGCCGCTGGAGTTGGATCTGCGGATCGAGTCGGTATCGGAAGGCGCGCTGGTCACCGGAACGGTGTCGGCGCCGACCACGGGCGAGTGCGCCCGCTGCCTGACACCGATCACCGGAGACGTCCGGATAGACCTCACTGAGCTGTACGCCTATCCCGACAGCACCACCGAGGCGACCACGGAGGCCGACGAGGTGGGCCACGTCGTTGACAACACCGTCGACCTCGAGCAGCCGGTCGTCGACGGTGTCGGGCTGGCGCTGCCCTTCTCTCCGCTGTGCGGGCCGGATTGCCAAGGGCTGTGCCCGGACTGCGGCATCGCCATGGCGACGGCAGAGCCGGGACACCATCACGAGAGGATAGATCCACGCTGGGCGAAGCTCGCCTCGATGCTGGAGACCGACGAGAAGTGACGGTTGATCGCGCCGCATTGGTCGAGGCGCTCGGTGTGGAGATGCCCGATGAGTTGCTCACCATGGCGCTGACGCACCGTAGCTATTCCTACGAGAACGGCGGGCTACCGACCAACGAGCGGCTGGAGTTTCTCGGCGACGCGGTGCTCGGGCTGACCATCACCGAAGAGCTCTATCACCGTCACCCTGACCGCTCGGAGGGTGATCTGGCCAAGCTGCGCGCCAGTATCGTCAACACCCAGGCGCTGGCCGATGTCGGCCGCGCGCTGACCGACGACGGTCTGGGCGCCCACCTTCTCCTGGGCAAGGGTGAGGAGAACTCCGGCGGCGCCGACAAGTCGAGCATTCTGGCCGACGGCATCGAATCTCTGCTTGGCGCAATCTATCTCGAGCACGGCCTGTCGGGTGCGCGCGAGGTGATCCTGCGGCTGTTCGGTTCGCTGATCGAAACCGCGCCGACGCTGGGCGCGGGCCTGGACTGGAAGAGCAGCCTGCAGGAGCTGACCGCCGCGCGCGGCATGGGCGCGCCGTCCTATCTGGTCACCGCGACGGGCCCAGACCACGACAAGGAGTTCACCGCGACCGTCGTGGTGATGAACACCGAGTACGGCAGGGGCGTCGGCCGCACCAAGAAAGAAGCCGAGTTGAAGGCGGCCGCCGCGGCATGGACGGCGCTTGCCGACTCTGACGTAGATGCCTGAGCTGCCCGAGGTAGAGGTTGTTCGGCGGGGGCTCGAGGCGCACGTGGTGGGCAAGGCGATTACGGCTGTGCGCGTGCACCATCCCCGCGCGGTGCGGCGGCACGAGGCAGGTCCCGCGGATCTCACTGCGCGCCTGTTGAATTCGCGCGTCACGGGCACAGGCCGTCGCGGTAAGTATCTGTGGTTGACACTGGATGACGGGTCGGCGTTGGTCGTGCATCTGGGCATGAGCGGTCAGATGCTGCTCGGTCCCGTGCCGAATGAGGGACATCTGCGGATCGCGACGCTGCTGGACGACGGCACGGCGTTGAGCTTCGTCGACCAGCGGACGTTCGGCGGCTGGATGCTGACAGACCTGGTGACCGTCGACGAAACCGACGTTCCGGTTCCCGTCGCCCATATCGCCCGCGACCCGTTGGAGCCAAAGTTCAATCGCGATGGGGTCGTTACGGTTTTGCGGCGCAAGCATTCCGAGATCAAGCGCCAGCTGCTGGATCAGACGGTGGTGTCCGGCATCGGGAACATCTACGCCGATGAGGCGCTGTGGCGCGCCAGGATAAACGGCAGCCGGCTGGCGTCGTCGCTTACCCGTAAACAGCTCGGCGAGCTCTTGGACTTCGCAACTGAGGTGATGACGGAGGCGCTCGGCCAAGGCGGCACATCGTTCGACGCGCTGTATGTCAATGTCAACGGCGAGTCGGGCTACTTCGACCGGTCATTGGACGCCTACGGTCGCGACGGTGATCCATGCCGGCGCTGTGGTGCGGTGATGCGGCGGGAGAGGTTCATGAACCGCTCGTCGTTCTATTGCCCGAAATGCCAACCCCGCCCGCGGGCGCGGCGGGTCTAGCCCCCGCGAAACGATATTCCAGCACCGAAAGTCCGAGTAGAGGCGTGCTGGAATATCGTTTCGCGGAAGGTTGTAGAAATACCTCATGACGGAACTGTGGGTCGAGCGCACCGGTGTGCGCCGCTATACCGGGCGCAGCACGCGGGGCGCGCAGGTACTCGTCGGCAGCGAGGACGTCGAGGGCGTGTTCACCCCCGGCGAGCTGATGAAGATCGCGCTCGCCGCCTGCAGCGGCATGGCCAGCGACGCCCCGCTGCAACGCCGGCTTGGCGAGGACTACCGGACGATGATCAGGGTGTCCGGCGCGGCCGACCGCGAGCAGGAGCGCTACCCGCTGCTCGAGGAGCGCATGGAACTGGACCTGTCGGGGCTGTCGGCAGACGAGCGGGCGCGGGTACTCACGGTCGTGGAACGGGCGATCGACCAGGTGTGCACGGTCGGCCGCACGCTGAAATCAGGGACAGAAGTGACCTTTGAGGTTAATGATGCAGGAGTTAGCTGAAGTACGGCT
>LZSH01000017.1 GCA_001665255.1 Mycobacteriaceae bacterium 1482268.1 | reverse complement strand
CGTCATCGGCCGCATTGCGGGAATGACGTTGGGGGCGGGCGATCTTCGGCTCGCCGGGGCGGCGCCCAACGGCCAGCACTTCATGGTCGCACCGCGGAAGGTGTGGACGGTGTCCGCATCCCGCGCGGTGCTACGCGGTGAAGACCTCGGCCCGATCGGGCGACTGAAGGAACAGGCGCGGCTGGCCGATTTCCGACCGCCGCAGACGGGCATCTGCGTGATCGGCACGGGCCATTTCGAAAATTTCGACGAGGCCGTGCACATCGCCGCCGGCGAGACCGCGCTGATCGGCTGACCCAGTGGATTCCGACCGGCACAATTTGCAAATGGGTTCACGACCGGCCGCTCCGCCACCTCGGCCCGCTCCCAGTCGGGCCGAGGTGTTGGCTGCGCTGTCAGTGGCCATCGACCTCGGACTCGGCCAACCGGCAGAGCACATGCTGCGTTCTGCGCTGATCGCGACGCGGATCGCCGACCGCTTCGGGCTCAGTCGTGAGCAGCGGGACTGCACCTATTACGCCACGTTGATCATGTGGATCGGTTGTCATGCCGACTCCCACGAATACGCGCAGTGGTTCGGCGACGACATCGCCGTACGCCACGACTCCTATCTGATCGACTGGTCGGGGTTGCCCTACCAACGCTTCCTGCTGACCAACATCGCGCGCGGCCAGTCGCTGTTGCGCAAGCTGAGCGTGACGGCGTCGTTGTTGGCCAACGCGCGCGGTCAGATCAGCCGATTGATCCACTCGCACTGCACATCTGCCGGTCTGCTTGCCGACCGAATCGGGCTCAGCGGCGACGTCCAGAAGGTGCTGGCGTTCACGTTCGAGCGATTTGACGGCGGTGGATTGCCTTCTGGCGCAAGCGGAGACGCGATCCCCATCGAAATGCGGGTGGCGCAACTCGCCGAGATGCTGGAGGTGCATCAGCGGTCCTACGGCATCGACGGCGCGATCGCCATGGCCCGCGGCCGCAGGGGCGGCCAGTTCGACCCGCAACTGGTCGATCTCGTCACCGCCGACGCGGAACAGATCCTCACCGGTCCGCCGGCGGGCGATGTCTGGACGGCCGCACTGCGGGAGGCTCCGGACCGCGGCACGCGGCTCGACGAAGACGGCCTCGACACGCTGCTGGTCGCGCTGGGCGACTTCGTCGACTTGAAATGTCCGTTCACACTGGGGCATTCGCGGGCGGTGGCCGCCCTGGCCGCTGATGCCGGTGTGGCGGCGGGGTTGGAGGCCGACAGTGTCGCGTCGCTCCGGCGTGCGGGCCACGTACACGACCTGGGCCGCATCGGGGTCTCCAACCAGATCTGGTCCAAGCCGGGGCCGTTGAGCGCCGCCGAGTTCGAACGGATGCGGTTACACCCCTATATGACCGTGCGGATCCTCAGCCACGTTGCGGGTCTCGAGCAGATCGCCCAGCTTGCAGGAAACCACCACGAGTGCGTGGACGGCAGCGGATACCCACGCGGCCTGTCCGACGCTGCGCTGCCGATGCCCGACCGGGTGCTCGCCGCCGCCGTCAGCTACCAGTCCGCGTTGGAGCCGAGGCCCTACCGCGGGCCGCAGTCACCGGAGTCGGCGGCCCGGCGCGTGCGGGGCCGGGTCAAAGACGGCGCGCTGGATCCGGCGGCCGTCGAGGCCGTGCTGCACGCCGCGGGCCATCGTGCCGAACGGCCGAACGTGCGTCCCGGCGGCCTGACGCCGCGGGAGATCGAGGTGCTGTGCCTGGTGGCGCGCGGGGCGTCGAACAAAGAGATCGCCAAGACGCTGGTGATCAGCGAGAAAACAGCCCGTAACCACGTCGAACGCACCTACGCCAAGATCGGCGCCTCCAACCGCATCGGCGCCAGCATGTACGCGCTCAAGCACGGTCTGGTGAATCCCGTCGCGTGACCACGCAAATACCCGGTACCGTCGTTCCCAGGTAGTCTCACGTCGACGGTAGGGTGGGGCCACACCGATGGTAGGGGATTCGTTTATGACCGTTGCCGAGCAGGCGCCCGCGGGCGTGACACAAAAGGCGATCCACACGCGCGCGCTCATCATCGGGACCGGCTTCTCCGGGCTGGGGATGGCCATCGCGTTGCAGAAGCAGGGTGTGGACTTCCTGCTGCTGGAGAAGGCCGACGACGTCGGCGGCACGTGGCGGGACAACTCGTACCCGGGCTGCGCCTGCGACGTCCCGTCGCACCTGTACTCGTTCTCCTTCGAGCCGAAGGCGACGTGGAGCAAGTTGTTCTCGCCGCAGCCGGAGATTTGGGATTACCTCAAGGGGGTGACCGACAAGTACGGGCTGCGCCGCTACATCAAGTTCGGCTCACATGTCGACCGCGGGCACTGGGACGATTCCGAATACCGATGGCACGTATTCACCACCGACGGGCAGGAGTACGTTGCGCAGTTCCTGATTTCCGGGGCGGGCGCGCTGCACATCCCGTTGGTCCCCGACATCGACGGTAAAGACGAATTCCGCGGCGCCGCTTTCCATTCCGCCGAATGGGACCACAGCGTCGACCTCGCCGGCAAGCGGGTCGCCGTGATCGGAACTGGTGCCAGCGCCATCCAGATCGTGCCCGAAATCGTCAAGGAAGTCGGCGAACTGCAGCTCTACCAACGCACCCCGCCGTGGGTTGTGCCGCGGCCCAACAAGCCATTCCCCGAGAGCCTCAAGCGTGCGTTCGCCAACGTGCCCGGGCTGCGCATGGCGGTGCGCAGCGGCATCTACTGGTGGCTCGAGGGTCTGGGTTTCGCGATGACGCGACAGCCCGCGCTGCTGCGGGCGGTGGAGCTCGTCGGCAAGTGGAACATCCGGCGTCATGTCAAGGACAAGGAGCTGCGCCGCAGGCTGACGCCGACGTACCGGGCGGGGTGTAAGCGAATCCTGTACTCGCCCAACTACTATCAAGGCGTCGCGAACCCGAAGTGCCGCCTGATCACCGACCGGATCAGCCGCATCACGCCCGACGGGATCGTGACCGCCGACGGCGCCGAGCACAACGTGGACGTCATCGTCTACGCCACCGGATTCCACGTCACCGACTCCTACACCTATGTCGACATCAAGGGTGCCGGTGGCGAGGATCTGGTGGATCGCTGGAACCGCGAAGGCGTCGTGGCGCACCGCGGGGTCGCAGTCGCCGACGTGCCCAACCTGTTCTTCCTGCTGGGGCCGAACACCGGGCTGGGCCACACCTCGGTGGTGTTCATGATCGAGCAGCAGGTCCGTTACGTGGCCCAGGCCATCGCGGCCGTCGACCGCTACGACGCGCAGGCGTTGGCGCCCACGCGCAGCGCGCAGGACCGCGACAATGCCGAACTGCAGGAGGAATTGGGCCGCACCGTCTGGAACACCGGCGGGTGCCGAAGCTGGTACCTGGACGAGCACGGCGTCAACCGGGCGCTGTGGAGTGGAATGACCTGGGAATATTGGCGCGACATGCGTCATCTCAAGCCGTCGGAGTACACGTTCTACGGGGTCGGTCAACACGCTGCAGTGGCCACGAAGCGATAGATCTGGCGCGACACACGATGTTGTGTTGAGGGTCGATGTCGGCCCCCAGGGGTAGTGTCGGAAACGCGCGGAGCCGCATCGGCGGCGACATCACGCTTACGACGGCAAACCTAGTTCTGCGGCGAAATGGGGTCCAGGTGTCCGAGGGAATGAAGCTCATCGATCGTGTCTCGGCGATCAACTGGAACCGCTTGCAGGATGAGAAGGACGCCGAGGTCTGGGACCGGCTGACCGGGAATTTCTGGTTGCCGGAGAAGGTGCCGGTGTCCAACGACATCCCCTCGTGGGGGACGCTGACGGCCCACGAAAAGCAGATGACCATGCGGGTCTTCACGGGCCTGACGCTGCTGGACACCATCCAGGGCACGGTCGGCGCGGTCAGCCTGATCCCCGACGCGCTGACCCCGCACGAAGAGGCGGTCTACACCAACATCGCGTTCATGGAGTCGGTGCACGCCCGCAGCTACAGCAACATCTTCTCGACGCTGTGCTCAACCGCCGAGATCGACGATGCGTTCCGCTGGTCGGAGGAGAACCCCAACCTGCAGCGCAAGGCCGAGATCGTCATGCAGTACTACAAGGGCGACGAGCCTCTGAAGCGCAAGGTGGCCTCGACACTGCTGGAGAGCTTCCTGTTCTACTCCGGTTTCTACCTGCCGATGTACTGGTCCAGCCGCGCCAAGCTGACCAACACCGCCGACATGATCCGGCTGATCATCCGCGACGAGGCCGTGCACGGCTACTACATCGGCTACAAGTACCAGAAGGGCTTGGCGCTGGAGGACGCCGCCAAGCAGAACGAGCTCAAGGACTACACCTACGAGTTGCTGTTCGAGCTGTACGACAACGAGGTGGAGTACACCCAGGACCTCTACGACGAGGTCGGGTTGACCGAGGACGTCAAGAAGTTCTTGCGCTACAACGCCAATAAGGCGCTGATGAATCTCGGCTACGAAGCGCTGTTCCCCCGCGACGAGACTGACGTGAACCCGGCGATCCTGTCGGCGCTGAGCCCCAACGCCGACGAAAACCACGACTTTTTCTCGGGTTCGGGCTCGTCGTATGTGATTGGCAAGGCCGTCAACACCGAAGACGAGGACTGGGACTTTTGAGATGCCAATTCATGGCTGAATTGGCATCCACGATCGCTGCGCTTCCCGTGATCGGGGCACGTCCGACGCTGTCGCCACCGCGTCCGAGTAGTCGCTACATCATTGGCCCCGCTTCGCATCAAGCCACCATTTTGTAGTCGGCCGCTCGGAGCTACGCAAAAGTAGAGTAGTCAATTACTCCATGTCATCGCTCGAGCTGCAGTAATCTGGCGTCGTCGCAGCTCAGATTGACGTTCACAGCGAAGGCGATCGTTGCCCCCCAGAGGAACGCTGCCGAGCGAAGCGCAGCCCTACTCGTCTAGAAGGTGACGAACATGATGAAACAACTAATCGCAGCCACTTTGATCTCAACTCCGCTGCTTTTCGCGGTCCCGGCGCAGGCCAGCCCCTGTGATGCTACGTGCACATATACAAACCAAGTAAGTTCACTGACTAATACCTACAACACGACCATGGGCAGCCTGTCCCAAAAGTTGGCCTCACGAGAGATCACCAAGACCGAATTCAAGACCGGAGCCACTGCTGCCAAGTCGACCTTCAAGACAGGCTTGACGGACGCGAAGACTCAATTCAAGGCAGATCTGGCGCAGCAGACGCACACGACCACGAACACCGCCACGACCGGAAACTGATTCCGTTCCGGGATTGCTAAGCCTGGACGACGCAGGGACCGGAATCGACGCCGATGCCGGCCGCTCAGCCAGCAAAGACGCGCGCCCTTCGCGGTTAGTTCGGCGAGGTTATCGCTAAGGTACTTCTATGTCGTCATCGCCGGGCTTGCGCCCTGAGCGACGGCGCCGTCCGAAAGACCGCAAAGAGCAGATCGCGCGGGTGTCGGCCGACGCGTTTAGTGAACTCGGCTATCACGGCGTGAGCATGGAGGGAATCGCCGGCCGCGTCGGCGTCACGGCGGCTTCCCTGTATCGCCATTACGCGGGCAAGTACGAGCTGTTCCGTGCCGCGGTCTTGGCCCTCGGAAGCCAACTGGTCGACTGCACGGCATTAGTCGACGAAGACGACGTCGTCGACCCAGCGCTCACCTGGGATCGCATCGTCCGACAATTGATCGACACCACGCTGAAAAACAGAACCAGCGGCGGGTTGTATCGATGGGAAGGCCGATATCTGCGGCCGGAGGACCAGGCGATCCTCAACGGACAAATCAAATTGGTGAACCGCAGGCTGCAGCGACCATTGATCTTGCTGCGGCCTGAACTCGAGTCGCGCCAACGATGGACACTGTCCTCGTCGGTGCTGAGTGTCATCGGCAGTATCACCGATCACCGCGCACACCTTCCGGATGCACAGATTCACGCCGCCCTAGCGCGCATCACGTCCGACATCCGGGACACCAACTTGCCCGCCGAGGAGCAGACAACCGACTTGGTCACCGTCGCGGGGGTGGGCGCGGCGGCGGGCGAGTACGAACAGATTCTGCACGAAGCACTGCTGCTGTTTTACGAACGCGGATACCGCGACACGGGCATGGAGGACATTGCGGCCGAAGTCAACATGCCCACCTCGAGCCTTTACAAATACTTCAGCGGGAAAGGCGCCATCCTTGCCGCGATCTACCGACGGGCCGCCGATCGCGTCTCCGGTGACGTTTCGACCACCCTCGCGGCAACGGCCAATCCTGTTGAGGCAATTGAAGAGTTAGTAGAAGCCTTCGTTCGTCGGTCGTTCGCCAATCCCCAGCTGGCCTACGTCTATTACGTGGAGCGCGGCAACGTGCCCGCGTCGGACCGCATCGCGATTCACAATATCCAGCGGGCGACCATCGAAGCGTGGGTGCGACAGGTGGTAGCGGCGCGACCGGATATCGGCGCCGGCGTTGCGCGATTCGCGGTGCATGCCGCGTTCGCTCTGGTCGTGGACCTGAGTCGCCTCATGCAGTTCGAACGCCAGGAAGCCTCCCGCGCGGTCGTGAGCCATCTGTTGCAGACCACGCTGCTCGGCAACCGCGGCTGAACCATCAGTCAAATGGCTATTTACATGATAGCTTTGCTTCATGCGCCGGGGTCTGTCATCACTATGCCGTCGTGGCGATGAACAGGCGGTATTTCGGTGCTGGCAGGCCATAACTGACGATTGCACCGCCGCCATCTCGGCGTGTGGACGCTCGGCTTGGATCCGCAACCAAGTTGGATCCATCGGTATGACCAATTACTTACTGGTGGTGTTGGTTGCGCTGCTCATGCTGACGATCGCGGCACCGACCGCGGCCGCCGACCAAGACGACTATCTCTATCGCCTCGCACCCAAGTACAGGTTTTTGACCACCGAGCAATTGATCGATGTGGGCCGACGAATCTGCTATGCAAACCATTCGGGCCGCGCCTCCTCAGAGACGATCGTCATGGTCATGAAAGACCTCGGTGTTTCGGGCGCGGTGGCTCAGGACATCGTTATCACCGCGAATATCGATCTCGGCTGTTGACGGTTGAGACCGACTACGCCCCGTCGCATACTCCCGAGTCGCGGATCACCCTTCCGTAGACATAGGCGGTCGCGATGTTCGCGTTGATGAATCCCGACGGCTGATTCTGCATGGTCTTATCGCTGATTTGAGTGAGCTGATACCAGAGGTGATAGAACGAGTCGCCGTTGTACAGGGGTGAATACTCGCTCTGGTCCGGATAGTTGGTGATGAACAAGGTGTGCACGCGAGGATCAAGGAACGCCGCGGATTGGTAGAGGTTCGCAGTGAGAACATCGGCGGCCACCTGGATGCCGTTGGCGGTCCAGTCGTCGTGCTGGTCACCGAGCTCGCGCTGAAACGCCGAGACCTGACCCATCAGAGGGTGGTATTGGGCGTTGAACCATTGGCACGCATCCCGTTCGGCGGTGACCTGCTCGCGCGTGACGCGAGGCTGCCAGAGGTTATAGGGAAAAGGTGTGTAGTCGGGCGTCCACTCCGAGGCGTGTGGCACGAATTCCGGTAATCTGGGCGGCGTCTCGACTGGCTCGGCCGATGCAGCCCATGCGGAGGACAGCGCGACCATGGCCGCTGTGACCAGGGCACTGCCTGCATGACCCCAGAGTCGTCTCACCTTCGGCGTCACCTCTTGTCGTTCAGCCGACGAATTCGGGACGCAGGATAGGGCTCAGCGTGACGAGCGGGATGTGCGCCTCAACGGTGCCACCGTCCATCTGCCATTGCATCACCCCGGGGGTGTAGTTGATCGGAACATCGTGGCCCACAGGATAATCCGGCATATAGAGCACCAACTCGTCCGGTGTCAAAGCCCAAGCTTTATAGGCACCTGAATAGACCTTGTCGGGCGTCCAGCGGTCCGCGATGAACGGATAGGTCCCCGGCTGGTGTGGTGGAGCAGCCCGGTCGAGTGCTTGCTCGATGAACGGCTGTCCGAGGAACGCGATCGCTGCCAGATCCGTGCCCGGCTTGAGCACGTCGGCCAATGCCAACTTCGTGCCCCGCGCCATGTCGAAAGTGAAAGTGCGATAGGCGTTGTTGGGTTCTGGGCCATCGGCATGGTAGTCCTCATGGAATACGACGCTGAGCAGGTCGCCGTGGGTATATACCGCGAAGTTCTCCTCGCCGAAGCTGTCTGCCACCATGTGCGCGCCGACCGACCGCCAATTGTCGACAAGTGTGCGCAGGTATTGCCGAACGGTCGGCGCGGTCGTCGGATTGTCGACGAGATCGCCGGGCAGAGCGACCTTGATGTCACGAATGGCCTTGCGTTCCGACAACACCGTGGTGTGGCAGTACAGGCCGTCCCAACCGGCACCAAGCTCGGCGCAGAAGTCGGTCGCCGAAGCGCTGGCGGTGGGGGCGGCGATCATCGCTGTGGCAGCCGCCACGCTCAGCAATGCCAGTGTTTTCGTCAGCATCGGCCCGGTCAGGGTAGCTCGACTTTGCTTGCGCGCCAGCGACCGTCGACCTTTTCCATGGTCATCTTGATCCGGCTTCGATCGATGCGGGGGTCAGGCACGTTGGTGTTGGTGATCGATTGATCAACGAACAGCAGTAGCACCACCTTGGATGGGGTTGCCGACTGCACCGCCGACTCCACGACGACGCCGTGCGCCGTAGCTTTGTTGTCCACCAGAAGTTGGCGCAGCTCCACAGTGGCTTGCGAATACATGTCCTTGAACTCGCCGGTGGCGCCGTTGAGGACCTCGTTGAAGTTCTGGTCGACGTTGCCGGCGTCGATACTGGTCAGCACTTGCGCATATGCAACGGCTGCTTGTTGTGCCTGTTCGCCGGCACGGGTGACTTGATGCTGCTGCCATACGGTCCAGCCGAGGAATCCAACGCCAGCCATCGCGGCCACGACGATCACCATAATCGCCGCAGTGCGTAGGTGTTTCGTCCATCGGCGCGAAACCGCGATGTCGTCGGTGTCCTCGGCGCTGTCGGTGTCAGCGTCCAAATCGTCGTCTTTGGCGTCTGCGTCGCCGTGAGTCTCTGGGGCTTCGTCGAGGTCGTCGGTGTCGTCGGCGCGCTTTTTCTTCGCCGTGATCATCGCCATGTCATCTCCTTTGAACATTGCATAAATTGAGGTCTAGCGCGGCGGTTCGATCGGAAGGGTGGGACCGCCGTACGGGGTGGGAATGGTGTAGCGCCCCTTCGGAGTTGGATCGGTCGTGCGGCCGAGATCCGCGCCCGGCGGCGCACCAGCGGTGTCGTCACCCGCTGGCCGCGGCGCATTCTTGGCGCCTCGGATGAGGATCGCCGGGTCGTCGTCGCGGCAATAGGTGTACATGAACGGTTCGGGATAGTCGGCTGAGGACGGCGGCCGTCGGGGGGTTCCGTAGTCGCAGGTGTACCGCGGGTAGATGTCACCGGTGGCCCAGAGGCCATGGTCATGCATGATGCTGCCGAGGGCGTCAAGCACCGAGGAGCGGTAATCGGGTAGCAGCGCATGCAGTGCGGGCACGCGCAAGTACAGCAGTTGCGACGTGGTCGCCATGCTGCCGAGCAGCGCAACCATGGTGTCGGAGTTGTCCGTGAACTCGTTGTCGACTTTGGTGAGCGTTTCTGGTGTCTGGCCGGTCAATCGACGGTACCCGTCGAGCATTTTGTTGACGCCCGTGAACGTATGGCTGAGATTGGTTGTCGCAGCGGCGATGCCGGGCGCTTTATCGGCGGTCATCGTCAGCGCGATCCGACTCATGCGCAGGAAACTGGTGGTTTCGGGCAGCACAGAGTCGAGGGTGGACAGCAGGAATGTACCGCCGTCGATGATGTCCTTGAGTTTTTGGGGCCCTTGATTACTCAGGCTCAATTCGCGTTTGATCAGTTCGAGTTTGGCCGGGTCGACCTGGGCGAGCATGCCGTCGGCGTCGGCTAGCAGTTGAGCCAAAGTGACTGGCACAGTGGCCCTGTCCTGAGCGATGAAACTGCCGTCGTGCAGGTACGGACCGCTGGCCGAGGTGGCCACGAAGTTGATGTACTGCTCGCCAGCGGGGGACAACCCGGAGACATGCACCTCGCTCGAGGCGGGAATATGGACGTCAGAGGTGATGTCGGCGACGGCGGCCACGCCGCGGTTGGTGATGTCGAGACGTTTCACCCGGCCGATCGGGACGCCGCGCAGCGTGACGTCCTGGTTAGGCAACAGGCCGCCGGACTCGGGAAGCGCAATGGTGACGCGATAGGTCGATGTCAGCGGATTGACGCGCAAAGCACCGAGCAATAAATACGTGCTTGCCACCACGAGGGTCAACACCAGCGCCAATGCCGACAGCCACAGTCGGTGGCGATAACCCAGGCGGACAACGGAAACGATGTGGCCCGCGATTGCGTCGATCATCCGGATGCCCCTTCGGTGACCGGTGGCGGGGCCGGGCCTCCTGGCAGCCCGGGCGGCGCGATGATGATTTGTCCCGGGACGACCGGATCGGGCACCACTGGGGTCTGGGGAACACCGGGGCCCTGCCCGACCACCCGCTCCTGCAGGCGCCACAACGTGTACTTGAGGCTGCCGATCAACTGACCCCAGTTGTAGCGCTTGGGTCCATGCAGACCCACATCGCCCTTGAACCCGATGTCGGGTATCGATCCCAGAACGAGCCGATCGATGCTCACCCGGGTCGAGATGGCGTTGCTCGGCGTTGCTTTGATGAGCGGAGCCATCAGCCTGTTCAAGGACGCCAGAGTGGCGTCCGGGGCCAAGGCCACGTCGTTCCATGCGCCGGCAACGGTATTCGCATCCTTGATGACGCTGCGGCCGCTGTTGTCCGTACCGGCGATCGACGGGAACCGCGCCAGTTGGGTGGTGGTGTCACCAACCTGTTCGACGAGATCGGCGACGGTCGACGCATTGTCGGCCAGGGTGTCAGTGGCCGGCTCAGCCGCCGCCATCACTTCGGTCAGTGTCTGGTTCTTGGCGTCGAGCTCGTCGGTCAGCCGCGATGTTTCGGTCAGGGCGGTCGAAATCTGCTCCGACCGGGCGTCCAATTTGCCGAGTACGACATTGGTCTTATCGACCAGATCACCCAGAGCCTGTCCTTGGTCGCCGGTGGCCTTGCCCAGGCCGTTGATGATGTTGGTGAAGTTCCGCACTGCGCCCCCGTTGACCATCACCGCCGCCGAACTCATCACCGATTCCACGGTGGCCGCCGACGCGGTCGAGTCCAGTCCGATCGTGCCGCCGTCGCGGAGCAGTCCCGCGGCCGGATCGGGATGCGCCGGCGGCTTGAGCGCAACGAAAACATCGCCCAGTGGTGTCGCGGAACGTAATTCGGCAGTGCTGCCAACTGGCAGCTGCACGCCGTCCATGATGCGCAGAGTGGTCACCGCTGTGTAGTTGCGCGCGACCATGGACTCGAGCTGGCCGACGTCGGCACCGGCAAGCTTCACCTTGGCATTGGCGGGCAGGTTGAGCGCGTTGGCGAACACCGCCGTCAGGTGATAGCCCTCGGATGATCCGATCGCCGGGGCGGGCAGTGGGAGGCTGGCCAGCCCGTTGGTGGCACAGCCGGAGACCGTCAATGCCGCCGCGGCGACGGCCAGCGCGCTTCGCGCCCTCGCGTTGGTCATCTCTGCCCCATCGCCGCGAGGCCGTCCAGCACGTAGGACAGTCCGAAGTCGGGCCCGAAGTCCTGCAATGTGCCTGTGCTGCAGCCGAGTTGGCGCAGGCCCATCATATTGCACACCTCTTTGATGACCTGGTTGTCGAACAACAGCCGGTCGGTCAGCAGCCTTACTCGCACCGAGCCATTGGTCTGGTCGATGGCGTTGTAGAAGTTGTCGAGGGTCAGCGGTGCGACATCGAGCAGTTCCGCGAGGTCGCGTTGTTGGTCGACGGCAGTCTTGAGGGTGGTGTTGCCGTTCAGGATTGCCTGCTTGATGTTGTCGCGGTTGGCGTCGAGGATGTCCCCGACGTGGTTGATCACCTCGTTGAGCTTCTTTCCCGTGGTACCGCTGCCGAAATCCTCATCGGCGACCACTTGGCTCAATTGACGGATCGTCGAGCCGAATTCACGCAGCTTCGCATCGTTGGCGGCAGCGGCGTCGACCAAGCTGCTGATGTTCTTGATGATCGTGGTCAGCTGATCGCGTGTCTGGGCGCCTCCGTCGGCGCTGAGGCGCAACGCGTTGGACAGTTCGGTGAGCGCGTTCTTGATGTCGGCGCCGTTGCCGTCGGCTATTGCGGCGCTGCTGTTCACCACGTCGGCGACGGGACCGCCGCCGTTGCCGTCACCCTTGAGTGAGCCGGAGATCTTGTCGAGTACGTCGAGCACACGGGCGAACTCGACCGGGGTCTTGGTCCGCGTCAGGCCGATGGTGTCGTGGTTGGAGAGTACGGGCCCGGCTCGATAAGCCGGCGTCAGCTCGATCTGGCGATCGGTGAGAATCGATGTCGACACCGTCACCGCCTGCGCGTCAGCGGGGACCTTCACGCCGCGGTCTACGGTGAATTCGACTTCTACATATGTCGCTTTCGGGGTGATCTTGCTGACCTTGCCGACCGGCATTCCCAGTACCGCGACGTCGTTGTCGACGTAAAGCCCTGCTGCGCTGTCGAACTGCGCGGTCACGGTGATCACGTCGAGTTGTTTCTTGACGTAGGGGTATCCGACGACCACAGCGACGATTGCGGCCGCGACCACCGCGGCGACCGCGGTGGCCAACAGCTTGGCGTGACGGCTCATTTGCAGTCCTTGTAGTACTGGATCATGCCGAACTGCTTGGCGCGACCGCTGATGGCACACATCCACGAATCCACTGCCAGGCCTGACGGCGTGTTCAGGTCGAAGGCGTTGCCGCTGCCGCTCGCGTTGGCAAGTCCGCGCAGTGCCACCGGAGCGGATTGCAGCGTGCTGCGCACCAGATCGTCGTGCTGGCCGAGCATGTCGGACAGTTGGCGCAGGTCTTTGAGCGTCGCGTTGAGGTCGGCGTGATTGTCTACCAGGATGGGGCTCAGCGTCTCGATGAGCCGCGTGAGTGCCTGCATCATCGCGTGAAATGTGGCGCTGCTGGCCACGAATCGGCCGATGAGTGCCTGTCCTTGATTGATCATGTTGCCGATGTTGGCCTGTTGGCGCCGTAAGGTGCTGCTGACTTGTTCGGTGCTTTTGAGCAGCGTTCCCAATTGGTCGCGGCGCTGCGCCATGATCGACGAGAGCGTCTGAATGTTGTGGACGGCCTGGGGGACGACCGGTGGCAGTCCCGAGAGCTGTTGGCCGAGGATGGCGAGCGACTGCGCAAAGCTGTCGGTGTCGACCTGTTCGTAGGTCGTGGTGACGTCGGCCAACGCCTCTTGCAGATCGTAGGGGACCTCGGTGTGGGCGAGGTCGAACGTGTTGTTCGGGAGCGGTCCGCCACCCTCGGGTTCCAGCGCGAGGTAGCGGGATCCCAGGATGGTTGTGATCTTGATGATGGCTCTCGAGTTCTTGCCCAGCGCAACGTCATTGCGGACCTGGATACCGGCTTCTACATGGTCGCCGGCCAGCTTCATGCTGGTCACTTTCCCGACGGGAATGCCTGCCACGCTGACGGGGTTGCCCGGCTTGAGCGCGGCGGCTTGTAGAAACTCGGCGGTGTAGTGGCGGTAGCCGACGTGGGCGACGTTGATCACCAGCATCGCCGCAATCAGCACGCCGACAACGGCGAGTGCGATGGAGCCCAACCATGTCGCGTTGTAGCTCTCGAGTGGGCGCCTGCGCACGGAGCGCCAGAAGGTGCGGTCAGCCATCGGCCATGTTCCTGCATCGCGGGGTGTGCCATGCCTTGTTGCCCGGCGTGGCGGCATTGACGATGATGGGGACGACGTCGTTGAGGCCGGGGAAGAAGCCCGTCGCGTTGAGGTCGCAGGCGTAGGCGCTGGCGAATGCCCCTTCGTTCGTTGTCCGCGCCAGTCCCTTGAGCATGAGCGGCAGATTCGCACCCGTAAACGCCAGTTGAGGTTCGATTTCGACCAGGTGCCTGCTGAAACCGGGCTGGCGGGTGACCATTTCGTTCAGGGCCGGCGTCACCTCGTCGGAGATTGCCGAGAGCCGACTGGTGACCCGTGCGACGGACCCGGTCGACGCGACCAGCGCGGGTCTGCGCTGGTCCAGATCGGCGACCACTTGATGGGTCTGGCCGATCACCTTGTCAAGGTTGTCATTCTGTTGGGCGAGGTTGTCCATCACCCTGTTCAGGCCGGTGATCATCGTGCCCAGCGTCTCGTCTCGCCCAGCGAACGCATCGGTGAGAGTGGAGGTTTGGCTGATCAACGTGGCGATGGAAGCGTCGTCACCCTGAAGCGACTGGATGACCCCTTTGGTCAGATTGTCGGCGTCTTTGGGGTTGAGCACGCTGAACAGGGGCTCATAGCCGTTGAGCAGAGTACCCACATCGAACGACGGGTCGGTGTGTTCGATCGGAATTGTGCTGCCCGGCGCCAACATCGAGGCAATCCCGTCCCTACCCAGGGACAGCTGCAGGTACCGTTGGCCGACGATGTTCTGGTAGGTCACCGAAGCCACAGTGTTGCCGTAAACGTGCTGGTCGCCCTGCAGTACGAAGGAGACTTTGGCTTGTCGGCCTTGCAGCTCAATGCCTTCGACGCGGCCGACGCGCACGCCGGCCATGCGGACGTCATCACCTTCTCTCAGGCCGTAGACATCGTTGAAGACAGCGGCGTAGGGGGTGGTGCCGCCGGCGACATCGCGGCGAAGCGTCACATAGACAAGCCATGTCAAGACCATCGCGACGGCCATGAACAACGACAGCCCGATCAAGGGAGCCTTGAATCTCATGGCTTTCCTTCCGTGGCGGGAGCGGTGCCGAGCGTGACGGCTGTACCACGGGCAACCGGGCCCAACAGCAGCTGTGTCGCAGTGGTTGGGTGGCTGCCGGTGATGAGGCCCATCACCGCGCGTTCCTGTGCGCTACCGACGGGTCCAACATTTCCGCCGAAGGACGCCGGGGCCGCTTCAGCGGGCAGCGGCGGCCCAGCCGGAGAAGGCGGCCCAAGTTGAGAAGGCGGCTCACCAGCAGCGGGCGGCGCATCGGCCGGGTTGGCGGTGCCCGGTACCGGCGGCGCCGGCGAAAGCCACGGGGGAACAGGCGGATTGGGGTCTGCCAGATTGGGATTCGGATTGACCAGTGGCGGCCCGACCGCGACGAGATTCCCGTCGGCCCCGAGCACTGTCCCCGGTGGCGGCGCGAGATTCTTCGGAGGCTGGTAGTTCTGCGGCAGCAGAACCTCGGGAAGATCAGGCCGCACCTGGATTTCCGGTGCCGTGTAGCAACTTGGGCCCTTGAGTTCCCCGTAATGGGGGCAGTCGGCACGGGTGTACATGTAGCTCGGGGTGAGCGACAAATTGACCCGCATGTTGGGGGTGTCCACTTCAGGAATCCAGACTTCGTCGAAGAACTTGTCGGACAGCGCGTCGAGTTTGGTGAAGGCCGGCACCCATTTGTTGGAGCTTTGCGCCAACTCGCCGAGGACGGGAGTCAGCTCAGTGGTTATCCCGATCAGCCGCTCGACGTGGTTGGCGACAGCATCGTGGGTCGTGCGCATTGTATGTGAGCCACCGGTGACCAGGTTCGTCAGCTGCGCACGTCGGTCGGTGAGGACTTGCATGGGCTGTACCGCTTGGTGCAGCGAGTTGAGGAGATCGGGGGCCACGTCGGCCAACCCGTGTGTGGCGTCGATGAGCGCGGAGACGGTGGACGGACCAGTGTCGGTGGCGACGATCGAATTGAGTTGATCCAGTAGGCGATTCAGCTGGGCGCCGCCGGTGAGCAATTTGACCCGGCGGTTCTCGGTGGCCGCGTTGACCGCCGCCAGAATACCTACCGTTCTGTCTTCCCGACCGCGTCCGGTTGCAGCCAGAATGTCGCGCAGCTTGCTGATCGTGGTTTGAAACAGCACCGTGGGTAGTTGATCGTCCTCGCGGATGTGTGCGCCGGCGCGGATCGGTTGTGCGGCGCCGCGCTCCACCAATTGCACGGAAGATACCGCGAACACATTGCTGGGTACGACCCGGGCGGTCACCGTGGCCGGAATCGACGGGGCGTACTCGGATTTGAGATCGATATGGACGTAGTTGGGATTTCCGTTGGCCGCCGGTATGACGCTGGTGACCGAACCGACGAGCACACCGTGGTACTTGACGTCGGACTTCTCGGGCAATCCGTCGCCGACATTGAGAAGGTCGGCGACAACGCGGACGTAGTCGTTGAGCCTGCCCGTGGACTTGACCAACAGCACACCGGCCACCAACGCCGCCACGGTGAGAAGAACAACGCCATAGCCCAGCAGCTGGCGTTCGGTAGGTCCACGCCCGTCAATGTCGAAGGAGTTCGGCATCAGCCACCGAACCGTGCGCCGGCGTCAACGCTCCACAGCGCCATCGTCAGCAACATGTTGACGACGATGACGACAGTGATGCTGGCACGCATGCCGTGCCCCGCAGCCACTCCGACGCCCTCGGGGCCGCCGCTGGCATAAAAGCCGTAGTAACACTGCACCGTCGAGGCGATCCAGACGAACACCACTGCCTTGAGCAACGAGAAGACGATGTCTTTGCCCGACAACATCAGGGTGAAGTAGTGCAGGTACGCACCGGCCGAACCACCACTGACCACCTGCACGACGGCCTGAGTCGCCAAATAACTGGTCGCCAGGCACAGCGCATACAGGGGGATGGCCGCCACCGTGGAGGCGAGCAGTCGCGTGGTAACCAGATAGGGGATGGGCCTGATCGCCAACGAGTCGAGCGCGTCGATCTCTTCGGCGATACGCATCGCCCCCAACTGAGCGGTGAAACGGCAGCCGCCCTGCGTGGCGAAGGCAAGCGACGCCGCGATCGGTGCCAGCTCGCGGGTGTTGACCAACGAGGAGATGATGCCGGTGGCCGGCCCCAAACCCAGCAGGTCGAGGAAGTTGTAGCCTTCGATGCCGACCAGCGCGCCCACCGTCAGTCCCAGGACCAATGCAACGCCGGCGGTGCCGCCACCGACGACGATGGATCCGTTGCCCCACGCGATGTCGGACAGCAACCGAGCGAACTCGCCGCGATAGTGACGCAGTGCCACCGGCACCGCAACCAACGCGCGCACAAAGAACACGAGCATGTGCCCGAGGCGGACGATCGGTGTCAGCGTACGGCGATAAACGCGGCGAAAGGGAAGTGCCAGTGGAGAATACGTCGATGCCGTCATCTCTTTACAGACCCGTCCTCGGGACGAGCATCGCGTACAGCTGGCTGATGACGACGTTGACGATCATCAGAACCAGGATGGATTCGACGACCGCGGCGTTGACCGAGTTGGCGACACCCGTGGGGCCACCGCGGGTGTCCAAGCCCTTCTGGCACGACACCACGGCGACGATCGCGCCGAAGATCACGGCTTTCACCAGTGCCAGGATCATGTCGCCGGTGGTGGCGAAGGAGGCGAAGGTGGCGACGAAGCTGCCGGGCGCACCATGTTGGAAGTAGACGTTGAACAGATAGCTGGCCAGGAAACCGACGAAGCACACCACGCCGGTCAGCGCGACACCGATCATGATCGCCGCGGCGAACCGAGGCACCACCAGGCGCCTGATCACCGACACACCCATCACCTGCATCGCATCGATCTCTTCGCGCATGGTGCGCGAACCCAGATCGGCGGTGATAGCAGATCCGACGGCCGCGGCCATGAGGACGGCAGCGACCAGCGACGCGCCCTGTCTGATGACCGCCAGGCCGCTGGCCGCTCCCGCGAGGGAGGTGGCGCCCACCTGACCGGCAAGGAGGGCGAACTGGATTGAGAGGGTGACACCGATCGGCAGCGCCACCAGGACGGTGGGGACCACCGACGTCCCCGCCATGAAGGCGCCCTGGCGGACGAACTCGCCCCATTGAAATCGAGCGGACAGCAGGTCGATGAAAAAGTACTGGACGACCCGGACCCCCAGGATGAACTGGTCTCCGACGGTCGACAGCGCCGTGAGGGGGTGGCGCCTGAGGTAGCCCGAACCCCACTGCACCACCGCATCGACGTTCTCGTGCGACAGATCGGGATGCGACGGACCGGGCGAGCTGACACTGTCCTGCGGAACGATTTCTGATTTACTCATTGCCGCCCGTATGACGCCTGGCCGAGTTCGCGTCGGTGACCGTGCAACCGCCAACCGCGACTGCTCACTGGGCGACGTCCTTCACCCACCCGCGATGGAATCGCCATTCGCATATGGAAGGCTGACGCCGGCTGGCATGTGGCATCATTCTTCCTCCCCGACTGGGCGCCCCCTGCCGCAGGCCGGCTCGAGGCGACAAAGGTCTCACCGCCCAGACACGGTATGACTGTCCAGGTGATACGTCAATAATTTGCAGAATATTCATTAACTTATCTTGGGCCGGGGCGGAGTTGCTAATCGGCCACGACGGGCTCAGCGACCCCTACCCCGGGCTGCTGATCGCTGGCTCGTCTGGGGTGGCGAGCGCCCGAATCTTCCTTTACATGATTGGCGACCGACCGCGGTCGCGGTCTCACGCGCAGGCGTCGGGTCCGACTCTGGTAGGAGCGCCGTGTCGGACCTCAGCAGGATGTATTCGGCTGGCGAAGGCCACTACGATGACACGATGCTGGGTGCAACGGCGCGCTTCTTGCACGAGCGGGTCCGAAGACGCGCCGAGCTGATTCCGCTCGGTTACAACTGGTCGTTCGTGTGGACCACCGACGCCACCTTGCTCGCGACCGGAATCATCGCGGTGTTGCAGCGCCCGGCCGCGGACTTGCCCGTGTCACTGGCTGCGTTTGCGCTCGCGGTCGGCCCCCTTGTTTTGTTCTTCGTCGCAGGCATCAAATTCGATCCGCGAATCATGTGGCTGTGCGGAACTGCTTCGGCCACGGTGCTGCTGTTCGCCACTTCGACACCGGTCGAGGCGGATTTCGCCCCGCTGCTGCTTGTGATGACGGTCGGAGTCGTCGGGTCGCTGACTTCGTGGCTCGGTGGATCCCTGGCGGCCTTGTCGGCTTGTGCCGTGCTGATCGCGGCAGCGCTGACTCACCGGTTGGACGCGGTGGGCTTGTATCTGAGCGTCGTCGGAATCGGTTGGCTGGTGGGCTATCTGATGCACACGCAACAGCAGCTGATGCTCAGGCAACAGCAGGCGCAGGAGGCGCTGGCAGAGCATGCGGCTGCCGACGAGCGTCGACGAATTGCTCGGGAGGTGCACGATGTCATCGCGCACTCCTTGAGTGTGACCTTGTTGCACATCACCGGTGCCCGCCGCGGGTTGCAGCACGATCGTGACATCGACGAGGCGATCGAGGCGCTCGAACAAGCCGAGCGATTGGGCCGCCAGGCGATGGGCGACATCCGCACTACTGTTGGACTGCTCGACTGTTCTCCGATGAAGATCGCTCCAGAACCCGGCGTCGACGACATCGCCAGTCTCATCGACGACTTCCGTGGTGCCGGCCTGCCGGTCGTCTACCACCCGGACCGGGGTTCGTTCGGTCGGGTGTCAGCCGCAGTCGGACTGGCGCTTTACCGCATAGTTCAGGAGTCGCTGGCCAACATCGCCAAGCACGCCCCGGATTCGCAATCCGCGGTGCGCCTGGCGACTTCGTGCGGGTCGGTGGACTTGACTGTCGTCAATCGGACCCACTCTGCCAGGGCCGTGACGACCGCGATGGAAGGCCGAGGAGTCCGCGGCATGCGGCAACGCGTGGGATTACTCGGTGGAACAATCGAAGTCGGCCCGAACGATGACGGTTGGCTGGTACATGTGAGAATCCCGCTCGTCGGCTCCAACGCCAAACGCCGCCTGGTCATCTCATGACCACCGCGGCACATGACATCACCGTGCTCCTCGTCGACGACCAGGACTTGGTGCGGTCCGGACTGCGCCGGATCCTGCGCCGCAAAGACGGATTCATCATTGTGGGTGAGTGTTCCGATGGCGACGAAGTGGTCGATGCGGTGCGTGCGCATCGACCCGACGTCGTGGTGATGGACCTGCGGATGAAACGTGTCGACGGCATCGAAGCGACGGCTCTGATGAGTTCTTCTGCCGAGGAATCCTTCAAGACGAACCCGGCCGCTCCGGCGCGTAGTACTCCGGACAGCAATTCGTCATCGTTGAATGTGGTCAGCGCCAGGACAGGTGGGCCGTCGTGCTCTGCGAGCAGAGCCGTCGCTTCGATGCCGTCGACACGTTTCATCCGCAGGTCCATCACCCCGACGTCGGGTCGATGCGCACGCA
>LZSH01000016.1 GCA_001665255.1 Mycobacteriaceae bacterium 1482268.1 | reverse complement strand
GAGTTGGCATCATCACTGCAGCCATTGTGGTTGTCCCGCGGCAGAATTCAGGAAGGCATTGCGTGGCTACACGTGGTCTTGAACGACAAGAGGTTCGCAGGCGCAGCGCCCGCCGTGCGAGCCAAAGGACTTGCGGATAAGGCTGTCCTCGGTGAGTGGGTCGGTAGCTACCACGTGGACGACGCGCAGCAGGCCCTCACCATCGCACGCGAACTCGACGATCCGGGCCTGCTGGTCCGGTCCCTGATCGCCTGCGGCGGCGCAACCGTCTACGACTCAGCGGCAGCGGAGCGCTACCTCGCCGAAGCCAACGGGCTCGCCCGGCAGCTGGGCGACCAATGGCGGTTGAGCCAGATACTGTGCCAACAAGCGCAGGCAGCCTTCAGCGCGGGTGACGCCAAGGGGCTCATCCCGACGGCCCAAGAAGGACGCGACATTTCCGATGCCATTGGTGACCGCTTCGGATCGCGACAATGCCGATGGCGGCTCGCGGGCGCACTGTGCTTCCAAGGCAAGCTCGCTCCGGCAACCGATCTTCTACATCAGCTTCTCGAGGAAGCCGAGGCCGACCACGACTCGATGTTGCGGGTCACCTTGTTGTTCATGCTGCCGCACGTTCTGGCGTACAGGGGAGACGCGAGTGCCGCCATTGCGGTCGCGAACGAGGCCATATCCTCGGCGACGGAGATTGGGGACCTATACGTTGGCAACGGCTACTGCGCTGCGATGGTGGCATACCTTGCCGCTGGCGACATCGCCGCTGCAGCGGAAGCCGAGACGGAGGCGTGGTCGCGTTTTAAGAACTTCCCCGAGTTGGCGGCCCTTCAAATGGCGTACCTCGCCGGCTCCGCCTTGGCGCGGGGCGATCTGACCAGCGCGAAGGGGTTTGCCGACGACGCCATCGCGGGAACCAACGGTTGGTATCGGGCAGCGGCCCTCAGGACGCGGTGTCGCATGGGGATTCTGGAAGGTGACACAGAGCAGGCCGAGCGTGACGCGCACGATGCCCTGGCAGGCGGTGCGGCCGTCGGCGCGTTACAGGGGGTCGCGGAGGCCCTCGAGATCCTGGCGAGCCTGGCCACCGACGCCGGCAACCACCGGGAAGCGGCCCGGCTATTCGGTGCGGCAGACGGTATCCGCCGTCGCACCGGCGAGGTCCGATTCAAGATCTACCAAGCAGAGTACGAAACGGCGCTGGCCGAGTGCCGGAATGCGTTGGGCGAAAATGACTTCCAGTCAGCGTGGGCCGAGGGGGCCGCGCTGTCGACGACCGAGGCGATCGCCTACGCGCAGCGCGGTCGTGGTGAACGCAAGCGACCGTCCAGCGGTTGGGCCTCACTGACGCCGTCCGAGCTGGACGTCGTGCGGCTGGTCAGTGAGGGGCTCGGCAACAAGGACATCGCCGCACGGCTTTTCGTCTCACCGCGGACGGTGCAGTCTCACCTCACGCGCGTCTACACGAAGCTCGGCCTCACGTCGCGTGTGCAGCTCGCGCAGGAAGCGGCCCGCCGCGCCGATACCGCTCAGGCCAGGTAGTCCGGCGGCAAGCTCTCCAGCATCCAGCGCAGCATGCGCACCGCGTACTCCGAGCTGCCACCGCCGACGATGAGCGCGGCGAACGCCATATCGCCACGGTAGCCGGCGAACCACGAATGCGACCCGCCGTTGAACTCGGCCTCACCGGTTTTGCCACGCACGTCGCCGACGCCGTTGAGATCCTTGGCGGTGCCGTTGGTGACCACGAGCTGCATCATCGGCCGTAGGCCGTCCAGCATCTTGGCGGTGATTTCGGTGCGGTCGCCGGTGATCGTCGTCTGCCTACCATCGATCAGTTGAGGCACAGGCGTTTTGCCCGCCGCCACCGTGGCCGCGGCCATTGCCATCCCGAACGGACTGACCAACACCTTGCCCTGCCCGAATCCGTCCTCGGTGCGCTCGGCGAGGTTCACTGTCGGTGGCACCGAGCCGGAAACCGTTGGGATGCCCTGGATCTGGTAGTCCGGGCCAATGCCGTACTGCGCGGCGGCCTGGGTCAGGCCTCGCGGCGGCAGGTGGCTGGCCAGCTCGGCGAAGGTGGTGTTGCATGAACTCGCGAAGGCCCGCGACATCGGGACCGTTCCGAGATCGAATCCGCCGTAGTTCGGGATGGTCCGCTGACCGATGTCGAGCGTGCCCGGGCAGCCGAGAAGGGTGTTGGGCGTGGCCATATCGCGTTCGATGGCCGCGCCGGCGGTGACGATCTTGAACGTCGAGCCCGGCGGATAGAGCCCCGTCGTTGCGGCCGGTCCGTCGGCGTCGGCGGCGGAATTCTGTGCGACGGCCAGGATCTCACCGGTCGACGGCTTGATCGCCACGATCATCGCCTTCTTGCCCCCGACGCCGTCGACGGCGTTTTGCGCGGCGTCCTGGACGGCGCGGTCCAGGCTGATGGTGATCGACGGCGCGGGTGCACTGGGCACCTCGTTGAGCACGGCTACGTCCACGCCGTTCTGGTTGACGCTGACCACGCGCCAGCCGGGCTGGCCATCGAGGTCGTCGACCACCGACTTCTTCACCTCGCTGATGATCGCGGGTGCGAAATGCTCGTCCGTGGGCAGCAATTCGGCCTGGGGAGTGATGACGAGACCGGGGCGTTCGCCGAGTGCGCCTGCCACCTGATCGTGGTCGGACTGGCGAAGTGTGATCAGGCTCAGCGGCCCTGGCGACGAACTCGCCTCCTCCGCCAGCCGCTGCGGATCCAAGGTGTTGTCGAAGGGCCGCAGCGCATCGACGATCGCCTTCGCGGTGGTGATCAATTGCGCGCCGGCTTTCTTGGCGTCCAGCGCGAAGTGGTACAGGTAGCCGGGCACCAGCACTTCGGTGCCGCTGCGCTCGTTGACCGACGCGCGCCGTGGTGGATCAGCGCGCAACGCAAACGTCTGGTGCTCACCGAGTTTCGGGTGCAGGCCGGTGGCGGTCCACCGCACTTGCCAATCGCCTTCGTCGCGCACCATGCTGAGCTGGCCGTCGTAGGTCCAGGTGCGGTTCTTCGGCAGGTGCCAGGTGTAGCGATAGGCCACCGTGCCGGTGTCCTCGGTGAACTTCGAGCCCAGCACCTGCGCATCCAGGGAGCTGGCCTGCAGCCCCGCCCACGCCTCATTGAGTGCGGCTCGCGCGTCTTCCGGACGGTCGGTCAGTTGTGAGGCGCCGCCGGTGTCGCCATGGCCCAGCGCTGCGAAGAACTTCTCGGCAGCGGGCTCGGGTCCATTGGGTTTCGGTGTGCAGGCGTTGAGGGACGCGGATGCCACCGCGATCGCCAGCAGGCTCGCCAGACGGGTGACGGATGTGAGCAATGTGGCCATTGGGTCAAATGTTAAGAAGCCGAGACCTCAATGTGGCGGAGGCGCGCTCTACGCCCAAACCGACAAATGGGCGGAAAAGTACGAGAGCGACGCGCCAAAACGTCGATCTCGGCGCAAGAAAGGGAGCCAAAAAGTCAGCCCGCCGCAGGCGCGCGCACCACCAGCGGCACCGCTGGGAAGTACGCCGCCATCTCCGAGCGCGACTTCCGCAGTGCAGCAGTGCCGTAGCCCTGTTTGCGGAATGCCGGGCGGATCCAGATGCGTACGTTCACCTCCCCGTTGGCCAGCTCGCCGAACACCATGCCCACCTTCTCGGCGCCGTCGATCGCCACCAGCCACACGGCCTCCTCGGCGTACACCCGGCTGACGGCGGCGCGGATCTCGTCGTCCAGATCACCCGCGGGCCCACCCGAGCCGTCACCTGCTGCGCCGACATCATCGGTGCGGGCCGCGAAGATGTCGCGGTCTTCGTCCGGCGAGAACGGGCGCAGCATCAGGGTCTCGCCAGGCGCGGGCTGCCGCTCGCCGACCGTGAAGCTCAGCTCGTGGTTGAGGTCCTCGAGCTCGTCGCGAATCCGTCGTCGCGACACCTTGGTCAGCCGGTCGAACGACAGCCGCAGCACCGCTTCGCCGGCGGCGGGCGAGGTGCCGAGCATGGCGGCGATCGCCTCCACAGCAGCGTCGTAATCCTCAGACTCCACGATCACGTCGAGCAGTTCGTGGCGGCGCTCGAGCGCGCGCACCAGCGCGTCGGCGATCTCTCTGCGTTCGGCCTTCTGCGCGTCGTCGGTCATGGCGTGAAGCCTAACCGGCCTCCCCGGGCCGTCGGCTCAGTCGAGCAAGACGGTGGCGAAAGTACCTACTTCAGCGAAACCGATCCGGTCGTAGGTCGCGCGGGCCACGGTGTTGAAGTCGTTGACGTACAGGCTGGCGACGCGCCCGCTGCGCACCACCGCGGCGGCGAGCGTGGCGGTGCCCGCGGTGCCGAGGCCGCGCCCACGCCGGTCGGGATGCACCCAGACGCCCTGTATCTGGCCGACGGCCGGCGATTGCGATCCGACCTCTGCCTTGAACACCACCCGGCCGCCATCGAACCGCGCCCACGCCCGTCCTGCGGCAATCAGACCGGCGACCCGCCGCCGGTAGCCGCGGCCGCCGTCGCCAACGCGGGGATCGATGCCCACTTCGCCGATGAACATGTCGACGGCGGCCACCAGGTAGGCGTCGAGCTCATCCATCCGGACCGGTCGCACGGCAGGATCGATCGCGCACTGAGGTGCGCTCGCCAGCGCCATCAGCGGTTGACAGTCACGTACATCGCGGGCGGGGCCCCAGGTGCGTTCGAGGCGGCGCCACATCGGCAGGACCAGTTCGGCGCGCCCGACGAGCGACGAGCACCGCCGCGCGCCGCTGAGGGCCTTGTCGGCGAACGCGTGCAGATCGTTCGACTCCCCCAGCAACGGAATCAGGTTGGCGCCCGCATAGCAGAGCGATTCGGTGGGTTTGCCTCGCGACCATAGTTCGCCGCCGATGGCGCTGGGAGAGACGCCGTGCTCGGCGACCCGGGACGCCACCATGCAGCTGCCGACCGGGTCGGCGTCGAGCACCTGCCGCACCGCACCGGCGTCGCGCACCACGGAGACCCGTCGCTCGTCGATGAACCGGAATAGCGGCGGAGCCGACATCGAAACTCTTTCTGCGGCCTCAGGGCTTCATGACCCCGGTCACAGGGTCATGTTCAGCTTACGGTGACGACCGGCGAACCGCTGGCATCATTCGGACCGGACTCAGAATCTTTTTCGCTGGCGATCCGCATGGCCTCTTCGATCAGAGTTTCCACGATCTGGTGTTCCGGGACGGTCTTGATGACTTCGCCTTTGACGAAGATCTGGCCCTTGCCGTTGCCGGATGCGACGCCGAGGTCGGCCTCGCGTGCCTCGCCGGGGCCGTTGACGACGCAGCCCATCACGGCGACACGCAGCGGAACCTCCATGCCTTCGAGGCCCGCGCTGACTTCGTTGGCCAGCGTGTACACGTCGACCTGGGCGCGCCCGCATGACGGGCACGACACGATCTCGAGCGAACGCGGCCGCAGGTTGAGCGACTCGAGTATCTGGTTGCCGACCTTCACCTCTTCGATGGGCGGCGCCGACAGGGACACGCGGATCGTGTCGCCGATCCCGCGCGACAGCAGCGCGCCGAACGCGACGGCCGACTTGATCGTGCCCTGGAATGCCGGACCCGCCTCGGTCACGCCGAGGTGCAACGGGTAATCGCATTGCGCCGCAAGCTGTTCGTAGGCGGCGACCATGACGACGGGGTCGTTGTGCTTGACGCTGATCTTGATGTCGCCGAAGCCGTGCTCCTCGAACAGCGACGCCTCCCACAGTGCGGACTCGACGAGTGCCTCCGGCGTGGCCTTGCCGTACTTCTCCATGAAGCGCTTGTCGAGCGAGCCGGCGTTGACCCCGATGCGGATCGGGATGCCCGCGGCCCCTGCCGCCTTGGCGACTTCGGCGACCCGGCCGTCGAACTCCTTGATGTTGCCGGGGTTGACGCGCACGGCCGCGCACCCGGCGTCGATCGCGGCGAAGATGTACTTGGGCTGGAAGTGGATGTCGGCGATCACCGGGATCTGGCTGTGCTTGGCGATCTCCGGGAGCGCGTCGGCATCCTCCTGTCGCGGGCACGCCACCCGGACGATGTCGCATCCGGATGCGGTCAATTCAGCGATCTGCTGCAGTGTGCTGTTGACGTCGTGGGTCTTGGTCGTACACATCGACTGCACCGCGATCGGGTGCTCGCTGCCGACGCCGACGTTGCCGACCATGAGCTGGCGGGTCTTTCGCCGGGGCGCCAACACCGGCGCCGGCGGTGCCGGCATCCCTAAGCCGACGGACATGATGTCTCCTATTGGAACGGGTGAATCGGGTTGACGAAGTCGGCGGTGACAGTCAGCGCCATGTAACCGACGACGAAGACCAGAATCACGTAGGTCGCGGGCATGAGCTTGAGGTAGTTCACCGGCGCCGCGGCAGCCATGCCGCGGGCATTGCGGATCATGTTGCGGACTTTCTCGAACCAGGCCACCGCGATATGGCCGCCGTCGAACGGCAGAAGCGGTACCAGGTTGACCGCGCCGAGCACGAAGTTCAGCTGGGCGAGGAAGAACCAGAACGCGAGGTAGAGCCCACGCTCGAAGGCATCGCCGCCGATAATCGATGCGCCGACGACGCTGATCGGCGTCTCCGGGTCGCGCTCGCCGCCGCCGATGGAGTGCACCAGCGCGCCGACCTTGGTCGGGATCTTCGCCAGCGACTTGCCCAGTTCGACGGCCAGGTCACCGGTGAACGCGACCGTGCCCGGGATCGCGGTGACGGGGTTGTACTGCGTGTACTTGACGGGTCCTAGCTCGGCGGCGGAGACCCCGATCGCGCCGACGGTCGACGGTGCCGTGGCGGTGTCCGAGGTGAAACGCTGGGTTTCGACGACGTTGACGACCGTGGTGATCTGCTTACCGTCGCGTTCGATGACGAACGGGGTGGGGCCGCCGGCTTCGCGGACCGCCTCGACCATCTCGTCGGGGTTGTGCACGTCGGTGCTGCCGACCTTGACGATGACGTCGCCCTGTTTGATTCCCGCAGCGGCTGCGGGTCCCGCACCTGTGCACTCGGCGTATTTGTCCTTGCTGAGAGCCGGTGCGACACAAGCGGTTTCGCTGACGTAGGCGGCGGGCTGCGGGGTAAGGTTGGGTAGGCCCCAGTGCAGTGCGATGCCGTAGAGGATGACTAGGCCGACGACGAAGTTCATGCCGGGGCCGGCGAACAGCACGGCCGCGCGCTTCCACGTCTTCTGCTTGTACATCGCGTACGGGCGGTCTTCCGGCGCGATCTCGTCGATCGACGTCATGCCGGCGATGTCGCAGAATCCCCCGAGCGGAATCGCCTTGACGCCGTATTCCGTGTAGCCGAGCTTGTTGGGTCGCCGCGTCGACCACAGCGTCGGGCCAAAGCCGACGAAGTAGCGGCGCACCTTCATGCCCGTGGCCCGCGCCACCCACATGTGGCCGCACTCGTGCAGCGCCACCGACACCAGGATGGCCAGCGCGAACAGCGCGACACCGATGACCCACATCATTTTGTGGCGACAACCTCCCGAGAAACCGCGCCCCTTGCCCTGTCCCGGGCCCAGCGTTGCGCGTCAAGTACCTCTTCCACGGTAGCGGGTTCGGCGGCCCACTGGTCTGAGGCGTGCAGCACGTCGGCGATGGTGCGCACGATCGCCGGGAACCGGATCTGCCCGTCGAGGAACGCGGCAGCGGCCTCCTCGTTGGCGGCGTTGTAGACCGCGGTCAGGCAGCCACCCCGCTCGCCTGCCTCGCGAGCCAACTCGACGGCCGGGAACACCGACGCGTCGAGCGGCTCGAAATCCCAGCTAGAAGCCGTGCTGAAATCGCAAGCCAGCGCGGCCTCGGGCACCCGCGACGGCCAGCCGAGCGCCAGTGCGATCGGCAGCTTCATATCGGGAGGGCTGGCCTGGGCGATCGTCGAGCCGTCGCTGAACGTCACCATCGAGTGCACGATCGACTGCGGATGCACCACCACCTCGATGCGCTCATAGGGGACGCCGAACAGCAGATGGGTTTCGATCAGCTCCAGGCCCTTGTTCACCAGCGAGGCCGAGTTCAGGGTGTTCATCGGACCCATTGACCAGGTCGGATGCGCGCCAGCCTGCTCGGGAGTGACGGCCTCGAGGCGCTCGGCCGTCCAGCCGCGGAACGGGCCACCCGACGCGGTCAGCACGATTTTGGCCACTTCGTCGGGTGTGCCGGCCCGCAGGCACTGGGCGATGGCCGAATGCTCGGAATCGACGGGCACGATCTGACCCGGTTTCGCGGCCTTGAGCACCAGCGGTCCGCCGGCGATCAGCGATTCCTTGTTGGCCAGCGCCAGCCGCGCCCCGCTGGCCAGTGCGGCCAGGGTCGGCTGCAGGCCCAGGGCCCCGACCAACGCATTGAGCACCACATCGGCCTCGGTGTTCTCGACCAGCGCAGTGGCTGCGTCCGGGCCTGCGTAGGCGACCTCGCCGACCTTGGCCGCCGCGTCAGCATCGGCGACGGCGATATTGGTGACACCGGTCTCGGACCGCTGGCGGGCCAGCAGGTCGGGGTTGCCGCCGCCTGCGGCCAGCCCCACGACCTCGAAGCGGTCGGGATTGGCCGCGATGACGTCGAGCGCCTGGGTCCCGATCGATCCGGTGCTGCCGAGGATCAGCACCCGCAGCTTGTTGCTCACCGCTTTATTGTGCCGCTCCCCGGGGGTCGGGTGGCTGCCGACGGGTCGACTGTCGCCTCGATCTTGAGAATCAGGTTGTCGCGGATGGTGAGCACAATGACGGCGAACAGCCGATGCCCGGTGAAGGCCAGGAGCACCGGTTCGCTCACCGGTCCGCTGACCAGCGTTGCGCCGCCGCCGAGATAGAGAAGCAGGTTGCGACCCACCTCGTCCGGCCCGTGGTTGACCTGCGGCGGTGGCGCCGCAGCCCCGAGAATCGTGCCCACTCCCCATACCGTGGGATCGAGCACGGACCTCAACGCCTCGAGATCACCGTTGGCACACGCGGTGATGAATTTCTCGGTGACGAGCTGATGTTCGGCGTCGGCGATGTCGGCGGGTTGCGGCGCGTCGCCGCGGAACTTCGTCCGCGCCCGCCGCGCGAGCTGACGACAGGTCCCGACGGGTCTGCCGACCATCTCGGCGATCTCGTCGAACGGCAATCCGAATACGTCGTGCAGCACGAACGACACGCGCTCCCCCGGCGACAGCCGCCGCAGAACCTCCAACATCGCTTGGCGCACCTCGTCATCGAGCGTCACGCGATCGGCGGGGTCGGGTTCTTCGGACGGCAGGGAGCCCACCGACTCCATGTCTTCCGGCTTTTCACGCCGCATGCGCGCCGACCGCAACTGGTCGAGGCACAGCCGCCCGGCAACCACGGTGAGCCAGCCACGAACATCGTCGATCTCGCCAATCTCCGTGCGGGACAGCCGCAGAAACGCCTCCTGAGCGACGTCTTCGGCCTCGCCCACATCACCGAGCATCTGATAGGCGAGATTCACCAGATACGGCCGATGGCTACGCCATGCCGCATCGATCGTTCCAGACCCGCTCATGACACTAGGACGGAACAGCGGGGCGAAAAGTTACACCGACAGCGCGTAACTTTTCCGGGCATCGCGCCGTCCTTGGTTGCATGAAAACAATTCTCGTCACCGGCGCAACCGGCAACGTCGGCCGCCCTCTGGTGAATCTTCTGGTCGAAGCCGGCGTCCGCGTCCGAGCCGTCAGTCGTCATCCCGGCAGCGCGCAGCTTCCAGCCGGGGTCGACGTTGTCGGCTCAGCGGCCGCAGGCATTCACGGAGCGTCCGCGATATTCCTCAATTCCCGCGCGCTCGGCGACGAGCTCGCGTCGGTGGTCGATCTCGCTTACCGCAGCGGCGTCACCCGGCTCGTCGCACTGTCGGCGATCAACGCCGATGACGACTTCGCGCGGCAGCCGTCACGGGTTCGTGGCGATCGCAACAAGGAAGTCGAGCAGTTCGCCATCGACTCGGGTCTGGAATGGGTGAGCCTGCGGCCGACGGTGTTCGTCTCCAATTTCCTGGGCATGTGGGCGCCGCAGATCAGCGCGGGCGATGTGGTCAGCGGGCCCTACGCGCAGGCGTCGACAGCCCCGATCGCCGATGCCGACATCTCGGCGGTGGCGGCGCAGGCCTTCCTCACCGACGACCTACTGGGCCAGAAGGTTCCGCTGACCGGCCCGCAGGCTCTGACCAATGCCGAACTGTGCGGCGTCATCGGTGACGTCCTCTGTCGCCCGCTGCGCTATCAGGAGGTCGCGCCCGACCTCGTCCGTGAGCGTTTCGTCGCGTTGGGATTTCCGACCGAATTCGCCGACGCATACATGGGCCTGCTCGAGGCGACGGTGGACAAGCCCGCGCTCGTCACCCATGAAGTCGACAAGATCCTGGGCCGCCCGGCCCAGACGTTCGGCGACGTCGTCGCCGCGAGCTGCCATCTCTTCAATTGACAAGGGAGACAACACATGTCGAACCTACGACCGCCGCGCTACCTCAAGCCCATGAACAAGTTCGTCAAAGCGCTGCAGCGACTGGGTATTCCGACCGGCCCTGCGATGATCCTGACGGTGCCCGGCAGAAAGTCCGGCGTGCCCCGCAGCACGCCGATGACGCCATTCACCTACCGCGGCGACCTCTACACCGTCGCGGGATACCCCGGCTCCGACTGGGCCGCCAACGCGCGGGCCGCAGGCTCGGGCACCCTCACCCGGGGCCGGCGGTCGCGTCAGGTGAGGATCGTCGAGCTCGGCACCGAAGAGTCGCGGCCGGTGTTGCGCGAGTTCCCGGCTCAGGTGCCCGTCGGCGTCGCCTTTGCGAAGCGCTCGGGGCTGGTGCAAGACGGCACAGCTGACGAATTCGAGGCCCTCGCAGGCCAATTGGCGGTATTCAGATTCGACCCGGTGAGCCAGCCGGCTACTTGAACTTGTCGATGATGTCCGTCGCGAAGCGCTCGATCGAAGCACGGAACTGTTCGACGCCGTCGCGCGCGGGGTCCGGAACACCCCACGGCCGCACCATCACCTGCGTGATGCCCGCTTCCTCGGCGCGGCGGTAGAGGTCGACCGACGGCGGCTCGAGGAGCGCGAGCAGGATGTCGAACGGCTCATCCTCACGCCCGTATTCGCGGCGCAGCGCTTTCAACCGCTCGGCGTAACCGACTGCGTCGTCCCACCCGTAGGCGTAGCCGACCCAGCCGTCGCACAGTCGCGCCGCACGCCGCAGCGCCGCGTCGGACTCACCGCCGCACAAGATTGGCACCGGCGCAGGCGGATGAGGTTCGATCATCATCTCGGGCACCTGGTAATACGTGCCGTTCCACGACACCCAGCCGCCCTTCCACATCTCGCGCAGCGCGGGAATCATCTCGTCCAGCCGCTTGCCGCGGTTGGCGAAGTCCTGACCCATCAGCTCGTACTCCTCGCGCATCCACCCGACGCCCGCGGCCAGCGCCACCCGGCCCCCAGAGACGTCAGATGCGGTCGCGACCAGCCTCGCCACTTCCAGCAGCGGTCGCGCCGGGGCGATGTAGACCGCGTTCGCAAACCTCACCCGACGCGTCACGGCGGCCATCGCGCCGGTGAGCACCCACGCGTCGGGCCACGGGTTATCCGGTTGCCACCCCGGCTTGCCGGTCGGTGAGTCCGGATACGGCGACGACAGCTCGCGCGGGTAGATCATGTGGTCCGACGTCACGATGCCGTCGAAGCCGGCCTCGTCGAGCATCGGCGCGATCGCCAGACTGTCCGAGGCCGTCATGAACGCCGTGCCGCTCCAGAACTCCATTGGTCACCTCTCCGTCAGCAATCCTTCGTAGTTTCTTTAGCCGGAAAACCGGGCAGCATCAATGGCATGCCCGCTGTGCTGTGGTTCCGGCGAGACCTGCGGCTGCACGATTTGCCCGCACTGCTGGACGCCGCTGAGCCGGATGATGACGTGCTGGCCTGCTATGTCCTCGACCCACGCCTGCAGGCGTCCTCGGGACCGCGGCGGCTGCAATACCTCTATGACGCGCTGCGCGAGCTGCGCGCCGCGCTCGACGGTCGCCTGATGGTGACGCGCGGCCGGCCGGAAAACCGGATTCCGGCGCTGGCGAAATCCATCGGCGCCACCGCTGTTCACGTTTCAGCAGACTTCACACCGTTCGGCCGAAGACGCGACGACGCCGTCCGGAAAGCACTGGGTGACATCCCGTTCGAGGAATCCGGATCGCCGTACCTGGTTTCCCCCGGCCGCGTCACCAAGGCCAGCGGCGAACCCTACAAAGTGTTCAGCCCGTTCTTCGATGCCTGGCGTAGACACGGCTGGCGCACACCGGCCAAGTCCGGCCCGGCGTCGGCGCACTGGATCGACGCAGCCGACATCGAGGGCAGCGTCGAAATCCCCGACGCGGGAACGAAACTCGACCTGCCCGCAGGCGAACAGGCCGCGTTGCGGCAGTGGAAAGCATTCGTCAGCGGCGATCTGGAGGTTTACGCCGAGGAACGCAACCGGCCCGACTTGTCCGCTACCAGCCGGATGTCGGCGCACCTGAAATTCGGCACCATCCACCCGCGGACCATGGTGACCGATCTCGACCAGAGCAAAGGCGCGCAAGCGTACCTGCGCGAGCTGGCGTTTCGCGACTTCTACGCCGCGGTGCTCAACGACCGGCCCGACAGCGCGTGGTGGAACTGGAACAGGAACTTCGACGCCATACAGGTCGATGAGGGGCCCGGCGCGAAGAAGGCGTTCGAGGCGTGGAAAGCCGGTAAGACGGGCTATCCGATCGTCGACGCAGGCATGCGTCAGCTCGCGCAGACCGGCTGGATGCACAACCGGGTGCGAATGATCGTGGCCTCGTTCCTGGTCAAGGATCTGCATTT
>LZSH01000015.1 GCA_001665255.1 Mycobacteriaceae bacterium 1482268.1 | reverse complement strand
CCGTCGCGGCGACCAAGCGCGGCGCGCACCTGGCACTCTCCCTGGAGCGGCTCGACCAACTGTTGGAAAAGCCTGCGCAGCGGATCGGGCTGTCGGCAACCGTGCGGCCGCCCGAGGAGGTGGCGCGATTCCTGTCGGGCCACGCCCCGACCCGGATCGTCGCGCCGCCCGCGGCCAAGACGTTCGAGCTGTCGGTGCAGGTCCCGGTTCCCGACATGGCGAACCTCGAGAACAACTCGATCTGGCCGGATGTCGAGGAGCGCATCGTCGACCTGATCGAGTCGCACCGCAGCTCGATCGTGTTCGCCAACTCCCGGCGGCTGGCCGAGCGACTTACATCGCGGCTGAACGAGATTCATGCCGAGCGTCTCGGCATCGGCCTCGACACCCGCCCCAACCCGCAGGTGGCCGGCGGCGCTCCTGCGCATCTTATGGGCAGTGGCCTGGCATCGGGCGCCGCAACCTTGTTGGCCCGCGCCCACCACGGCTCAGTCAGCAAGGAGCAGCGAGCACAGGTCGAAGACGACCTCAAGAGCGGGCGGTTGAAGGCTGTCGTGGCCACGTCGAGCCTCGAATTGGGCATCGATATGGGGGCCGTCGACCTGGTGATCCAGGTCGAGACGCCGCCGTCGGTGGCCAGCGGGCTGCAGCGCATCGGCCGCGCGGGCCATCAGGTCGGTGAGATCTCGCAGGGCGTGCTGTTCCCGAAGCACCGCACCGACCTGATCGGCTGCGCGGTGACCGTGCGGCGCATGCTGTCCGGCGAGATCGAGACGATGCGGGTGCCGACGAACCCGCTCGACGTGCTGGCCCAGCACACGGTGGCCGCATGTGCGCTGGAACCGCTAGACGCCGATCTGTGGTTCCAGGCGGTGCGGCGAAGCGCGCCGTTCGCGACGCTGCCGCGCAGCGCGTTCGAAGCGACGCTGGACCTGTTATCCGGCAAGTACCCGTCAACGGAATTCGCCGAGTTGCGGCCCCGCCTGGTGTATGACCGCGACGCCGGCACGCTCACCGCGCGGCCGGGTGCCCAGCGGCTGGCGGTCACCTCCGGCGGCGCGATCCCCGACCGCGGCATGTTCACCGTCTACCTGGCCTCCAATGCGGACTCCGAAAAACCTTCGCGGGTGGGCGAACTCGATGAGGAGATGGTCTACGAGTCACGCCCCGGCGACGTCATCTCCCTGGGCGCGACCAGCTGGCGAATCACCGAGATCACCCACGACCGGGTGCTGGTCATCCCGGCGCCGGGCCAACCCGCGCGGCTACCGTTCTGGCGCGGCGACGGGGTGGGCAGGCCCGCCGAGCTTGGCGCGGCGATCGGCGCGTTCACCGGCGAACTCGCTGGCCTGGGCCGCGACGACTTCGCGGGCCGTTGCGCCGCAATGGGCTTCGACGACTACGCCACCGACAATCTGTGGCAGCTGCTCAACGACCAACGCGACGCCACAGGCACGGTGCCGACCGACGCGACCTTCGTCGTCGAGCGGTTCCGCGACGAGCTCGGCGACTGGCGGCTGATTCTGCACTCCCCCTACGGCCTTCGGGTACACGGCCCGCTGGCGCTGGCGGTGTCGCGACGGCTGCGCGAGCGCTATGGCATCGACGAGAAGCCGACCGCCTCTGACGACGGCATCATCGTGCGGCTGCCCGACACCGAGGATGCCCCGCCCGGCTCCGACCTGTTCGTGTTCGACGCCGACGAGATCGAGCCGGTCGTCACCGCGGAGGTGGGCGGTTCAGCGTTGTTCGCGTCCCGGTTCCGCGAATGCTCGGCGCGCGCGCTGTTACTGCCGCGGCGCCATCCCGGCAAGCGGTCGCCGCTGTGGCACCAGCGGCAGCGGGCGGCGCAATTGCTCGATGTGGCCCGCAAATACCCTGACTTCCCGATCGTTCTGGAGACGGTCAGGGAGTGCCTGCAGGACGTCTACGACGTGCCGACCCTCACCGAACTCATGCACCGGATCGCACAGCGCCGGCTGCGGGTGGTCGAGGTCGAGACCCAGACGCCGTCGCCGTTTGCGGCTTCGCTGCTGTTCGGATACGTCGGCGCATTCATGTACGAGGGCGACAGCCCGCTGGCCGAGCGCCGAGCCGCCGCGTTGTCGCTCGACAGCATGCTGCTCGCCGAGCTGCTGGGCCGCGTCGAGCTGCGCGAGCTGCTCGACCCACAGGTGATCGCAAGCACCGCAGCGCAGCTGCAGCACCTCAGCGACGACCGCGCCGCTCGCGACGCCGAGGGTGTCGCCGACCTGCTGCGGCTATTGGGTCCGCTTACCGAGGCCGAGATCGCCGACCGGTGCACCGCCGAGGACGTCGGCGGCTGGCTGGAGGGACTACGCGAAGCCAAGCGCGCGCTCACTGTGTCGTTCGCCGGGCAGACGTGGTGGGTGGCGATCGAGGACATCGGCCTGCTGCGCGACGGCGTCGGCGTCGCCGTGCCGGTCGGCGTGCCCGCGATCTTCACCCAAAGCGTCGCCGACCCCCTCGGTGAACTACTGGGCCGCTACGCGCGCACCCGCGCCCCGTTCACCACGCACGACGCGGCGGCCCGATTCGGTCTCGGCCAGCGAGTCGCCGCAGATGTGTTGGGCCGCATGGCTATCGACGGCAAGCTGGTTCGCGGCGAGTTCACCGATCAGGCCGACAGCGGCGCCCAGTGGTGTGACGCGGGCGTGCTGAAGATCCTCCGGCGACGGTCGCTGGCTGCGCTGCGGGCACAGGTGGAGCCCGTGAGCACCGCCGCATACGCACGGTTCCTGCCGGCGTGGCAGCAGGTCGGAGCGGAGCGGGCCAGCGGCATCGACAGCCTCGCCTCGGTGATCGACCAACTGGCAGGCGTGCCGATACCCGCGTCGGCGGTCGAGCCGCTGGTGTTCTCCGCGCGTATCCGCGACTACCAGCCGGCAATGCTCGACGAACTGCTCGCCTCCGGCGAGGTGACGTGGTCAGGCGCGGGCACGATCGGCAATGGCGACGGCTGGATCGCATTCCACTCCGCCGAGAACGCGGCACTGACACTCGCAGAGCCCGCCGAGATCGATTTCACCGACACCCACCGGGCCATCATGGAGATCCTCGGCGGGGGCGGAGCGTACTTCTTCCGTCAGCTCGCCGACGGGGAGTCCGAACGGTTCAAACAGGCGCTGTGGGAATTGATCTGGGCCGGCTGGGTCACCGGCGATACGTTCTCGCCGGTGCGGGCCTTGCTCGGCGGCGTGGGTCGGAGATCGGGTCGGCCGGCGCACCGCCAACGCTCGCGGCCGCCGCGGCTGAGCCGCTACAGCGTGGCCCATGCCCAGACCCGCGCGGCCGATCCCACCGTCGCGGGACGATGGTCGGCACTTCCGGCCGCCGAGCCGGATTCCACGGTGCGAGCGCACTTTCAGGCCGAGCTGCTGCTGCACCGCCACGGAGTGCTGACCAAGGGCGCCGTCGCCGGCGAGGGCATCCCCGGTGGCTTTGCCATGCTCTACAAGGTGCTAACGGCATTCGAGGATGCGGGCCGATGCCAGCGGGGGTACTTCGTCGAGTCGCTGGGCGGAGCACAATTCGCGGTCGCGTCCACGGTCGACCGGCTGCGGTCATATCTCGACAATGTCGAACCGGAGCGCAAGGAGTACCAGACTGTGGTGCTGGCGGCCGCCGATCCCGCCAACCCCTACGGCGCGGCGCTTCCGTGGCCCGACGGCGCCCACCGGCCCGGCCGCAAGGCCGGGGCGCTGGTCGCGCTCGTCGACGGCGGACTCGCCTGGTTCCTCGAACGCGGCGGGCGCACCTTGCTCACCTTCACCGAAGACGCCGAAGCCCACCATGCGGCCGCGGGGGCCCTGGCTGATCTGGTCAGCGCCGGCCGCGTGCAGTCCCTCCTCGTCGAGAAGATCAACGGCGAGCCGGTACTCGCCGCGGCCGCGGCGGGCGACCAGTCAGGCGTGGTCGCCGCGCTGACAAACGCCGGCTTCGCCCGCACCCCGCGGGGTCTGCGGCTGCGCTGACGGCCTCCTTTCTAGAGTGCAGGACATGGCGTTACGCACAGCATTGACCGAGATGTTCGGTATCGCCCATCCCGTCGTGCTGGCACCGATGGGCGGCGTCGCCGGCGGCGCGCTGGCCGCAGCCGTCTCCGAGGGCGGTGGATTGGGCGTGATCGGCGCCGGAAGCGGCGACCCGACGTGGCTGACGCGGCAGTGCGAACTCGCGCGGGCAGGCACCCACAAGCCGTGGGGAATCGGCTTCTTGTCGTGGGCCATCGACGCGGCGGTGATCGACGCGGCCGTCGCGCAGTCGCCCGCGGCGATCATGCTGTCGTTCGGCGACCCCGCCCCGTTCAGCGAGGCGGTCCGCGCGGCCGGGTTACCGCTCATCGTTCAGGTCACCGACTTGGCGGAGGCTCATCGTGCGCTGGAGGTGGGAGCCGACGTCGTAGTGGCGCAGGGCTGCGAAGCCGGTGGCCACGGCGGCGGACGCGCGACACTGCCGTTCGTGCCTGCCGTCGTCGACATCGCAGGATCCGTCCCGGTGCTGGCCGCGGGCGGAATCGCCGACGGCCGCGGGTTGGCCGCCGCGCTCGTCCTCGGCGCCGCGGGTGCCGTCATCGGCACCCGGTTCGAGGCCACCCACGAAGCGTTGATCAGCCCGGAGGAAGCCGACGCGATCGTCGCCGCCGGCGCCGCCGACACCACACGCGGGCGCGCGCTCGACGTCGTGCGCGACTCGCCGTGGCCCGCGCGGTATCCGGCGCGCACGCTGCGCAACGCGGTCACCGACGCCTGGCAGGGCCGCGAGACCGACATGAACGACGCGGCGAAGGCGGCCTACCGCGACGGGGTCAGGCGTCGCGACCTCGACTACCTACCGGTCTGGGCGGGCGAAGCTGTCGACATCATCACCGAAAAGCACAGTGCCGCAACGCTCGTCGAGCGCATCGCCCGCGACGCCGAGGACGCCATCGCCACCGCGGGCGGCCGCGATGGCTGAGCTTTTCACCACGCCGTTCGGGTTCGAATCCACGTCCGCCGACGTCCTTGCCGGTGTCGACCTGACTGGCAAGACCGCGATCGTCACCGGCGCCTCATCGGGCATCGGCGTCGAGACCGCGCGGGCACTGGCCGCCGCGGGAGCCGCGGTCACGCTGGCCGTCCGCAACCCGTCCGAAGGTGAGCGCGTGGCGGGCGGCATCCGCGCCGGCACGGGCAACCCCAACGTCATCGTCGGCGCCGTCGACCTCGGCGACCTGTCCAGCGTCGCCGCGTTCGTCCGGGCATGGAGAGGGCCGCTCGACATCCTGGTCAACAACGCGGGTGTGATGGCGGTCCCCGAACTGACCCTCGCCTCGAGCGGTCACGAGTTGCAGTTCGCCACAAATCATCTCGGCCACTTCGCGCTGGCGGTCGGGCTGCATGATGCGCTTGCTGCCGCGGACCGGGCCCGCGTGGTGTCGGTCAGTTCGGGCGGGCATCTGCGCTCGCCGGTGGTGTTCGACGACATCGACTATGCGTTCCGCGACTACAACCCGTTCAGCGCCTACGGGCAATCCAAGACGGCCAACGTCCTGTTCGCCGTCGGGGCCACCCGGCGCTGGGCGAACGACGGCATCACCTGCAACGCGCTGATGCCCGGCGCGATCTTCGACACCCGGCTCGGCCGTCATGTGGATGCGGGCCACGTGTCCTCGGCGGCAAAACAACTCAGGCTCAAGACCGTCGAACAGGGTGCCGCGACGTCGGTGCTGCTGGCCGCCTCGCCCCTGCTCGACGGCGTCGGCGGCCGGTACTTCGAGGACTGCAACGAGGCGCGCGTCGTGGACCGGCGCGGCGCACCGGGCACCGGCGGCGTCGCCCGCTACGCGGTTGACCCCGCCAATGCCGAACGCCTGTGGGACGTGTCGGTGAAGATGACGGCTTAGCGATGCCGGAGGGCGACACGGTCTTCCACACCGCCGCCACGCTTCGGGAGGCGCTGGCCGGTAAAACCCTGACGCGCTGCGACGTTCGCGTGCCTCGCTACGCCACCGTCGACCTGACCGGACAACGGGTCGACGAAGTCATCAGCCGCGGCAAGCACCTGTTCATCCGCGTCGGTCAAGCGAGCATCCATTCGCACCTGAAGATGGACGGCAGCTGGCGCGTCGCGAGCACCGCGCAGCCGAGCCGCGCAGGCCACCGGATCCGCATCATCCTGGAAGCCGGCGACGTGCAGGCCGCCGGGATCGATCTCGGCGTGCTGGAGATCCTCGACCGCGCCGACGACGAGTCCGTCGTCGCTCACCTCGGGCCCGATCTGCTTGGCCCGGACTGGGACCCGCACATCGCTGCGGCCAACCTGGTCGCCGATCCGAACCGGCCGCTGGCCGCTGCGCTGCTTGATCAGCGTGTGATGGCGGGCGTCGGAAACGTGTATTGCAACGAACTCTGTTTCGTCTTCGGCCACCTGCCGACATCGCCGGTCGGTTCGGTGACGGACCCCCTTCGGATGGTGCAGCGGGCGCGCGACATGTTGTGGTTGAACCGCAACCGTTTCAACCGGACGACGACCGGGGACACCAGGCGAGGACGACAGGTGTGGGTGTACGGGCGGGCGGGCGAACCGTGCCGCCGCTGTGGCACGACGATCACGTCGGACGACAGCGGCGACCGGATCTCGTTCTGGTGCCCCAACTGTCAGCGCTGAGCGCACCACCCGCTTGCGCCGAAACTGGGGGCACCTCCCGCTTGCGGGGGAAATTCCAGCACCGATTTTACGAGTAAACGCGTGCTGGAATTCCGTTTCGCGGCGACTAGGGCAGCGCCAGCCGGATGATCTTGCGCACCACGGTCGCGAACTGCTTGGGCAACGGTCCCTTGTTGTACGGGATGCCGTAGCGGCGGCAGATCTCGGCCACCTCCGGGGCGATCTCCGCGTGCCGGTGTGCCGGGACATCGGGGAACAGATGGTGCTCGATCTGGAACGACAGGTTGCCGCTCAAGATGTGAAAGAGCTTGCCACCAGTGAGGTTTGCCGATCCGAGGATCTGGCGGAAGTACCATTGCCCCCGCGTCTCGGCCTTGGTCTCCTCGATCGAAAACTCCTGGACGTCGTCGGGGAAATGACCGCAGAAGATGATCATGTACGACCAGATGTTGCGCATCAGGTTCGCGGTCAGGTTGCCCGCGATGACCCACGGCGCGAACGGCCCGGCCAGCAATGGGAAGGCCACGTAATCCTTCAGCGTCTGCCGCTTGGTCTTGCGCCAGATCGCCTCGATGATCTCGCGTTTGTCGGCGATGCTGATATCGCCGGCGCGGATCCGCTCGCTTTCCAGCTCGTGGAGCGCGACGCCGTACTGGAACAGCACCATCAGCAGGAAGGCGTAGACCGGGTTGCCGAGGAAGTACGGCGTCCACCGCTGGTCTGGGCTCATGCGCAGGATGCCGTAGCCCACATCGCGGTCCATCCCGACGATGTTGGTGTAGGTGTGGTGCATGTAGTTGTGCGAGTGACGCCACTGGTCGGCCGGGCACGCGGTGTCCCACTCGAACTTCTTGCTCGACAGCGCCGGGTCGCCCGTCCAGTCGTATTGACCGTGCATGACGTTGTGGCCGATCTCCATGTTGTCGAGAATCTTCGACAGCCCCAGCATTGCGGTGCCCGCGAGCCAGAACGGAGGGAAGATGCCGCCGAACAGCAATGCGCGGCCGGCTACTTCTAACCCGCGCTGCGCCTTGATGATTCGACGGATATAGGTGACGTCGCGTTCCCCGAGATCGGCGATGACCCGCTCCTTGAGCGCATCGAGTTCACGGCCGAACGCCTCGGCCTGCTCGGGGGTCAGCGTGACGGTCTTGCCTGCGACCGTCTTCTCCAGGGCCTTGGGCTGGGTGATGGTTGGTGCAGTCATCGGAAGTCCTTTCCTCAAAGCGCGATCTCGACGTCGCCGACAGGGGCGGTGACGCAGATCTGCACGTCTTCCTCGTCGGCGGTAGAGACCGCTCCGGTGATCAGGTTGCGTACCGCGCCGCGGGTCTTGCGGCGGGTGCAGGTGTGGCAGATGCCCATGCGGCATCCGCTCTCTGGGGTGAGCCCGGCGTCCTCTGCCTGCTGCAGCAGCGGACGGCCGTCGTCGGTCGCCTGAACATCGCTGTCGGTGAACGAAATTCGGCCACCGGCGGCTTCGGCGGGAGTGCTGAAACTCGGCGGAACGAAGCACTCGGATCGCGCGCCTGGGCACACCGCGCGCACGGCGTCCACCAGCGCGGCCGGGCCGCAGACGTAGACAGCGTCCGGCGAGGGCATGGCGGCGGCCAGATGCTCGGCGTCGAAGTAGCCGGCTACGTCGCCCACTCCGTCTCGCGTGTAGCCGTGCAGTACGCGGACTCCCGTCATCGCGGCGAGTTCGTCGGCGTAACAGGCTTCCTCTGCGCTGCGCGCGTAGTGGATGAAGGCGATCTCGCCTTCGAATCCGTCGGCCCGCAGTGTCCGCAGCATCGACATGACCGGGGTGATGCCGCTTCCGCCGGAGACGAGCAGGATACGGCGGGGAAGGATGGCGGGCAGCGTGAAGTCACCGCCGACCGAATCCAGGCCGACGATCATGCCGGGGCGGGCGTGGTCGCAGAGGTAGGTGGACACCAGCCCGCCGTCGTGGCGGCCGACGGTCAGTTCGATGTAACGGGCACTCTGCGCGCTGGCCGGTGAGTAGCAGCGGGTGCGTCGGCGGCCGTCGATCTCGACGGTGAGGTTGATGTGCTGGCCGGCCCGGAATCCGGTGAACGCGCGGTTCGGTTCCAGGGTCAGCGTGACGCTGCGCGGAGTCTGGCGGCGAACCGCGACGACCCGTGCGCGCGCTTCACCCAGGGTCCAGGTGGGGTCGACTAGCTCGGTGTATCGGTCCACGCCGTGGGGGCCGGTCAGCAGCTCCAGCAGAGGCGACCGTCGCGCGCGGCGTGTCAAAGTTTGAGTGAACATGTGTATACCGTGCGTGAGTACAGGGGAGCCCGTCAATAGAATCGCCCCTGATTGTGGTAGGTTTCACAGAGTGAACAGCCGTTCGCCCGGCTCACGTACGCGCAGATCAGATCGGTCGCGTTCACGGGACGCACCGTCGCGTGAGGAACGCAAAGAAGCCACCCGTCGCGCGATCGTGGCGGCCGCGCTGCGCCTCTTGGAAGACCGTGGTTTCTCGCAGTTGAGCCTGCGCGAGGTGACCCGCGAGGCCGGCATCGTGCCAGCGGCGTTCTACCGGCATTTCGAGTCGATGGAGGCGCTCGGCCTGGTGCTCATCGACGAGTCGTTCCGCGCACTGCGCGACATGCTGCGCAGCGCGCGGGCGGGCAAGCTCGACCCCAAGCGCGTCATCGAGTCCTCCGTCGACATCCTCATCGAAGGCGTCAACGAACGGCGCGAGTACTGGCGCTTCATCGGGCGCGAACGCTCCAGCGGAGTGACGGTGCTGCGCTACGCGATCCGCACCGAGATCCGGTTGATCACCTCCGAGCTGGCCATCGACCTCGCCCGCTTCCCCGGGCTGACGAACTGGAGCAGCGAGGACCTCAACATCCTGGCCAGCCTCTTCGTCAACTCGATGATCGTCATCGCCGAAGCGATCGAGGATGCAGGCGATCAGGCGGCGCTCGACGAGATCAAACGTGTCGCGGTGAAACAGCTGCGCATGATCACCGTCGGCGTCGCGCGGTGGCGCAGCAGTCCCTAACGTGTTCTCATGCCAGACCTTGAACTGACCCGCCCGAGACCCGAGATCACCGTCGTCACGCTGAATCGGCCCGACAAGCTCAACGCGCTGTCCTACGAACTGGTGGAGGCGCTGCACGCCACGCTCGACGACGTTGCGGCGAGCGACGAATGCCGGGTGGTCGTGCTCACCGGCGCCGGTCGCGGCTTCTGTTCGGGTCTGGACCTGACCGCGCCGAATCCGCCGGGTGCGGGCGCCGGGCTGGAGTTCCCGCGGTCGGGCATGCGGTGGCAGGAGCGCATCGCGGATCTGACCACCCGGATCCACCGACTGCGCCAGCCGGTCATCGCGGCCGTCAACGGGCCGGCCTACGGCGGTGGCTTCGGCATCGCGGCGGCCTGCGACATCCGGCTGGCAAGCACGTCGGCGCGGTTCTGCACGCAGTTCATCAAGCTCGGCCTCGGCGGATGCGACATCGGCGTCAGCTACACCCTCCCCCGCATCATCGGCGCGGGCCCGGCGTTCGACATGATCCTGACCGCTCGCGTCGTCGAGGCCGAAGAGGCGCTGCGGCTGGGCTTGATCACTCGGTTGTCGGATGACGCGTCGTTACTTGACGATGCACTGGCGGTAGCTGAAACTCTGTGCGGCTATGGCGAATTCGGGCTGGAGTCGACCAAACAGGTGTTGTGGGCCAATTTGGAGGCGTCGAGCCTCGAGGCGGCCCTGCACGTGGAGAACCGCAGCCAGATCCTGGCGTCGAGCGGCGGCGCGGTGACCCGCTTCAGCGAGGAGTTCCGCCGCCGTCAGCGATGACGACCGTGCCGGTCATGTAGCTGCCCGCGTCCGAACACAGCAGCAGTGCCGGACCGACCATTTCATCTGGTGTGGCAAGCCTCTTCATCAGCGTGTTGCCGACCATTCCGTCGACCGCCTCCTGCGGGTTCTGCTGCATCATGTACGTGTCCACCGGACCGGGCGCGATCGCATTGACGCGGATGCCGTGGTGGGCGAGCTCGGCGGCCATCGACCGGGTGAAGGACAGCATCGCGGCCTTCATCGACGAGTAGATGGAGAGCATGGGCGAGAAGATCATCGCGCCGATGGACACCACGTTCAGCACCGCGGCGTGCTCACTGGCCTTCAGATGCGGAAGCGCTTCCTGAACAAGGAAGACGGGGCCGCGCAGATTGACCTCGTAGGACTTGGTCATCGCGTCCGCCGTCATCGCGCCCAATGGCTGAGCCAACGGGTTTGCGGCGTTGTTCACGACCACGTCCACGCCGTCGAATTCGTCGACGGTGCGACCGACGAGTGCGCCGAGGTCCTCGATTGTCCCCAAATGGGTTGGTACGCCGATGGCTTGGCCGCCCAGATCCCGAAGATGAGTGGCGGCCTGTTCACATGCCTCGGGTTTCCGGCTGGCCACTACCACGCGAGCGCCGGCAAGAACGAATCCCTCGGCTAGGGCCAGGCCGATGCCGCGGGTGCCACCCGTGACGATGACGGTGCGGTCGGTCATGTCGAAAAGACGGTCGAATGAGTTGCGGTCCACCCGGTCAGCTAAACACGTCGGCGTGGGCGGCCACGTACTGCTCCACCGTCTGCGCCGGGAAGCCGGTGATCGCCGCAACGTCGTCGGTGCTGCGGTCGTAGCGGCCCTCGCGGTGCAGGCGAGCCATGGTGGCGATGTGCTGCGCAACATGCGGCGGCAGTCCCAGCGGGCCGAGAACGTTCTCATTCCATTCGTCGAGCGGCATGTCTTGCGCGGTCACCGGTCGGCCGAGCGCGCGAGAGTACTGCTCGGCGAGGCCGTCGATATCGAGCACCTGCGGGCCGGTCAGCTCATAGACGGAGCCGGTGCGGCCCACCGGCTCGCGCAGGATCGCCCCCACCACACGCGCCACGTCGTAGGCGGCGATGGGCGACGTCCGCCCGCTTCCGAACGGAAGCAGCAGGGCGCCACGGTCGCGGATGGAACCGGCGGCGAGCACGGTCAGCAGGGGGTTCTCCATGAACACCGTCGGACGGACATGCACCGCGGGCACACCCGACCAATTGACGATGTGCTCGGCCAACCAGTGCAGCCGGTGCTGCGTGGATTCCGACGTGCTCGTCAGCGTCATTTGCGACACCGTCATCTGCGACATGTTGACGATGACTTCGACGGGCGAGGCCTCGAGCGCGACGGCGCACACGATGGACGTCGCCGTGAGGTAATCGGGCGAGACGCTCATGTTGAAGAACATCCGGTCGACGCCCTTCATCGCGTTGGCGACGTCCTGGGGGTTGGTCAGGTCGCCGATGACGACTTCGGCTCCGACGTCGCGAAGCGCGGCCGCCCGGTCGTCGTCACGGCGCACCATTGCGCGGACGGGCAGTCCGTCGTCGAGAAGCAATCCGACAACCGTGCGACTGACGCTGCCGATGCCGCCGCCCGCGCCGGTGATCAGGTACACGTCTAGTCGGCCATCGTCCACGTCGACGTGGCGATCAGATCACCGCGGTCGAGGCCGTCGGCACGGTATTCGTGGATCTTGAGGTAGTCCTCGTCGGTCACCATGTCGATGAACGCCGCCGGTGACGGATACTCGACCACCACAATGGCGTCCCACCAAGGCTTTTCGCCGTCGCCGATGACTTGCGTCGGCGCGCCGCCGGCATAGCGAACGGTGGCGCCCGCCCTTTGCAGGTGCGGCACGACCTCCTGCCCGTATCGCAAATAGCTTTCGCGGCCACCGTCCGCGCGGAACTTCAGCAGGTTGACCATGACGACCGGAGCATCGGCGGGTCGCGCCGCCAACGCGGCCATCTGTTCGGCGGTTGGCTCGAGGGGTGAACTCACCCGTTGATACTGCGCCCGCTTTCGAAGCGACGCAAACATCCATCGAGCGGATCGTCGAACTCGATGCTGTGCGCCAGCAGCAGCAGCGGCGTCGAAAAGTCGTCGCGCGCCACGTCGATGACGTTCGGATACAACGGGTCTCCGATGATGGGCAAGCCCAGCGACGCCATGTGTACCCGCAACTGATGGGTCCGGCCCGTGCGCGGTGTCAGCCGATAAAGGCCGTCGCCACGATGCTCCACCAGCGTCTCAGCGTTCGGTTCGCCGGGCTCCTCAGCGGCCTGTAACTGACTGCGCCGCTTCACTATTCGGCTACGAACCGTCATGGGGAACTCGAGCTTTGGATCTACCGCCGCCCGCGCCAGATACGTCTTGCGCACCTCGCCGCGCGTGAACATCGTCTGGTATGCGCCGCGCACCTCGCGCCGCGTCGTGAACAACAGCACCCCGGCCGTCAGCCGGTCCAGCCGGTGGGCGGGTGAGAGCTCCGGCAAGTCTAGCTTGCGACGCAGCCGCACCGTCGCCGTCTGGGCGACGTGCCCGCCGCGTGGCATCGTCGCCAGGAAGTGTGGTTTGTCGACTACGACGATGTTCTCGTCGCGGTAGAGCACCGGAATGTCGAACGGCACCGGCACCTCGTCGGGCGGATCCCGGTAGAGGTAGACATACGAATTCGGCGGCAGCACAGTGGCTGCGGTGATCACGTCACCGTCTGCGTCTACCACTTCTCCGGCAAGCACTTTCGCCGCGCCGGCTTCGCCGAATCTGTCCGCGAGCTCCACCAGCACCGCCCCGCCGCGGAGGCGTACCCGTGCCGGGCCGAGCCCGTCGCGCGGCGGCAACGGCGCTGGGCGCCTCAATTCAGCGGCACCGGTTCGAGGATCTCGGCGCGCGCCTCGGGCGCGGCGGCCCGCAGTGCGTCGGCGGATTCGTCGTCGGGCTGCTGTTGGGACCGAACCTCGGCGTCGACCCGCGCGATGTAGGTGTTCACCTCGCGGTCCACATCCTCTGCGCTCCAACCCAATACGGGCGCAACCACCTCGGCGACCTCGCGGGCGCAGTCGACGCCGCGGTGGGGGTACTCGATCGAGATCCGCATACGCCGGGCCAGGATGTCTTCGAGATGCAGCGCGCCTTCCGCGGCGGCGGCATACCAGGCTTCAACCTTCAAATAGACCGGCGCTTCAGTGATCGGTTCGAGAAGGTCAGGCCGGGCTGCACCTTCTTTGCTGGCCATCGCCAGCACCTCACCGATCTGCGAGCCGTAGCGGTCCAGCAGATGACGGACGCGGTAGGGATGCAGGTCGTACATCGCGCCGACGTGCTCGGTCTGGTTGATCAGCGCGAAATACCCGTCGGCGCCCATCAGCGGCACCTTCTCGGTGATCGACGGCGCCACTCGGGCCGGTATGTATTCGCTCGCGGCGTCGATGGCGTCCTCGCCCATCACCCGGTAGGTGGTGTACTTGCCGCCCGCGATGGCGACCAGCCCCGGCGCGGGTACCGCCACGGCGTGCTCGCGCGACAGCTTCGAGGTCTCCTCGCTCTCCCCCGCCAGCAGCGGTCGCAGCCCGGCGTAGACCCCGTCGATGTCGTCGTGGCTGAGCGGCGTGGCCAGCACCTTGTTGACGTGGGTGAGGATGTAGTCGATGTCCGCCTTGGTCGCGGCGGGATGGGCCAGATCGAGGTTCCAGTCGGTGTCGGTGGTGCCGATGATCCAGTGCGTGCCCCAGGGGATGACGAACAGCACCGACTTCTCGGTGCGCAGAATGATCGCGACCTCGCTGACGATGCGATCGCGGGGCACCACGATGTGCACACCCTTCGATGCGCGGACCCGGAACCGGCCGCGCTCCTTCGACAGCGCCTGGATCTCGTCGGTCCAGACCCCGGTGGCGTTGACGACGACATGACCGTGGACCTCGGCGACGGCGCCGTTCTCGGAGTCGCGGATCTTGACGCCGGTGACGCGGTCACCTTCGCGCAGCAGGGCGACGACTTGCGTCGACGTGCGCACCACCGCACCGTAGTGCGCAGCGGTGCGCGCCACCGTCATCGTGTGCCGCGCGTCGTCGACGACGGTGTCGTAGTAGCGGATGCCACCGATCAGCGAGCTGCGCTTGAGCCCCGGCGCCAGCCGCAGCGCGCCCGCCTTGAGCAGATGTTTTTGCGGCGGAACGGATTTCGCCCCGCCGAGTTGGTCGTAGAGAAAGATGCCGGCGGCCACGTACGGCCGCTCCCACCACCGGTGGGTGAGGGGGAACAGAAAAGGCAGCGGCTTGACGAGGTGCGGGGCCAGCGTCGTCAGCGACAGCTCGCGCTCGTGCAGCGCTTCCCTGACGAGTCCGAACTCGAGCTGTTCGAGGTAGCGCAGCCCGCCGTGAAACATCTTGCTGCTGCGACTCGAGGTGCCCGACGCGAAGTCACGCGCTTCTACCAGGGCGACCTTCAAGCCGCGAGTCGCGGCATCGAGTGCGGCACCCGCACCGACCACCCCGCCACCGACGACCACGACATCGAACTGCTCGACGGCGAGCCGATCCCACGCGGTCGCACGCTGCTCAGGGCCCAGAAGGGTCTGCCCGCTGCCCGGACCGGGTATCGGGTCGCTCACCACAGGACTCCTAGTTACTCGTGAGTACGTACCAGGCTACGTGGTGAGCCCGCGCGCGCACGTCAGTCGAGGTCGTCATGCGCCATCAGCCTGCGGCCGGCCTCGGTGATCGACCCTGACAGCGACGGGTAGACGGAGAAGGTCTCCGCCAGGTCGGTGACCGTGAGGTTGTTCTGCACCGCGAGCGCGATCGGCAGGATCAATTCCGAGGCGATCGGCGCCACCACCACGCCGCCGATCACCACGCCGGTGGCGGGCCTGCAGAAGATCTTGACGAAGCCGCGTCGCAGCAGCGACATCTTCGCTCTGGCGTTGGTGGTCAGCGGCAGCATGATCGTGCGGGCGGGCACGGTGCCGTCGTCGATCTTGCTTTGCGGCACTCCGACTGCGGCGATCTCGGGACGGGTGAACACGGCAGCGGCGACAGTGCGCAGCCGGATCGGGGACACGCCCTCGCCGAGCGCGTGGTACATCGCGATGCGCCCCTGCATGGCGGCGACCGACGCCAGCGGCAACAAGCCCGTACAGTCGCCGGCGGCATAAATGCCCGAGGCGGTTGTACGCGAAACGCGGTCCACCGGAAGGTAATTGCCGGGCCCGAGTTCGATTCCCACCTTTTCCAGCCCGAGCCCGGAGGTGTTGGGCACCGAGCCCACCGTCATCAACGCGTGGCTGCCCGTCACCGTGCGGCCGTCGGTCATCGTCACCACCACACCGTCGGCTTCGCGGGTGACCGATTCGGCCCGGGCGTTCTTGACCAGCGAGACGCCGCGTTCGTGGAATGCGTCCTCGAGGACGGCGGCGGCGTCGGAGTCCTCATGCGGCAGGATTTGATCGCGGCTGGCCACCACGGTGACCTTGACGCCGAGTTCGGTGTAGGCGTTGCAGAACTCGGCGCCGGTGACACCGGAGCCGACGATGACCAGATGCTCCGGCAGGTCTGCGAGGTCGTAGAGCTGACGCCAATTGAGGATGCGCTCGCCGTCGGGCACCGCACCGGGCAGCACGCGCGGGCTGGCGCCGGTGGCGATCAGCACGACGTCGGCCTTCAACACCCCGACTTTGCCGTCGTGTGTGGTGACTCTCACCCGGTGGTGCGCCATCCCGGGGAGGTCATCGACCAGTTCGCCACGGCCGGCGACGACGTTGACGCCTGCGCGCAGCAGCTGGCTGCCGATGTCGGCGGACTGCGACCGCGCCAGGGTCTTGACGCGGCTGTGGATCTGCGACAGCGAGATCTTGGCGTCCTCGATGGCGATGTCGAAGCCGAGGCCGTCGGCGCGGCGCAGCTCAGTGCGCACACCCGTGGACGCGATCAACGTTTTCGACGGCACGCAATCCCACAACACGCACGCCCCGCCGATGCCGTCGCTGTCGACCACGGTGACCTCGGCGACCTCTCGACCGCGGGCCGCGGCGACCAGCGCCGCTTCGTAGCCGGCGGGCCCGCCGCCGATGATCACGATGCGGGTAGCCACCGCCCTAACCTAGCCAAGCGTGCGGTTGATCGCCCACATGGAGGGCGAAGCCTTAGGCTTTGCCCGTGCCGATATACGCCGCATACGGGTCCAACATGCATCCAGAACAGATGCAGCAGCGGGCGCCGCATTCCCCGATGGCGGGCACGGGATGGCTGCACGGCTGGCGGCTGACCTTCGGCGGCGAGGACATCGGCTGGGAAGGCGCGCTGGCCACCCTCGTCGAGGATCCGCAATCGAAGGTGTTCGTGGTGCTCTACGACATGACGGAGGCCGACGAGCAGAACCTCGACCGCTGGGAGGGTTCCGAGCTGGGGGTGCACAAGAAGATCCGGTGCCGGGTGGATCGGCTGTCGTCGGACACCAACACCGATCCCGTGCTGGCCTGGCTGTATGTCGTCGACGCGTGGGAGGGCGGGCTGCCCTCGGCGCGTTATCTCGGTGTGATGGCCGATGCCGCTGAAATCGCCGGCGCGCCAGAGGAATACGTTCGCGATCTCCGTAATCGCCCGTCGCGCAACATCGGCCCCGGCACCACCGGCTAACCTTCCCTACGCCGAGACTGCGCACAGATCGCGAGAATGCGCAAAATCGCGATGTCCCCGCAGAGTCAATCGGCTTAGAACGCGGCGGCCTGCTCGACGATGTTCACCAGTGTGCGGACGCCCACCGCGAGCGCGCGCTCGTCAATGTCGAACGTCGGCTGGTGTAGATCGAGCTGCGGGCCGCGGCCCGACCAGACCCCCAGCCGTGCCATCGCGCCGGGCACCTCTTCCAGGTACCAGGAGAAGTCCTCGCCGCCGCCCGACTGCCGGGTATCGGCGAGCACATCGGGCCCGATGGCCTCGATCGCGTGCGTCAGGATCCGTGTCGAGATCTCTTCGTTGACTACCGGCGGTACACCGCGCTTGTAGTGCAGTGTGTGCTCGATGGCCAGCGGCGCCAACAGCGAGGTGATGATCTCGCCGACAATGGCTTCCAGCGTCAGCCAGGTGTCGCGGTTGGCCGTGCGCACCGTGCCCGCGAGCATGCCGGTCTGAGGAATGGCGTTGGCCGCGACCCCGGCGTTGACGGCTCCCCACACCATCACCGTGCTGGTGCGCGGGTCGATGCGGCGCGACAGGATTCCCGGCACGCCGGTGATCAGCGTGCCGAGCCCGTACACCAGGTCGCCGGTCAGATGAGGACGCGACGTGTGCCCGCCCTGGCTGTGCAGGGTCACCTCGATATGGTCGGCGGCCGACGTGATCGGCCCCGGCCGCACCGCGACGCGACCGACGGCCAGCCGCGGATCGCAGTGCAGTGCGAAGATGCGCGACACCCCGGTGAGCGCGCCCGCCGCGATGGCGTCGATCGCGCCGCCGGGCATCAGCTCCTCGGCGGCCTGGAACACCAGCCGCACCCCGACCGGCAGCTCAGGTACGGAGTTCAGCGCCAGCGCAGCGCCGAGCAGGACCGCGGTGTGTGCGTCGTGGCCACAGGCATGCGCGACGTTCGGCACCACCGATGCGTACGGCGTACCGGTACGGTCGGCCATCGGCAGCCCGTCCATGTCGGCGCGCAGCGCGATGCGCGGCCCGTGCTCGGGCCCGAAATCGCAGACCAGACCGGTGCCGCCGGGCAACACTTTCGGGTTGAGGCCCGCGTCGGCCAGCCGGGACGCGACGAATTGAGTGGTGCTGAACTCCTGCCGCCCCAGCTCCGGGTGGGCGTGAATGTGCCTGCGCCACTCCACCAAGTCGCTGTAGTGTGCGGCCAGCCACCCCTCTGCGGCACCGGCGAGTTTCATGACGCCACCCGCTCAGCGTGCGAGGTGAGCACCCGGTCGCGCTCGGCCGGCGTCTCGGCAAGGGCAACCACGGTGCGCGCCAACATGATTGCGCCCTCGACGACAGCCTTGTCGCCGCTCGCGCTTGCCGCCGCCGTCGCGAAGCCGGGCTGATGCACCGATGCTCCTCCGGCGTCGATTCCGATGATGGGATGAATGCCCGGCATCACCTGCGTGACGTTGCCCATGTCGGTACTACCCAGCGGCACCGCGGCCTCGAACTGTTCGGCGATCGGTTCGCGGCCCAGGCGGATCATCTCGGCGCGGAACACCTCGGCGAGCCAAATGTCCGGCGCCAGTTCGGCATACGGCGGTTCGGTTGCCTCGATCTCGTAGTCGCAGCCCGTCGCGACGGCGCCGGCAAGGAAACAGTCGGCCATCCGGTCTTCGAGGTGACGCAGCGACGCGCCATCGGTCGCGCGCATCGTGTAGCGCATGACGGTGTGGGCGGGGATGACGTTGGTGGCCTGCCCGCCGTCGGTGACGATGCCGTGCGCCATCTGACCCGGCACGAACTGCTGGCGCAACAGTCCAATCGCCGTCTGCGCCACCGTGATTGCGTCGGCCGCGTTGATGCCGAGATAGGGTGCGACGGCGGCATGAGCCTCGCGGCCGCGGTAGGTGACCTCGACCTGAGACAGTGCCAGCGAGCGTGCCCGCGCGATATCAAGTGGCCCCGGATGCACCATCACCGTCGCGACGATGTCGTCGAAGACGCCCGCCTCGAGCATCAACACCTTGCCGCCGCCTGCCTCCTCGGCGGGCGTGCCGAGAAGCACTACCGTCAGCCCGAGGTCGTCGGCTACGTCGGCCAGCGCCAACGCGGCGCCGACCGCCGAGGCCGCGATGATGTTGTGGCCGCAGGCGTGTCCGATCCCGGGCAGCGCGTCGTATTCGGCGCAGACGCCGATCACCAGCGGACCGCTGCCGAACTGCGCGCGAAACGCGGTGTCCAGCCCGCCGGCCGCAGCGGTGATCTCGAAGCCGCGCTCGGCAGCCAACGTCTGAGCCTTGGCGCAGCTCTTGAACTCGCCGAAGGCCAGCTCCGGCTCGGAGTGGATGGAATGTGACAGCTCGATCAGGTCGCCACGGTGCCGGTTGACCGCGTCTTCGACGCTGACGGCGGCGGTGGCGGTGGGCATCTAGGCAGTATCTCACTGACGGCTAAGCTGCTAAAACTGTGACCGATCCGGATGCGGTAGCCCGGCAGGCCGCAGCCGCCATCCGCGAGCGGACCGGCGTCGACACCCATGACGTCGCGGTGATTCTCGGTTCCGGATGGGCGCCCGCGGCCGCGGAGTTGGGCGCGCCGACGGCCGTCATTCCGGTCAGCGAACTCCCCGGCTTCACTCCCCCGACTGCGGAGGGACACGGCGGCGACGTCATCTCCGTGCGCGCCGGCGACCACCGGGTTCTGGTGTTCGTCGGCCGAGTCCACCCCTACGAGGGCCACGACCTGCGCCACGTCGTGCATCCCGTGTGGGCGGCGTGCTCGGCCGGAGTTCGGACGGTCGTGCTGACCAATGCCGCGGGCAGCCTCAAGCCGGATTTCACGGTAGGCCAACCCGTGTTGATCAGCGACCACCTCAACCTGACGGGAAGATCGCCACTCGTCGGCCCGCAATTCGTCGACCTTGTCGACGCCTACTCGCCGCGGCTGCGGTCGCTGGCGCGCGAGGTCAACCCCGACCTCGCTGAAGGCGTCTACGCCTGTGTGCCGGGCCCGCAGTACGAGACGCCGGCAGAGATCAGGATGTTGCGCGCGCTGGGGGCGGATCTGGTCGGCATGTCGACCGTGCACGAGACCATCGCCGCACGCGCGTCGGGTGCCGCAGTGCTCGCGGTGTCGCTGGTGACGAATGCCGCGGCCGGGATCACGGGCCAGCCGCTGGACCATGAAGAGGTGCTGGCCGCCGGCGTTCAGTCAGCGGCGCGGACCGGTTCCCTGCTGGCTTCGGTGATCTCGAGGCTCTGACGGCGCGCGTGCCGCTCGGTCAGCTTGATCACTGTGCGCGCCAGCAACGGGGCGGTGAAGAGCATGAGCAGCACCCGGAATACCTGCGCGGCGATGATGAACGTGACTCCCGATCCGGTCTCCACCGCGATCGCGAGCACGGCGTACACGCCGCCGGGGCTCGTGGCCAGGTAGCCCTCGATCGGTGTTTTGCCTGCGATGTGGGCCAGCAGCACGCCGAACCCTGCGGTGGCGATGCCGAGCAGGACGATCAGTGCGATCGCGGCGGGCAGCAGCCGACCGACAGCGCGCAGCGATTCACGGGTGAAGACGACGCCGGCCTGCCAGCCGATCACCATGTAGCCGATTTGAACTAGCACGTTGGGCACCGAGAGGCCGAAGGACAGCCCGCCGAGCTCCAGCGCCACAGTCAACGCGAGCGGACCGAGCAGCCCAGCGCCGGGCATGCGGACCAACCGACCGGCGGTGGCGCCGGCAACGATGAGCACGGCCATCAGCACCACGCTGAGATACCAAGGCGCCGACCCGTTTTCAGTCGCCGCCGCATGGTGGGTTCTGTCCGCATGATAGATCAGGGTGACGACGACGGGCATCGATGCGGTGACCAGCGCGACCCGCAGGTATTGGACGACGGCGACAACGCGATCATCACCGCCGAGCTCGCGGGCGATCGCGACCAATCCCGAAGCCCCGCCGGCAACCAGCGCCAGCGATCCGGTGAGTGGACTGACGTCGCGGTGGAGCCCGAGCAGCGCGCCCGCGAGGATGCTGAGCGCCAGCGTGGCGACGGCGACCGCGATCACGATCGGCCAGTCGGGTCCCAGCGCGCTGACCGCGTCACTGTGCACCATGGTGCCGATGTAGACGCCGAGTACACCCTGAGCGGCAATGCCCGCGCGACGGGGTATACGGGTCGGAGCCAGAGCCGGAAGCGCCAATGCGATGCCGACGACCAGCGCGGCGAACAGGGCAGCAGACGGCACGCCGAGCGTCGTCAGTGGGACGGTCAGGGCGATGGTGGTAACGACGAGGATCGCCCACTTGGCCGTCTGCCTCAGTCGCTCCCTCGTCACTATGCCAAGTATGCCCTTAATACTAGTCGCTTGCAACGTGGCATTTTGCCCGTGACTATCGAGAATTTGCAAGGTATAACTTGGTTATGACCGACGCGCGGGCCGCATCAGCGGCAACTGACCTGCGGGAGTCGATGATGGCGGTGACCCGGCAGATGCGCCGGCACCGACCCGACCACGGCCTGACGCTGTCTCAGCTGGAGGTTCTGGGCGAGGTCAGCCGAACCGGCATCAGCACGCCCGCCGAGCTGGGCGCGCGACTGCACGTGCGCGTGCAGTCGCTGACCGACAGCATCAACGAACTGGTGAACCGCGGTCTGGTGTCGCGGCGTCCCGACGATGACGATCGACGTCGCCAGTTGATCGAGATCACCCCGACGGGTGTGGCGCTGCTTGACGAGGATCGCGCTGAGCGCGACGCGTGGCTCAACGCCACGATGCGCCACAACCTCACCGAGCTCGAATTCGACTTGCTGATGTTGGTCGCACCGGTGCTACGCAAGTTGGCTTATGCCGAGGGCAAAGTGGGCACACTGACCCCATGACGAGGGGGCCCTCACTCGCTACGACAGCTCGTGAGTGGATCGAGCACGATCCCGATGCGGTAACCAAGGCCGAGTTGGAGGCGTGCAGCGACGACGAGCTCGAGGAACGGTTCGCCCATCCGCTGACCTTCGGCACCTCCGGGCTGCGGGGTCCGATGCGTGGCGGGCCCGATGGAATGAACCTCGCTGTCGTTCTGCGCACGACCTGGGCCGTAGCGCAGGTACTCAAGCAACGCGACCACGCCGGGTCCCGGGTGGTCGTGGGCGGGGACGCCAGGCACCGCTCCAAAGAGTTCGCGCTCGCAGCCGCTGAAGTCCTTGCCGCCGAAGGCTTCATGGTGACGCTGTTGTTGGCGGCTGTGCCAACACCGGTGGTGGCGTTCGGCGCCCGCCACCTCGGCGCCAGCGCAGGCATTCAGATCACCGCTTCCCACAACCCGCCGTCGGACAACGGGTACAAGGTGTACTTCGACAGCGGGGTTCAGATCATCCCGCCCGCCGATCGAGAAATCGAGGCGATGATCGCGAAGGCGCCCCACGCCGACCAGATCGCGAGGGCGGCGGTGAAGACATCGGGGATGGACCTGATCCAGCGCTACGTCGATCGCGCGTCGCGCGTGCGTCGCACCCACGGCTCGGTGCGAATTGCCTTCACCGCTATGCACGGCGTCGGCGGCGAGCTTCAACAGTTCATCGGCGGCGCCGGGTTCCTCGGGGTTGGGGAATGGCACGGTGGGGAAGTCGGGATCGGGCGCGAACTGGCTCTCCACGACGCTGACGTCGGAGAAGCCGGCCCGCACGAGCGCGTCAAGCGCATACTCGCCGCCGACACCGACGCCGACGTTGCGATCGCGCTGGATCCCGACGCGGACCGCTGTGCTGTCGGAATACCGACGCCCGAGGGATGGCGCATGCTCACTGGAGACGAAACCGGTTGTCTATTAGGCGATTACATCCTTTCTCAGATTGATCCGGGTGAGGTCAGCGAACACGTCGTGGTGGCCAGCTCGGTGGTGTCGTCGCGGATGCTGTCCCGCATTGCCGCCGCGCACGGCGCGCGCCACGTCGAAACCCCGACCGGTTTCAAATGGCTGTCGCGCGCAGATGCCGATCTGCCGGACTGCACGCTGGTCTACGCCTACGAGGAGGCGATCGGCTATTGCGTCGACCCCTCCGCGGTTCGCGACAAGGACGGCATCAGTGCCGCCCTGTTGTTCTGCGACCTGGTCGTCGCGCTGCGCGAGCGGGGACGCACGGTGCTCGACGCCCTCGACGACCTGGCACGGCTGCACGGCGTGCACGCGACGACTGCCGTCTCACGGCCGGTGTCCGGCGCCGACGAGGCGGCGAAGCTGATGACTCGCCTTCGGTCGAAGCCGCCGACGAAGCTGCGCGGTTTCGATGTGACCGTTACCGATCTGGCAGCGGTGCATCCGTATGAACAGCGAACCGACGCGGTGATTCTCGAGGGTGGTGACGGGGACACCGCGGTGCGGGTGGCGGTGCGACCGTCGGGCACGGAGCCGAAAGTCAAGTCTTACATCGAGGTTCGACGAGCTTGCGCCGACGGGGACGTGACAGCGGTTCGCACCGAGTCGCGGCGTCTCGCCGCGGAACTCGCCGAACTCGCAGGGACGTTCTAGCGCGGCCCGAACTGCCGGTCGCCGGCGTCGCCCAATCCGGGGACGATGTAAGCGATTTCGTTGAGTCGCTCGTCGATGGTGGCGGTGAAGAGTTTGAGGTCGGGAGCCACCCTCTCAATCGCGGCGATGCCCTCCGGCGCGACGACTACGCAGATCGCGGTGATGTCGCTGGCATTCCGGTCCTGCAGCAGTTTGATGGTGTGCGCCATCGAGCCGCCGGTTGCCAGCATCGGGTCGAGGATGAACACCGGCTGGGCGCTCAGATCGTCCGGTAACGACTCGAGATACTGCTTGGGTTGATGAGTCTCTTCGTCGCGGGCGACGCCGACGAATCCGACATGCGCTTCGGGAATCAGGGCGTGCGCCTGGTCAACCATGCCGAGTCCGGCACGGAGCACGGGAACCAGCAGCGGCGGGTTCACCAATCGCTTTCCGGTGGTGTCGGCCAGAGGTGTGCGCACCGGAACGTCTTCGGTGGCAGCCTCACGGGTCGCCTCATAGACGAGCATGAGCGTGAGATCGCGTAGCGCGCCACGAAACGTGGCGTTGTTCGTGCGCTCGTCGCGCAGAGTGGCCAGCCGCGCGGCGGCCAGAGGATGGTCGACGACGCGGACGTCCATGCGCCGACCTTAATCGTCATGTGCGCTCTGGGTAGCCTTCGCGGTGAACCGATGCAGGAAAGGGGTGGGCCTGTGGTTGAGGTCGAACGCTTCCGGGTGGCGCTCGATCGAAGCTCGGTTTGTGCCAGTGATGACGTCGACACCCATTTGGAATTCTGGGAGTTCGCGTCGACGGCGACGGCCTTATCTACAGCCGCGACGATCTGAAAACCGAAGATCTCATCTGCCGGTACGCACGCGGGAATGTGACACTTGGCAGCCTCGCCCGCCAGCGCGAGCTCGCTGTCGACGCCGTCTACCTCACTTTCGATGCCGCGCGGCCGGTGACACTGAGCGAAGTGCTGGCCGGCCAGTCGTACACCGGTGCGCGGCCCCGCGTCCTTCGCGACCAGGCCCGCTGACGGGCCACATCCGACTTCAGGGAACCGTCCGGCGGACGTGATCGTCGTATCGCCATGCTCGTCGACACAAATGTCATTCGAACGCTCGGCACGGACTGCTCGAACCAGGCCGACGACCTGTCAGCCGCCGCAGCAGCTTTGAAGTCCCTGCCGGGTCCGGGCGCGACCACCGCCTTCGGTCCCGTGGGGGCCGGGTTTCTCGCGGCTCTCGCCGAAGCCGTCGTGGTGGAAGCACGGGCGGTCATCGCACTCAGTGAGGATCTCGCGTCGGCACGTCCGATTTCGGGCGTGATGGCCGACGCGTACGCCGCCGCTGACCGACGCGGCAGCCGCCTGCTCTAACCATGCTGAGCGGGTTGATCGCCGCACTGACGGCGCCCATTCGCGAGGTCGCGGCGCAGGTTGGGCCGGGGTGGTCGGACGAGGGGGATCCGGCCACCTCGCTCGCCGAGGTGCGAGATCTGCTGGCCGACGTCTCGGCGGCCGCGCGGACGGGTTGGGGACGGGCCGCCGACGGGTGGACGGGCGCAGGCGCCGACGGCGCGGCCGAATTCGTGTCGGCGGCGGCCGACGCGGCCGATAAGTTGGCGATGCGTATCGACGACCTGAGGGCCGGTACAGCTGGCGCCGCCGACGCCGTGGGCTGGGCACGGTCGCGGCTGCGCGACATCATCGACCGCTTCGAGGAACGAGCGGCCGCCATTGAGGCACGGATCGACGAACCCGGCGCGGTGGAGGAGTTGCGGGAGGAGGCGCGACGGTCGCTGAATGAGGCGGTCGCCGTTGTCGACGACCTGCGTGCGCAACTCGATCGCCACGCAGCGGGCATCGCGGCGCCCACGCCGGCAGCTTCACCGGCGACGGCGCCGGCCGGGTTCACCGCGCCCGCGAGTATGGGTGCGGGTCCTGCGGGTATGGGTGCTATGCCGTCGGGCTTCGGCGGCCTGGCCCCCGCGGACGCCGAGCTGACCGGGCTTGCGCTGCCGGATCCTGAACAGTTCGGGGACGGCGTGGCTGTCACGTTGCCCGACGGAAGCACCGCGATGGCGCCGAATGCCGTGGCCGCCAACGCTGTTCGATATGCGTTGACGCAGTTGGGTGTCCCGTACTCATGGGGAGGCACCACGCCCGGCGTCGGCCTGGACTGCAGCGGCCTGACGCAATGGGCGTACCACCAAGCGGGTCTTGATCTTCCGCGGCTCGCCCAGGAGCAGGATCTCGGAGCAGCGGTCGCTCAGAACGCGTTGCGGCCGGGCGATTTAGCGGTGTGGGATGGACACGTCGCTATGGTTGTGGGCAATGGTCAGATGATCGAGGCCGGCGATCCGGTTCAATTGTCGCCGATCCGAACCACCAACGCGGGTCAGGGCTTTCAGGGCTTCTGGCGGCCGACTGGATGACTTTGCTCGTCCAGTGGCCAGTTATCGGCCGCCTTTTCACGAAAAGTGCGTCATAACTGGCCACTCGGGCACTCGTGTGGCGCGCGACCGCCTAATCTGACCAGATGACGAGCGAGCGGCTCACGGAAGCCGAGGCAACGGCTCCGAAGTCGATGCGGCGCATCTCGTTCGCCAGTTTCGTCGGCACCGCGATCGAGTATTACGACTTCTACATCTACGGCACCGCGGCAGCACTCGTCTTCCCCACCGTCTTCTTTCCGAACATGTCGTCGACCCTGGCGACCATCGCTTCGTTCGGCACCTTCGCAGTAGCCTTCTTCTCACGGCCGTTGGGAGCGGCCGTATTCGGGCATTTCGGCGATCGCCTCGGGCGTAAGAAGACCCTCATCGCCACGCTGCTGATCATGGGGTTGTCGACGACGTGCGTCGGCCTCGTCCCCGGGGAAACCACCATCGGTGTCGCCGCACCCTTGTTGCTGTTGACTCTTCGGGTGCTGCAGGGATTCGCCGTCGGCGGGGAGTGGGCGGGCGCTGCCCTGCTGAGCGCCGAGTATGCGCCCGCTGCGCGACGGGGCGCCTACGGGATGTTCCCCCAACTCGGCGTCGGAACAGGCTTGTTGCTGAGCAGCCTGGTATTTCTCGTCGTCAATCTCACGGTCGGCGAGAAGAGTCCCGCGTTCCTCGATTGGGGTTGGCGGCTGCCGTTCTTGTTCAGCGCGGTGCTGATCGCCGTGGCGCTCTATGTCCGGCTCAGCCTCGACGAAACACCCGTGTTCAAGCGGGAGATGGCCGCGGGGACCGTGGCCCGGGCGCCGATCGCCGACCTGCTGCGGCAACAACCCCGTCAGACCCTTCTCGGCGCAGGCGCCATGACGGGCATCTTCACGTTCAGCTTCATGGCGGGTACGTACTTCATGGGGTACGCGAGCACACAGTTGAAGCACCCACGTGATCTGATCCTCGCAGTCGGTTGTCTCGGCGCGTTGTCGATGCTGCTGCTGACCGCCATTTCGGCCCACCTGAGCGACAGGTACGGCCGTCGCGCAATCATCCTGGCGGGCTTCAGCCTTGCCCTGCCGTGGTGTTTCGTCGTGGTCCCATTGCTCGACACCGCGTCGCGAACGCTGTTCGCCGTCGGCATCGTGGGCACGTTCGGGCTTCTGGGGGTCTCCTACGGCCCGATGGCATCGTTCATCCCAGAGGTCTTCGCGACCCGATTCCGTTACACGGGCGCCGGTTTGGCGTTCAATCTCGGCGGCATCCTCGGAGGCGCGATGCCGCCGCTGGTGGCCGGAGCGCTGCTGGCGGAGTACGGGGGTTGGGCGATCGGGCTGATGATGGCGGTCCTGATCCTGATCAGCTTGCTCAGCACCTTTGCCCTGCCCGAAACCAAAGCGAAAGCGCTGTAACGCGGGTTTCTCTGTGATTGTTGGCCGTTCGAGTCGCCTTCAAGGTCAACAGGGTGTCTACTCGATTCACCAGAAGTTCACGTTCGAACGGGGCGTGCGCCCCGACGACGAAGCGGGGTGAATGTCATGGCACGCATCGACCTTTTCGCCAAGGTTCCCTTGATCGGAATGTCCATGGTGTTCCTGGCCATGGCAATCGTCGCCGTCACCGCCTATCTGCACGTCGGGTGGTGGTCGATCATCGGTTACGTGGTCGCTGCCGTGCTGGGCGTGTTCGGATTCGCGTTCACCTTCAAAGACATCAACGACACCTCCAAGCCACCGCCAGTCGTCCGGCGACCAGATCCGACGGACGGCGCAGCCCGATGACCGCCGAGCCGGAGCAGGTCGAGTACGACACCTCCGCCCTGACGAGGGAGGACGAGGGCTATCACAAGGGGCTGCGGCCCCGCCAACTGCAGATGATCGCGATCGGCGGCGCGATCGGCACCGGCTTGTTCCTCGGCGCCGGTGGCCGGCTGGACAGCGCGGGCCCGGCACTGTTTCTGGTGTACGCGTTCTGCGGTGTCTTCGTCTTCCTGATCCTGCGGGCACTCGGTGAACTCGTTCTGCACCGGCCGTCGTCAGGCTCCTTCGTGTCGTATGCCCGTGAGTTCCTAGGGGAGAAGGCAGCTTTCGTCGCGGGCTGGATGTACTTCTTGAACTGGGCCATGACCTCGATCGTGGACTCGACGGCGATTGCCACCTACTTCCACTTCTGGAAGGTGTTCGACCCGATACCGCAGTGGCTGATCGCCCTGATCGCACTTGCGATCGTGCTGGGATTGAACATGATCTCGGTCAAGGTGTTCGGTGAATTGGAATTCTGGGCCGCGCTGATCAAAGTCGTTGCGCTGGTGACCTTCCTGGTCGCGGGAACCATCTTCTTGGCCGGCCGCTACAAGGTCGACGGACAATCGACCGGTTTCAGTGTGATCGCCGACAACGGCGGACTGCTGCCAACGGGGCTCTTTCCCTTGGTCATCGTGACCTCGGGCGTGGTATTCGCCTATGCCGCAGTGGAACTCGTCGGCACAGCGGCCGGGGAGACGGCTAACCCGGAGAGAATTATGCCGCGGGCGATCAACTCGGTCATCGCGCGCATCGCGCTGTTCTACGTGGGCTCGGTGTTCCTGCTCGGGCTGCTACTGCCTTATTCCGCCTACGACGCGGGTGAAAGTCCGTTCGTCACCTTCTTTTCCAAGATCGGCGTCGAAGGCGCGGGGACCATCATGAACATCGTCGTCCTGACGGCGGCGTTCTCGAGCCTCAACGCCGGCCTCTACTCAACCGGCCGGATCCTGCGTTCGATGGCGATGAACGGCAGCGCACCGAAATTCACGTCGGTGATGTCGTCACGCGGCGTGCCGTACGGCGGTATCTGCCTGACCGCACTCATCGGGCTGTTCGGCGTTCTCCTCAATGGCATCGTGCCCTCCGAGGCGTTCGAAATCGTGCTGAACATGGCGGCGCTGGGCATCATCGCGTCCTGGGGCACCATCGTCATCTGCCAGATCCAGCTCTACCGGTGGTCGAAGAAGGGCATCCTCGAGCGGCCGTCGTTCCGGCTGTGGGGCACGCCCTACACCGGCTATCTCACGCTGGTGTTTCTGTTGGCGGTGCTGGTGCTGATGGCGTTCGACCCGCCGATCGGCACGTGGACCGTCGCGTCCCTGGTCGTCATCATCCCGGCGCTGGTCGCCGGCTGGTTCGCCGTCCGGTCACGGGTGCTGGAAATCGCGCAGGAACGCAAGGGCTTCACGGGTCAGTTCCCCGTAGTGGCGAACCGGCCGCCGCCCCGGCCGAAAGGCCGAGACAAGGACAAGTAGGCGCCAACAGGATGACGCTGCCCGCCGGGTGGCCAGTTATCACCCGCTTTTTCACGAAAAGTGCGTCATAACTGGCCGCTCGGTACTTGCCTCAGGGCATCGCCTGTGCCTGGCTGGACGCGCGGCCATGAGCTCGGGGGGCCACCGCGAATAGGACCGTCACCTGCTGGTATTCAGCGGCACGGACGGCGCGCACGACAGCTGTGCCGCACTCGCTGCACACTTGGCCGACGGGGCCAGCGCCGCGCTGCACGATCGGCGGGACAGTTCGCCACCGGCTTCCACGTCAGTAGGGTGACACCGCTGGTCGAGCACCGTTCGGCGAGGGGCAAGGCGGCACGATCTAGGCTGTGCCGCATGGCTGCTGACATCGTGCCGATCCGTCTCGGGTTGACCAAGGGCGACCTGTACACATTGTGGGCCCCCCGCTGGCGTGACGCCGGCGACGAGTGGGAGGCGCTGCTGGGCAAGGACGACGACCTCTACGGCTTTGAGTCGGTCGCCGACCTGGTGGCCTTCGTCCGGACCAACACCGACAACGACCTCGCCGACCACCCGGCATGGGAGAAGCTCACCGAGGCCAACGCCCACACGTTCGATCCGCCCGAAGAGCGCCACTATGACCTGATCAGCATCGAAGAGCTGCTCGCCGAGAAACCGACGGAGGATTCGGTGGCGACGCTGCACCGCACGCTTGCCATCGTGTCGTCGGTCGGATCGATCTGCGAACTGCCCGCGGTGACGAAGTTCTTCAACGGCAACCCGACGCTCGGTTCGCTTGGCCTCGGCATCGACCACTTCAGCGGCAGGAGCGGCCGCAAACGCTGGAGCGAAATCGGTGTCGTCATCGGTCGCAGCTGGGACAACATCGTCGAAGCCATCGACGAGGTCGTCACCATCCCCGAGGTGGATTCGGCGGCATCGGACAAAGCGGCGGCCGAGCTGGAAGCACCCAAGCCCGAGCCAGAAGAGCTCGACGAGGTCGAGGACACCGCTGTCGAGGCCGACGACGAGGAGAGCGACGCCGAGGGCGTATCCGACGGCGACGACGCTCTCGCAGACCACGCCAGCGGGCTGGTGCTCGGAGCCGACGAGGACTTCTGGCTGAAGGTCGGCATCGATCCGATCCGGATGATCACCCGCGGCGGCACCTACTACACGCTGCGGTGCTACCTCGACGACGCGCCGGTGTTCCTCGGCCGCAACGGGCGGGTCAGCGTGTTCGGATCGGAGCGGTCGCTGGCGCGCTACCTCGCCGACGAGCACGACCATGACCTGTCGGATCTGGCGACATACGAGGACATCAAGACCGCCGCCACTGATGGCTCGCTACAGGTCGACGTCACCGACGAGAACGTCTATGTGACGAGCGGATTGGCTGACGATCTCGCCGACGGACCGGAGTCCATCGACCGCGATCAGCTGGAGCTGGCAGTCGAATTGCTCAGGGATGTCGGTGAATACGCCGAGGATGACGTCGTCGACGAGACGCTGGATGCCGACATGCCGCTGGGCCGGCTGGTCGCCTACGTGCTCGACCCCGACACCGTCAGGAAGCCGAGCCCGCCGTACGCCGAAGCCGTCGAGCAGTGGGAGTCGCTGGAGACGTTCCTCGAGTCGCGGCTGCGCCAGGAGTAGCTAGAGTTCGGTCGCGCGCGGATGCCTCGGCTCGTAGAGGCCCAGCTCCCCTCCGCCCGGCAACCGGACCGACGTCAGCAGTCCCCATCCCTGATCGCTGACCTCCGAGCACGTCATCCCTTTGGCGGCTAGCTGCTCAACGGTGGCACTGATGTCGTCGCACATCAGATAGAGCTTGTGGGACTGCCGCCCATCGGTCGGATGGACGGCAACCTCCCCGGGCGGAAGCTTGAAGATCAGCCAGCCGCCGCCCGCGTCGACGTGCGGATAGTCGAGCACCTCGGTGAAGAAGGCTCGGTCCGCGTCGGCGTCACGGCTATAGATGATGACGTGGCATCCGGTGATCGTCACGCTACGCCGCTAGCGCCGCCTTGATCGCGGCGTCCTGGCGCTGGCCGTAGTCGAGCACAAGGTCCGCGGGCACCGGATCGCCGGCCGGCCCGGAGAATTTCACGGTCGCAGCCGCGTTGCCCTCGGTGAAGGTCAGCACCGAAAGAGACTGCGAGCGATCGGCAGACAGTCCGCTGACGATTGTTCCACCGGACCCGACGGCCGCGGGCGCCGTCTTCGCGTCGACGACGTTCGTCTGCGCCCGCGAGGCGTCCAGCGCCCCGGTTGCCGCGGCGGGGTCGGCGAGCACCAACACCGTACTGACGATCTGGCGGCTGCCGTCCCGGTGCGTAAACGTGGTGGACACGCCGGGCTGCCCGTCGGGATTCATCACCGGCGCCGCGGCGGTGAACGCCGTCGCATCTATCACCTCGTTGGGGTGGACCGGAATGGAGCCGAGATCCGGTTGTGCTGCGGCAGAACCCATTCCGAGTGCCGTGCCGAGGCTCATCACCGAGGCCGCCAGCGCGCTGCGAATTGCAAGCTTTGACATTTTCATCGCTCCCGATCTCCGATCAGCAGGGGTAGCAGGCCCAGCCGCGCCAGCCGTCACGCCAGAACCACCCTGGGCCGCAGCCCATTGCGCCCGTTGTGCCGCGGCAGTCGAGCGCTTCGAACTTCGGCGTCACGGCCGGCTGGATGTAGACGGTGTCATCCGTCGGCTGCGCGGCCTGCGCAACCGGTTCGGTTGCTAAGGTGCCCAACAACATCCCCGCTGCGGCGGCCGCCAACATGATCTTTCGCATCAGAACCCTCCCTCGACATCTAGGTGAAGCGCGAACGGTCATAAAGTTACGCGCCACGCCGACGCGACACGCGATTATTGCGTCTTCTCGCCCGAGGAAAGTCAGCCGATCAGAACCGCGAACCGCGGCTTGATCACCTCGTCGATGATCGCGAGGCGCTCGTCGAACGGGATGAACGCCGACTTCATCGCGTTGATGGTGAACCGCGCGAGGTCGCTCCAGCCGTAGCCGAAGGCCTCGACCAGCCGCAGCATCTCCTGGCTCATCGTGGTGTCGCTCATCAGCCGGTTGTCGGTGTTGACCGTGACGCGGAAGCGGCAGCGGGCCAGCAGATCGAAGGGATGCTCGGCGATGCTGCCGACGGCGCCCGTCTGCACGTTCGAACTGGGACACAACTCGAGCGGTATCCGCTTGTCCCGCAACAGCGACGCCAACCGGCCCAGGCGCACGGCGCCGTCCGGCGCCACCGTGATGTCGTCAACGATGCGCACGCCGTGCCCGAGGCGATCTGCACCGCAAAACGCGATGGCCTCGTGAATGGACGGCAACCCGAAGGCTTCTCCTGCGTGAATCGTGAAGCGGCTGTTGTGGTTCCGCATGTATTCGAACGCGTCTAGATGTCGCGTCGGCGGATAGCCGGCCTCGGCGCCCGCGATGTCGAACCCCACAACTCCTTTGTCCCTGAACCGGATCGCCAGCTCGGCGATCTCCAGCGAGCGCGCCTGGTGGCGCATGGCGGTCACCAGGCAGCGCACCGTGATGGTGCGGTCCACGCTGCTGGCGGCCTTCTCGCCGTCGGTAAACCCGGCCAGCACCGCGTCGACCACCGCGTCCAGCGACAGCCCGCGGTCGATGTGCAGCTCGGGGGCGAACCTGATCTCGGCATATACCACGTTGTCGGCGGCCAGGTCTTCGACGCATTCGTAGGCCACCCGGTACAGCGCCTCCGGCGTCTGCATCACGCCGACCGTGTGGGCGAACGGCGCCAGATACCGCTCGAGCGAGCCGCTGTGGGCAGAGGTCCGAAACCACCTCGCCAACCCGTCGACGTCGCTGACGGGCAGGTCCTCGTAGCCGGTCTGCTGGGCGAGGTCGAGGACGGTGGCCGGCCGCAGGCCGCCGTCGAGGTGATCGTGCAGCAGCGCCTTGGGTGCCTGCCGGACGGACTCCAGGGTCAGCGGTGACGTCACGAATGGATCCGATCGATGATGAGCGGTCCGATGTCGGGTGCTGCGTCTCCGACGCTCCAGCCGCCGTCCATCTCGGCCATCGCGCCGTCGAACCGCTCGGGGGTATCGGTGTAAAGCGTGAACAGCGCCTCGCCCGCGGCGACGGGTTCGCCCGGACGGCGGTGGATCCGAACGCCTGCGCCGAACTGGACGCGCCCACCCGGGACGGCACGACCCGCGCCGAGCCGCCACACCGTCTGTCCCACCGCCATTGCGTCGATATCGCCCATCGTGCCACCGCGGGCAGCGGTGATGGTCTCGCACTGCGCACCGACCGGCAACGGTTGTGACAAGTCGCCGCCCTGGGCGCTGACGAGGCGGCGGAAACTGTCCATGGCCGTCCCGTCGCGCAGCGTCTGGGCCGGGTCCACCCCGTCGACGCCCGCGGCGTCGAGCATCTCGGTGGCCAGCGCCAGCGTCAACTCGACGACGTCGGACGGTCCTCCGCCGGCGAGCACCTCGAGGGACTCCTCCACCTCGACCGCGTTGCCGACAGTTCGGCCCAGCGGCCGGTTCATGTCGGTCAACAACGCACGGGTGATCAGGCCCTCTCCGGAGCCGAGTTCGACCATGGTGGCTGCCAACTCGCGCGCTTCGGCCTCGGTCTTGAGAAACGCTCCCGAGCCAACCTTCGTGTCGAGCACCAATGCCTGGGCGCCCTCGGCGATCTTCTTGCTCATCACCGAGCTGGCGATGAGCGGCAGGGACTCGGTGGTGCCGGTGACATCCCGTAGTGCGTAGATTTTGCGGTCGGCGGGCGCCAGCTCCCCCGCGGCGAAAATCGCCGCGCCGAGGTCACAAAGCTGTTGGCGAATCTGGCTTTTCGAGATCTCGGCGGTGAAACCGGCGATGGCCTCCAGCTTGTCGAGGGTGCCGCCGGTGTGGCCGAGGCCGCGACCTGCCGCCTGCGGCACCGCGCCGCCGCAGGCCATGATGACGGGAACCAGCGGGATGGTGATCTTGTCACCGACGCCGCCCGTGGAGTGCTTGTCCACCAACGCAAGCGGCTTGCCGTCGCGGCGCAGATCGCTGAAATCCATCCGGTCGCCCGACCGCACCATGGCCTCTGTCCAGCGGGCGATCTCGCGGCCGGTCATGCCGCGCAGGAAGATCGCCATCAGCAGCGCCGACATCTGTTCGTCGGGAACGCGCCCATTGGTGTACGCGTCGATGACCCAGTCGATCGCGGCGTCGGACAACGCGCCGCCGTCGCGCTTGGTCCTGATGACTGTCGGCGCGTCGAATGCATACGCCGTCACCGGCGTCACGTTACCGGTGACGGTCTGCCGAACGGTGCTATGCGCTCACGTTGCGGTGGCTCAACGAGCTCGGCGCGTCGGGGTGGGCTCCCTCATCGATACCAATGGCGAGGCGATCGACCAGTTCGCCACCCAGCCATGCCGCGGCGCCGGCGATCACGACCGCAACGAAGCTGCAGGCCAACGCCAGAGGGACGGGCTCCCATCCCCCAGCGTTCCAGCGCAGAAGCCAGCTCACGGCGAACAGCACCACGACGACGATGTTCGCCAGACCGTGGAGCAGCCCGATCCGCTTGGCGCGGGTATCGGCGGGGATCTTGAAATAGTCGATCCAGCCGAAGGGAGCCGCCAGGGCGCCTCCGATGATTCCGCCGGCGATCGCATACGCCGCCGCCGTGGCGAATCCGGTGCGGTCGGTGACCAGATAAATGACGTCGAAGACGACAGCTGTGGTCAGCAGACCCACCGGAAATGGAATCAACATCGGATGGACCGGATGTCCCAGGAGTTTTGCGCGACTCGTCATTGCGACCTCCTCAGGCAAATGCGAGACGGCAACCGGATTGCCCTCGCGTGGCGCCGTCAAACCCGCCGCTGCGACAAGCCCATATCGTGCGGTCCGAATGCGTCGGGAAGCAGCTGACGCAGCGGCCGCGGGCCCAGCGGGTGGTCGATCAGCATGTCGGGGCCGCCGTGCTCCAACAAAACCTGTCGACACCGCCCGCACGGCATCAGCAATTCACCATCGGCGGTGACGCACGACAGGGCGATCAGCCGTCCACCACCACCGGCATATAGGCCGCAGACCACAGCGCATTCGGCACAGAGACCTAGGCCATATGAGACATTTTCCACATTGCATCCGGCCACCATTCGGCGATCATCGACCAGCGCCGCGGCCCCGACCGAGAACCCGGAATACGGCGCGTATGCCTTTGCGGCCGCTTCTGATGCCTTGTCCCGCAATGCTTTCCAGTCGATATCAGCGGTCATGTCAATACCGCTTACCGGGCTCTGAATGCATTCCGAAGCCTCCGTCCCGTGGCCCGTCACGTGATGTAGGTAACGCTAACTTGCAGGTCAAACACCTTCGAACGGGTCCCACGCTAGTGCTTCGGGCACTACAAATGGGTTTAGAGTCGCCCCGAGGTTTTGGGCCGGGGTATCCGAGACAAGGGGAGCCGACCCAAGCGTGCAGGAGATGGCGTTGGAGGTCCGATGAGCACGAAGACGGAGATTTCGGAAATTCCGGCCCCTCGAGAGAAGCCGGCGCGCAGACGCACCCTGTATCGCGGCGACCCAGGGATGTGGTCGTGGGTGCTGCACCGCATCACCGGCGCCACCATCTTCTTCTTCCTGTTCGTCCACGTCGTCGACACCGCACTGGTCCGGGTCAGCCCGGAGGCATACAACGAAGTCGTCGCGACCTACAAGACGCCCATCGTCGGGCTGATGGAGGTGGGGCTCGTCGCGGCGGTGCTCTATCACGCTCTCAACGGCATCCGGGTCATCCTGATCGACTTCTGGCAGCACGGCGCGCGCTATCAGCGAGTGATGCTGTGGGCGATAGCGGCCGTCTGGCTCGCCGTGATGATCCCCGCCCTCGGGGTGCTCGGCATGCACATGGCGGAGCGGTTCCTGTGAGCGCGCCATCGGGAGCGCCGGGCGGAGCGTGGACGCCCCATCATCGCGAGGGCCGCATCGCCCCGGTGCTGGAGAAGGAGCATGACCGGCCCGCGTCACTCGACCATCCGCGGGCCCCGCGACGCCCGCGAGGCATTCCGTATTTCGAGAAGTACGCCTGGCTGTTCATGCGGTTCTCCGGTGTGGCGCTGGTCTTTCTGGCCCTCGGCCACCTGTTCATCATGTTGATCTGGGACGACGGCGTCTACCGCGTCGACTTCAACTTCATCGCCCAGCGCTGGGCGTCCCCGTTCTGGCAGATCTGGGACATGGCGCTGCTGTGGTTGGCGATGGTGCACGGCGCCAACGGCATGCGCACGATCATCGGTGACTATGCCCGCAAGAACGTCACCAAGTTCTATCTGAACTCGCTGTTGTTGCTGGCCACCGGCTTCATTCTGGTGTTGGGCACCTACGTCCTGGTCACCTTCGACGCGAACCTCGGGGGTTAACTCATGATCCAGGAACATCGCTACGACGTCGTCATCGTCGGTGCAGGCGGGGCAGGCATGCGCGCCGCGGTCGAGGCCGGGCCGCGGGCCCGCACCGCGGTGCTGACCAAGCTCTACCCGACGCGCAGCCACACCGGCGCCGCGCAGGGCGGCATGTGCGCCGCGCTGGCCAACGTCGAAGAGGACAACTGGGAGTGGCACACCTTCGACACGGTCAAGGGCGGTGACTACCTGGCCGACCAGGACGCCGTCGAGATCATGTGCAAGGAAGCCATCGACGCGGTGCTCGACCTCGAGAAGATGGGGATGCCGTTCAACCGCACCCCCGAGGGCCGCATCGACCAGCGCCGGTTCGGTGGGCACACCCGCGATCACGGTAAGGCGCCGGTGCGCCGCGCGTGCTATGCCGCCGATCGCACGGGCCACATGATCCTGCAGACGCTGTATCAGAACTGCGTCAAGCACGACGTCGAGTTCTTCAACGAGTTCTACGCGTTGGACATCGCGCTGACCGACACCCCCGGCGGTCCCGTGGCCACCGGCGTCATCGCCTACGAACTGGCCACCGGCGACATCCACGTGTTCCACGCCAAGGCCATCGTGTTCGCCACCGGCGGCTCGGGCCGGATGTACAAGACGACGTCCAACGCCCACACTCTGACCGGCGACGGGCTGGGCATCATCTTCCGCAAGGGACTTCCGTTGGAGGACATGGAATTTCACCAATTCCATCCGACGGGCCTGGCCGGTCTGGGCATCCTGATCTCCGAGGCGGTGCGCGGTGAGGGCGGTCGGCTGCTCAATGCCGACGGCGAACGGTTCATGGAGCGCTACGCGCCCACGATCGTCGACCTGGCACCGCGCGACATCGTCGCCCGTTCGATGGTGCGCGAGGTGCTGGAGGGCCGCGGCGCAGGGCCGAACAAGGACTACGTCTACATCGACGTGCGCCACCTCGGCGAGGACGTGCTCGAGGCCAAGCTGCCCGACATCACCGAGTTCGCGCGGACCTACCTGGGCGTCGACCCGGTCAAGGAACTGGTGCCGGTGTATCCCACCTGTCATTACGTGATGGGCGGCATCCCGACCACCGTGCACGGCCAGGTGTTGCGGGACAACACCAACGTCGTCGCGGGGCTCTACGCCGCGGGCGAATGCGCCTGTGTGTCGGTGCACGGCGCCAACCGGCTCGGCACGAATTCGCTGTTGGACATCAACGTGTTCGGCCGACGCGCGGGCATCGCCGCGGCGAATTACGCGCTCGGCCATGACCATGTCGACCTGCCGGAGAATCCGGCAGGCATGGTGGTCACCTGGATCGGCGACATCCTCTCCGAGCACGGCAACGAGCGCGTCGCCGACATCCGCGGTGCGCTGCAGCAGTCGATGGACAACAACGCCGCGGTGTTCCGCACCGAAGAGACGTTGAAGCAGGCGCTCACCGACATTCATGCGCTCAAGGAGCGCTACGCCCGAATCTCGGTGCAGGACAAAGGGAAACGCTTCAACAGCGACCTTCTCGAGGCGATCGAGCTCGGCATGCTGCTGGAACTGGCGGAGGTCACCGTCGTCGGCGCGCTGAATCGCAAGGAGTCGCGCGGCGGTCATGCCCGCGAGGACTATCCCAACCGCGACGACACCAATTACATGCGTCACACGATGGCCTACAAGCAGGGCACCGACCTGCTCAGCGATATCCGCCTGGATTACAAGCCCGTGATGCAGACGCGGTACGAGCCGATGGAACGGAAGTACTGATGACGATTTCGCCTGAGGTCGAAAGGAATGAGACCGAGCTGCCGCCCGTGCCGGACGGCGCGGTGATGGTGACGTTGAAGATCGCGCGGTTCAACCCAGAGGATCCCGACAAGGCCGGCTGGCAGAGCTTCCGGGTGCCGTGTCTGCCGACCGACCGTCTGCTCAACCTGCTGCACTACGTGAAGTGGTATCTCGACGGGACGCTGACCTTCCGTCGGTCGTGCGCGCACGGTGTCTGCGGCTCGGATGCGATGCGCATCAACGGCGTCAACCGGTTGGCGTGCAAGGTGCTGATGCGCGATCTGCTGCCGAAGAATCCGAACAAGCAGCTGACGATCACCATCGAACCGATTCGCGGCCTGCCGGTGGAGAAGGACCTCGTGGTCGACATGGAGCCGTTCTTCGACGCCTATCGAGCGGTGAAGCCATACCTGGTCACCAGCGGCAACCCGCCGACGCGCGAGCGGATTCAGAGCCCGACCGACCGGGCCCGCTACGACGACACGACCAAATGCATCCTGTGCGCGTGCTGTACGACCAGCTGCCCGATTTATTGGAGCGAGGGTTCGTACTTCGGGCCCGCTGCGATCGTCAATGCGCACCGGTTCATCTTCGACAGCCGCGACGAGGCCGCCGCCGAGCGGCTCGACATCCTCAACGAGGTCGACGGCGTGTGGCGCTGCCGCACGACGTTCAACTGCACCGAGTCCTGCCCGCGCGGGATCCAGGTGACGCAGGCGATTCAGGAGGTCAAGCGCGCGTTGATGTTTGCGCGCTAGCGCATCGCCTTGGCGATCGGGGTTGACTTCACGGTCGAGTGGGTACGTGAGAATTTGCGAGGTAGCCGACTCACAGAAACCGAGGCTGAACATGACCGAACGCTTGATCTTTCGACGGGTATCCGTTTCCGCCGCGATTGCTGCCGCCGCAATCGCCACCACGCTGACGGCTTGCGGGGGCGGCGATAAGGGCGAGGAGAAAACCACCTCCTCGACGACCACCACGACGACTACGACGACCACGACCGTGGCGACCCCGCCTCCCGCGACGGGCGCACCGGGTACTGGCGCACCGGGCGCGGGCGCCGGGCCGGGTGGCGCTACCGCAGGCGTGCCGGGCGCGGGTGCCGGTGCCGGGCCGGGTGGAGCGGAAGCCGGCGCTGGCGGTGCTGGCGCAGGCGCCGGACCTGGCGGCGCTACCGCAGGCGTGCCGGGCGCGGGTGCCGGTGCCGGGCCGGGTGGAGCGGGCGCCTGTGCGGGCGGTGTCTGCGTCGGCACGCCCTGATAGCCGGCGCTAACTGCACGTAACGCGAAACTGCGGGGAGATCGTCGAAACACGCGAGTTGCGATCTCCCTGCAGTTTCGGCGCGTCTTGATAGCCCGTCACATATCGTCGGCCCGTCTCGTCTTACGGGTATGACACAGAAAACCCGTATTGCTCCCCTGCCGCCGCAGCGCGCGTCGCTGCTGACCAAGCTGATGTACAAGTTCGCCAAGCGTCGGTTCGGCGAGGTGCCGGAACCATTCACAGTCGCCGCTCATCACCCGCGGCTGATGATCGCCAACGGCGTACACGAGATGCTGCTGGAGTCCGGCTCGAAGAAGCTGCCCGCCAGCGTCCGTGAACTGGCCGTGTTCTGGACCGCCCGCACCGTCGGATGCTCCTGGTGCGTCGACTTCGGCTCGATGCTCATGCGCTTGGAGGACCTCGACGTCGAAAGGCTCAAATACGTAGATGAGTACGCAACTTCTCCGCTTTTCACCGACGACGAGCGGGCTGCGATCGCCTACGCCGATGCCATGACCACCGATCCGCACACCATCACCGACGAGCAGGTCGACGACCTCCGACGCCGTTTCGGCAACGACGGCGTGATCGAGCTGACGTATCAGATCGGCGTGGAGAACATGCGGGCCCGCATGTACTCGGCGCTGGGCATCACCGAGCAGGGCTTCAATTCGGGCGACGCCTGCCGGGTGCCGTGGGCCACCGACGAGGCCGCGACACAGTCATCCTGACGGTACTTATGCAGCTGGGCTCGCTAGCGTGACTCTCTGAGCGGTGACGCGGTGAACTTGTCCGGGTTCGCGATATCCCATATGGCGCAGACCTTTCCGTCGCGCACGGTCATCGCCGTCACTCGCGGCATCATCGCCGGATACCCGTCGCCCGCGGGTGCGCCGGGCGTGTAGGCACCGAGCTCGCCGTTGACGAGGGCCAGCTGGTTCGTCGACAGCCAGTTCGGCCCGTAGCGGCGGGCCAGGCCGAACAGGAACCGCGCGACCTTGTCCGGACCGTGGATGACCCGCGCGGCCGTCGGCGCCCTGCGATTGGAGTCGCCGGTGAACGTCACCTCTGGATGGAGAAGTTGCACAACGGCTTCCATGTCCGCCGCGGCCAGCGCGGCCATCAACGCGCCCGCCACCTCGCTGTGGGTGTCACCCACCGGTTGCGGCGACGACGCGACGATTCGCCGTGCGCGAGACGCCAATTGCCGGGCCGCCGTATCGCTGACACCCAACACCGAAGCGATCTCGGCAAACGGCACCGCGAACCCGTCATGTAAGACGAACGCCACCCGCTGATCGGGCGTCAACCGCTCCAGCACGACCATCGCGGCGAACCGCGCGTCCTCGCTCGCCACCACAGCGGTCAGCGGGTCATTGCCGTCGAACCCTGTCACCACCGGCTCCGGCAGCCACTCACCGACATAGGTCTCGCGCCGATGCGCCGCCGACCGCAGCCGGTCCAGACCCAGCCTGCTGACCACCGTCGTCAGCCACGCTCGCAGATCGGCGATATCGCCGACGTCCGCCTTGTTCCAGCGCAGCCACGCGTCCTGCACGACGTCTTCGGCATCGGCGACCGTCCCGGTGAGTCGATACGCGACCGCCAGTAGATGTGGACGCAGTTCCTCGAACTCGTCGACTCGCGTGCTGGCGGTCATGACACAAGTCTAGAAGCCACTGGAATTCGTCGCGTTTATTGCACGGTGCGACTGATTTCGTGCAGGATTGCGCTGTGGGGCTGGCGAATGCGCAGATTCGCATCCCGATCGAGCTGTCCGACTTCTAAGGAGCAACCGCCATGAGTGCGTCACTGTATGCCGTCACCAACCCGGCGACAGGCGAGGTGGTCAAGGAGTACCCGACGGCGACCGATCAGCAGATCGAAGCGGCCATCGCGGCGGCCAGCGAGGCGCACCGCGAATGGTCACGCAATTCGACCGTCGCCGACCGTGCCGCGCTGATCCGCAAGGTGGGCGAGCTGCACAACGAACGCAAGGAAGAACTCGCCAAGATCATCAATCGCGAGATGGGCAAGCCGATCGACCAGTCCGAGGGCGAGGTGGAATTCAGCGCGTCCATCTATGAGTACTACGCCGACAACGCCGAGAAGTTCCTCGCCGACGAACCCATCACGCTTCTCGAGGGAAAGGGGTCGGCGCTCATCCGGCGCAGCTCCGTCGGCGTGCTGCTCGGCATCATGCCGTGGAACTACCCCTACTACCAGGTGGCGCGTTTCGCCGGCCCCAACCTCACCCTGGGCAACACCATCGTGCTCAAGCACGCCCCGCAGTGCCCCGAGTCGGCGGCCGCCATACAGCAGATCTTCACCGACGCGGGCTATCCCGACGGCGCCTACGTCAACATCTACGCGACCAATGAACAGGTTGCCGACATCATCGCCGACCCACGCGTGCAAGGGGTTTCGCTGACGGGGTCGGAGCGCGCGGGCGCCGCTGTCGCTGAGATCGCCGGGCGCAATCTCAAGAAGGTCGTGCTCGAACTCGGCGGCTCGGATCCGTTCATCGTGCTGAGCTCCGACGACGTCGACGCCACCGTCGAGGCGGCCATCGAAGGCCGGTTCGAGAACACCGGGCAGGCCTGCAATGCGGCGAAGCGAATCATCGTGTCGGAGAAGATCTATGACGATTTCCTCGACAAGTTCACCAAGAAGGTGCTCGCCAAGGCCGACGGTCTGGCGCCGCTGTCATCCGTCGCGGCTGCCGAGCGACTCGAACAACAGGTGAAGCGCGCAATCGACGACGGCGCCACCCTGGTGTCGGAAGGTGAACGCAAGGGCGCGTTCTTCCCGCCCGGCGTGCTGACCAACGTGTCGCCGGACTCGCCGTCCTACCGCGAAGAGTTGTTCGGACCCGTCGCGACCGTGTACAAGGTCGGCTCGGAGGACGAGGCAGTGGAGTTGGCCAACGACACGCCGTTCGGTCTCGGCTCCTACGTCTTCACCACGGACGACGAACAGGCCCGCCGCGTCGCCG
>LZSH01000014.1 GCA_001665255.1 Mycobacteriaceae bacterium 1482268.1 | reverse complement strand
GGTGAGGTGACCGCTGGTGACTTCGAGAACGACAACACGGGCCTTCGACATGAACCACGACTGTCACCGATGACGCGACTCATCGAGGCCCATCGCAGGTGTCACCTATGACCCGACTCATCTGTCACCTATGTCATGAATCCAGACACCCTTAGCTCCACAAAAATTTGAGCAGGTCAACGCACTCGGCTTGCGTGCATGCGCTGTGCCAGAGCGGCTTTCGACTCATTGAGTGCCCTTTGGTCGTCCGATGGACTGTCCCGCGCCTTGCGTGCCTCACGCTTCGACGCTTGGAGTAGGCCGCGACAAGCCAGTGACCGTGCGGAGTTGCTCTTCGTTCATCCCTCCACGAGAGCACCGGATGCAACCTGTCCATAGCCCAGCTGTCGGTAAGTGCAGGTATGACGAAATGAAGACCGTCCGACCTGGACCATTGGTCGATTTCAAACGAAAGCTGGGAGGCTTCTTACGTGGGTTCGAACTCCCGGAGCACAGGAGACCCGTCGCTGCCTTTGGGAATTGGAAAGTAACTGTGGTGCGTGGCGGGGTTGAGGGCAACTGAGTGCGCGCCGTCTGCGAGGTGGGCCGAACCTCGCAGTGTTAAGTGTCCACGGTCGTGCTCGAAGATGCTGACCCAGCCGCTTTCCGCTGCGACGTACACACGTCGAGCGTCAGGGTCATAGGCCAACACATCGGGCGTTTCGCCGACTTCGTGGTGGTCGATCACCGCCCGGTTGGCGAGGTCTATAGAGACCATCGTGGCGTTGACTTCGCAGCCGACGAACATCACCTGATCGGTGGCGTCTATCGTCTGGCCGTGCGGGTGGTCGCAGCCAGGCGTCGGAATCCGTTCTGTCACGGTGAAACTAACCGGGTCAACGATGGCAAGGTCGTTGCGGCCCTGCACCGCAACCACCATCTGGTCGAGGACACTGTCATAGACGACGTTCCCTACCTCGCCGCCCAGCGGAACCGTCGCACGGACCACACCCGTGTCGGCATCGATGACCGTCTCAGTGCCCGCGCTCTCGTTAGTCGTCCATACCGTGTGCCTGACCGGGTCGTAGGCCAGTCCATCGGGATATGTGCCTGTGGGAGCGCGAAATGTCACGCCGCCGGAGTCCTCGTCGATGGCGACAAGCTGGTTGTTGCCGGTTGCCGTGGCATACACGCGATGCTTATCGGGAACGACAATCACACCGTGCATGTCCGGCAGATCAGGCACTGTGCGCACGACCGTATGGGCGTTTATATCAACGTCGATGAGTTCAGCTGCGCCCATGTGGGCGATGAACAGACGCCCCCGCTCAGCATCTAGCGCGGTGTAGTCGAACCGCACCGGGCCGCCTGTCAGGCGCGTCTCAGATATCTGCCGCAGCGGCAACCCGCTACTCGGCTCTTGTGCTGACGAGCAACCAGCGGAGATGACGCAGGCAGCCGCACCGACGACCAGCCACACGCGCCATCGCACGGCACTCACGTTTCAAAACTACGCCGACCCGTGTCGTCACTCGCCGACATCACCCACGGGCTGACCAGCGACTTACTTGTACAGCCACGCGGTCAACGCCTGTAAACGCCCTTAATTGCGGATGAGGTAGCCGTTGGTGGCGAACGTCCACCCGAACTTCGCTTCGCGCTTCACGTCGTGGGAGTAGTCGGCAGGATATTGCGCTTCGTAGGCTTCGATAGCCTCGAACGGCCCTGGGCCCCATCCGGGCATCACGGGGTGTCCGTTGATGTTGGAGTCCTCCACCACCAGATAATCGCCGGTCGTGAGAAGTGGCCGGAGGAGTTTCATCTCGGCCAAGACGTGATCGCAGGTGTGGTCGGAATCGAGAATCGCGAAAACCGGCCCCGGATAGGCTTCCTTCAGCTGGCCGATACGCTTCCCGATCTCCGGATCGGTCGATGACGACTCCACGAAAGTCACATCCGGATCGAGTCGAGCCGCGTCAGTCAGGGCCCGATGGCTGATATCCACCGACAACACGTGAAACGGTCGCCCAGTCTGGCGCATCAGGTGCGCGAAGAACACGGCCGACCCGCCGGCATTCGTCCCGAACTCCACCACCAGGCCCGGCCCCAAATCCCACAGGATTTCCTGGTAGTTCCACATATCCGACGTCGACTTCCAGCATGGGATGCCCATCCACGTCATCTGGTTCTGCCGCATCGTGCCGTAGTACCACTTGTGGTATTCCACAGCCGCGTCGTCGCCGGGCCGATAGACCAGCGCCGCCGCTCCCGAAGCGAGGTGCCGAACCAAACCCATATCTCCCCCATCTAATTTGTTGCGAACGCAAGGAACCCTACTTCCAGGGTTCTGCCAGCCAGTACCCAGGCCGCTGCCAACTAACACGACGGAGGCGACGAACGCGATCAGGAGCATCGCCGAAGGGAAGCGGGTTTAAACTCCCCTTCAGCACTTCAGGCCGAGGTGCACGGTCGTCTGACGCGCAAGGTTCGGCACTTCTGTCAACGGGTTAGCAGTCGGTGCCGGGCTGGTCTGCATTGTGCGCACCGATGTCACCGTGCACTGATCCATGGGTCCCGTGCCGACCTTGTTGACGAGGACGCGGTTACCGTTGGCTTGTAGCCGAGCGATGGTTTCGGATGCGCTCGACGGTCCACTCGGCGCAGCAGCTGCGACGGCGGAACCGACAGGGATGGCGACTGCACTGATTAGGGCGGCCCACGCAATAGCGTTGATTGTCATATGATTTCGTCTCCTTATTGGATGGCGGCGGATGTTTCGTCCTTTCGACGTTATCGACCGAGATCCGCGTCCGCTACGAATTCATGTGTGACGCATAGGATCTCACTTCGCCGCGACATTGTTTGGGGTGGCGTCGAAGCTGTCGATGCACGTGGCTCGGATACGCAACGGTGCGGCACTGGAAATGTCGTAGAACACTCCGATGACATCCAGCTCGCCCGACCGATGAGCGTCGGCGACGAGAGGGTGCCGCACGAGGGCCTCGGTCTGCGTCAGAACGTTGACCATGCTGAGCTGGTCGACGGCGCCGAACCCCGCCCGTGCGGCATGCTGTGCCAACGGATGGCGCCCGTCGTCGTACGCCGCCACAGCCGCATGACCATGTTCCAGCCAGGCATGCAGATGCCGTTCACCCGGGGTCCGCGGGACGCCGCCTGAAAGCAAGGTGTGCATCGCGCCGCAACTCGAGTGGCCACAGACGACTATCGATGCCACATGCAGCTTTTCGACGGCGAACGCGATCGCCGCCTCGATCGATGCGTCCTGCTGGTCTGCCGGCACCAGGTTGCCGACGTTGCGCACCGTAAACAGGTCACCCGGACCCGAACTGGTGATCACATTGGGAACGATCCGCGAGTCGGTGCACGTGATGAACAGGGTTTCCGGGCGCTGTGCATGGGCGAGCTGTTCCATATGCGGGCGCAGTACCGGGGCCGTCCGACGCTGATAGATTTCCAGACCCCTCACCACCGACGGCTGCGCAGTTCCGTTGCGCCGCTTGCCTATCGAGTGTCCGTTCTGCCAAGAACTCCACGGCATCAGGCCGGGCCGTACGTCGGTGCCCTTGATCTCGCGCACCGGCGGTCCCTGCAATGCGCTGTCCATGTCGACCGCGCCGAGTTCGCGGAGCTGCACTGTGCCTCCGGACGCGCAGTGCTGTTGACGCCAGTTGTCGATGGCCTCGCGCGTTGCGTGGTCGATGAAGTCAACGGACAGTTCCACGGTGGTATTCGTTCCGGCGGGAACCGAATCGAGTACACCGGTGAGCTGAGGCAGCGACAGGAAGCTGCAGGACCCTTCGATCACGACACGCCATGTGCCGTCGTCATCTGCTTCGGCACGGATCTGGGTACGTACGACGCGCCACACCGTCAGCGCGACCGAAAGGGCCAAGCCGATGAGCACACCCTCGAGCAGGTTGAGAAAGACGACGCCCAACACCGTGACGGCATAGACCGTGATGTCGCCCGTCTTCAGCGCGGTTTCGATGTGCGCGCGCTTGACGAGCTGGACACCGATCATGACGAGCAGACCGGCCAAAGCAGCCATCGGAATCATCTCCGCCATGCCGGCGAACGGCAGGGCGAAGGCCAGCACCCAAACCCCATGCAGAATTGCCGACGCCCGAGTCTTTGCCCCAGCGTTGACATTCGTCGAACTTCGTACGATCACTCCCGTCACGGGCAGGCCGCCCAGCGTCCCGGACACCATATTGGCGGTTCCTTGTCCGACGAGCTCTCGATCGAAGTTGGTGCGGTGTCCTGACCGCATCTTGTCGACCGATACGGCCGAGAGCAGGCTCTCGACGCTGGCGATCAATGCCACCGTGAGGACACCCACCGCGAACGCTCCCCATTTGCCGTCAGGCAGGCTGGGAAGCGCGACCGCATCCAGCAGCGAGCCGTTCAGCTGAACTCGGTCCACCTTCAGCGCGAAGACTGCCGCGATCAGCGTTGCGGCGACGACCGCGACGAGAGGGCCAGGGACCTTGCCCAGCGGTCCGGGCACCCACCGCCAACTGAGCAGGATGGCGATCACCAGCAGCCCGAGCGCCATCTCTGGCCCGTGCGCGGCCATGATCTGGCCAGGCAGTTGTGTCAGGTTCTGCCACGCCGAACTGTGAGACTCACCGCCGAGCAGCACATGAACTTGCTGCAAGGCGATGGTGAGGCCGATGCCGGCCAGCATCGCGTGGACGACGACAGGTGAGATGGCGAGCGCCGCCCTCGCGACACGCGACAAACCGAACAGCACCTGAAGCACGCCGGCAGCTACGGTGATAGCGCACGTCACCTTCCACCCGAACTCGGCGACCAGCCCCGCAACGATTACGGTCAGGCCTGCGGCGGGTCCGCTGACCTGCAACGGGGACCCGCCGAGCGCGCCGGCGACGATCCCGCCGATCACCGCTGCGATCAGGCCGGCGAGCGGCGGGGCGTCGGAGGCGATCGCGATACCGAGCGACAGTGGCAGCGCGACCAGGAAGACCACCAGCGAAGCGGGCACGTCATAGCGAAGAAGTGGCCCCAGGCGAGGCCGGAACGCTCTCGGGTGAGTCGCGGCCTCACCGGCTTGGCTCGTTGCAAGCAATGTCGAACTCCTGTCGCTCGGGTATGCGAAAACACCTGTGCGGCAACTGGTTACAGTGCCGTGAAGATCAATAGTCAAGCGCCAGAG
>LZSH01000013.1 GCA_001665255.1 Mycobacteriaceae bacterium 1482268.1 | reverse complement strand
GGTTGTCCCATGATCGTCTGCAGCAGCATCCGTCCGTCGTCCGGCAGGATGCGCTGGCACATCTCGAAGAACGGCACGTACCGCTCCTTCGGGAAGGCCTCGAACGCCTCGATACTCACGATCCGGTCGACGGGCTCGTCGAACTCTTCCCAGCCGCGCAGCAGCACTCGGCGCGAGCGGTCGGTGCCGATCTCGTCGACGATCTGCTGGCCTAGAGCGAGCTGATTCCGGCTCAGCGTCAAGCCGACAACATTGACGTCGTACCGCTCGACAGCCCTTTTCATGGTGGAGCCCCAGCCGCACCCGATGTCGAGAAGCGTCATCCCTGGCTGCAGATCCAGCTTGCCGAGTGCGAGGTCAATCTTGGCGAGTTGCGCCTCTTCCAGCGACATGTCGTCGCGCTCGAAATATGCGCAGCTGTATGTCCGGGTCGGATCCTGAAAAAGACCAAAGAACTCGTTCGACAGGTCGTAGTGGGCCTGGACGTCTTCGTAGGCCACCTTCATCGTCGTCGAGCCCTTGAGTACGCCATCGGACATCCGAGGACTCCCTTCCTATCCGCAGCTCTCCCGATCAAAGTTCTGCACGTCGCCTAAGCGGGAGCTTTCTCGAGCGTGAACTGTGCGACATCGGTGTAGCCCTCCCGGAACAGGTCCGAGCAGCCCCTCAAGTACTTCACGAACCGCTCGTAGACCTCCTCTGAGGTGATCTCGATGGCCTCGTCCTTCTTGGCCTCCAGATTGGCTGCCCACGTGTCGAGCGTCCTTACGTAGTTCGGCTGTAGATGCTGCACGCGAGTAACAGTGAAGCCAGCCTTGGTGGCGTGCTCCTCGATATGGGCCGCCAACGGCAGTCGACCGCCGGGATAAATCTCGTCCATGATGAATTTAATGAACCTGATTCGCGACATTGTGATCTTGAGCTGCTTTGCCCGGACCTCTTCATCGCTCGGAATAATGATCGAGTGCAGTAGTTGCACACCGTCGTCAGGCAGGATATTGAATGTTTTCTTGAAATAGTCGTCGTATTTGCTGAAGCCGAAATGCTCGAAGGCGCCGATCGACACCACTCGGTCTACGGGTTCGTCGAATTCCTCCCACGGCTGCAGCCGGACCTCCATGCGCCGCTTGCTTGTGGAATTGGCGAACCAGTGCTCCTCGATGTGTCTCTTCTGGTTCTCCGAGAGGGTCAGTCCGATGACGTTGACGTCGTACTTCTCGACCGCGCGCATGATCGTTGAGCCCCAACCACATCCGATGTCGAGGAGGGTCATCCCGGGCTGCAGGCCCAACTTTCCGAGTGCGAGGTCGATTTTGGCCATCTGGGCCTCTTCGAGCGTCATGTCGTCGCGCTCGAAGTAGGCACAGCTATAGGTCTGAGTCGGGTCCTGCCACAACTTGAAGAACTCGTTGCTGATGTCGTAATGAAATTGGACTTCTTTTTTGTCCGATCCCTTGGTCTTGGCCGCCGACTTCGACAGCCATTCCGACCTGATATTGGGTGCTGCGCTCGATGTATCCGCCACTTCGTCCCGCCCTGTTCGCGCTCAACGTCAATATGGTCCATGGTGCCAGCTTCTTGAGCAACGACCCCGACGTTACGCGTGTCGATCTTGCCGGATGCTGCTATCCGTCGACCGGCCGTAAGCTCGCGGCCATGCGACCACTTCGCCTGCATGCGGTCCTGATCGCCTTCGGTTTCTTCGCCGTCGCCTGCGGGTGGAGCCCTCCGAGCCCGCCACCGACCAGCACACAGGCCTGCGCACCGTCGGACGCGCCGACCCCCGACACCGTCAAACAGGCCGTGGCGGGCCTGCCGCAGGGTCCGCAGTGGCGGGAAACCACCCGCGGGCACACTCCCGACTGCCGACTGAACTGGGTCGTGGTCAAGGCCGGCGACGCGTCGGACAGCCCGATGCAGGTGCTGTTCTTCGATCGCAACAACGCGCTCGGCCCGGCCACGCCCGAGCCGCGGACCTACATCAACGTGATCTCGATCGGCAATCAGACCGCAAGCGTGCAATACCAGTGGCGGCAGGGCCAGGACGCGGCGTGCTGCCCGACCGGCATCGGTACGGTCCGCTTCGAAATCGGCGACGACGGCAAGATAAAGGCGCTCGATCCGATCCCGAACCCATAGAGCGCCAAGCTATTTCGGCGCGATGGTACCCGCCGCCGTCGCGTCCTTCTCCTCCTGTGCATCGGCGTCGGGAATGTTCTCCGGATGCAGCATTTCGGCGTAGCGCAGCTGCTCGGGAATCCCGAATCCGTCGACCAGCAGCTGGGCGTGCGGCCGCAGATTGCGGCAGCGTTCGTTGATGCCGCGGGTGACGGCCTTCGCGCGTTCGGTGGACAGAAAGCGGTGTTCCATGAACCAGGCCCGGTCCTGCTCGATGACCGAGAGCGCGTACAGGTCGCAGACCATCTCGAGAATCTTGCGGGCCTCGTCATCCTCGCAGGACTCGATTCCGGCCACGAACGCCTCCAGAATGACGCGTTCGATGTGCGCCCGCGCGGCGTGCAGCACGTGGTCCTGGACGGAATTGAAGGCGTCGAACGCGCTCATCTCCTTGGTCTTGCCCTGCAACCGGCGGGCCACCGTGGAGATCATGTACTGTTCGCGGTCCTCGAACATTTGCACCTGGGTGCCGCGGTTGAAGAGGCTGCCCTCCTCCTCGTTGTCTTGGCGCGTGTCGAGGATGGTCTGCATGATCGTCTCGGCCGCAGTACGTTTCAGCACGCGCTCGCCCGCGAAGTTCGCGGCGAACCGCACCCATTCCACCGGGCTCATGCCTTTGATGTCGTCGGCATAAGCCGTCAACAGCTCCTTGGCCACCAGCTGGGTCAGCACGTGGTTGTCGCCCTCGAAGGTGGTGAACACGTCGGTGTCTGCCTTCAGCGCGATCAGCCGGTTCTCGGCGAGATAGCCCGCGCCACCGCATGCTTCGCGTGCCTCTTGGATCGCAGCGGTGGCGTGCCAGGTATTGGCAGCCTTCAGGCCCGCCGCGCGGGACTCCAGCTCGCGTTGTTCCTCGGGGTCAGGGTCGTCGGACGTCTGCAACTCGTGACACTTGGCGACCAGTTCGTTCTGCGCAAACTGCAGCGCGTATGACCTCGCGATCAGAGGGAACAATCGGCGCTGGTGCACCAGGTAGTCCATGATCAGCACCTCGTCCTCGTCGTCGGGAGCGCTGAATTGCCTGCGCTCCAACGCATATCGGGTGGCAATGTCCAGGGCCACCCGGGCCGCTGCGCCGGCGCTGCCGCCCACCGTGACCCGACCGCGGATCAGCGTGCCAAGCATCGTGAAGAAGCGACGACCGACATTCTCGATGGGCGAGGTATACGTGCCGTCCTCGGCTACGTCGGCGTACTTGTTCAGCAGGTTCTCGCGGGGGACGCGGACGTTGTCGAATTGGATGCGGCCGTTGTCCACCCCGGGCAGGCCGCCCTTGTAATGGCAGTCCGACGTCGTCACACCCGGTAGATCATTGCCCTCGTCGTCGCGGATCGGCACGACGAAGCAGTGCACGCCGTGGCCTTCACCGTCCGGTGTGATCAGCTGCGCGAAAACGGCTGCCACCCGCGCGGTTTCGGCGGCGCCGCCGATGTAGTCCTTCCGGGAGGTGCGGGTGGGGGAGTCGATGACGAACTCCTGAGTCGACGGATCGTAGGTCGCCGTCGTCTCGAGTGACTGCACGTCGCTGCCGTGGCCGGTCTCGGTCATCGCGAAGCAGCCCAACAGGTCCAGATCGATGATCTTCTTGACGTAGCGCTCGTGATGGCGCTCGGTGCCGAGGTTCTCGATGGCCCCGCCGAACAGGCCCCACTGGACACCGGCTTTGACCATCAGGGACAGGTCCGACATCGCGAGCATCTCGATCTGCGCGATGGCCGCGCCGACGTCGCCATTGCCGCCGTGCTCCTTCTTGAAGCCGTCCTCCGCCGCGCCCCGCTCGGCCATGATCTTCAATTGCTCGGCCACTTTGGTGCGGGCGATGACGGTGTTCGGTGTGTAGTGCGGGCGGAAGATCTCGCTAGAGAGCTGTTCGCGCATCGTGTTCTTCACGTCGCGCCAACGTCCGTCGAGCGTATTACGAAGGTGCTCCGCAGTAGTCGTCATACACCCGACCGTAGCCTCTCGCCGCCCGGCGGAAACTGTGATGTGGCAAACGTAGGCAAACCTCGCTGGACCAGTGGAAATCCGTGGCGTTGAATCGGTGGCCATGGCCGAGATAAACGAAGTCCCGCTCTCGCCGACGGGCATGCCTCACGCCAGGGGGCACCGGCATTCCGACGTGTCGGGTGGCTGGCTTCGCGCAGCCACTTTCGGGGCGATGGACGGTCTGGTCAGCAACACCGCACTGATCGCGGGCGTAGCGGCCGCGGCAAGCGCTCAGACCGTCGTCATCAGCGGTGTGGCCGGTCTACTGGCCGGTGCTTTCTCGATGGCGCTTGGCGAGTACACATCCGTTACCACTGCCAACGAGCAGATCGACTCCGAAGTGCTGGTGGAACGTCGTGCGTTCGAGCGGCATCCCACGGCCGAGCGGGCCGAGCTCATCGGCATGCTCGTCAAACTGGGATTGACCGGCGAGACCGCCGCGAAGGCGACCGACGAGATCCATCGCGACGAAAACAAGGCCGTGAACTTCCATCTCGTTCAGGAGTTGGGTGTCAACCCGGCGGAGAAGCCGTCGCCGTGGATCGCGGCGATCTCGTCCTTCCTGATGTTCGCGATCGGCGCCATCGTGCCGCTCATGCCGTATCTACTGGCGTTCGAGTCGTTGCCGGCGGGGCTGGTGTGCGGCGGCGTCGGGCTGGCGGTCGCCGGTGCCGTCGCCGCCCGCTTTACCAGTCGGCCCTGGTGGTGGGCATCGGCGCGGCAGGTGCTGTTCGGCGGGATCGCTATCGCCGCTACCTATGTCGTTGGCACGCTCGTCGACCAGATCTTGTAAGAACTACGACTCGCTGCCGACGGTCAACGACTCGGCGTAATCGGTGATCTCTTCCAATTCCGTTTCATCGACGTCGATTCCGGTCAAGTGCTCGCGGGTGGCCGCGAGCACGCCCGCGCCCAGCAGCACGCCCGCTGCACCCACCCAGAACGGCAGGTGCACGCTGACCTTCTCGCCTAGCACACCGGCCAGCCACGGCGCGACGGCCGCGCCGCCGAACCGCAGGAAGCTGTAGGCGGCCGACGCCACCCCGCGCTCCACGGGTGCGGCCTTCATCACGGTTTCCGTGATCAACGTGTTGTTGATGCCGATGAACAGACCGGCCACCACCACGCAACCCGCCAGGACCGCCTTGTGTTCGGTGAAGACCGCCATCACGGCGAGCGTCGCCGTCATCGCCAACAGGTTGACGATCAACACGTTCACCGTCCCGTAGCGGTGCTGCAGCCTCGGTGCCACCACCACGGAGGTGAACGCCAGAGCGATGCCCCAGCCGAAGAAGATCAGCCCGATTTGGTGGGCGCTCATGTCGAGAGGGAATGGCGTGAAAGCCAACAGGGTGAAGAACCCGAAGTTGTACAGCAGCGCGGTGATTCCGACGCCGAGTAGGCCGCGGTGCCGCAGGGCGCGGAACGGGTCGGCCAGTGTGGTCGCGTGCTCGGCTCGCGGCGTCGACGGAAGCAGAAAAGCGGTGACGACGAGCGCGACCGCCATCAACGCCGAGACCCCGAAGAACGGACCGCGCCACGAGATCGAACCCAACACGCCGCCGACCAGGGGCCCGACGGCAATGCCCAGTCCCAGCGCCCGCCTCGTACAGGATGATCGCCTGGGCGACCGATCCGCGCGCCGAATTGACGATCGTGGCCAGCGCGGTCGCAATGAACAGGGCGTTGCCGAGTCCCCATAGCGCCCGCCAGCCCACGATCCCCATCACGGTGTCGGACATGCCGGCCAGGCCAGCACCGGCGATGATCACCACGAGGCCCAGCAGCAGCGTGCGTTTGGGACCGATCCGGCTGGCTGCCACGCCCGTGATGAGCATGGCCACGCCCATCACCGCCATGTAGCTGGTGAATAGCAACGACACTTGCGACGGTGAGGCGTCGAGGTTGTCGGCGATCGGCTTGAGGATCGGGTCCACGAGCCCGATTCCCATGAAGGCGACAACAGAGGCGAACGCGACGGCCCAGACGGCCTTGGGTTGGCGCCACATACGGTGGCAGCTCCTAACTGATTGTGTCTATTTGACGGTCGGTTTCGGGGCTGCCGCGTCCTTGAGGAGCTTGCGCATCACGCGGACGGCGTCGTCGAGTGTCCGACGGTCGGCCTCATCGAGCCGCTCCAGATACGGATCGATTGCGGCGCCGCGGTCGACGCGAACCTGCCGCAGCATGTCGACACCTTTCGGCGTGATGCGGATAAGCACAGCCCGTGCATCGTCGGGATCGACGGTGCGTGACACCAGCCCGGCGTCCTCCAACCGGCGCACCTGCATGGTCATCGTCGGTTGCGAGCAGTGATCGAGCGCGGCGAGATCCGAGATGCGCGCCGCGCCCTGATCCTCGATGGTGGACAGCAGGCGCGCCTGCGCGAACGGCAGAGGTATGCGGGCTCGCTGCGATGCGAGCCGGTTGAGTCGCGCCACCACGGCGAGCAGGTCAGCGCCAAGGGTCGGGGTCACCACCCCATAATTACATAGCTTCACTATACGTATCAACGTTCAGCCGCGTGTGGATACTCACAGTGCTGACACAGGGGCATTGCTCCGCGACTGGCAGAATCGTGAAATGACTGCGACCCAGCGAGCGAGCGAGCCTCGTCGTGCGGGTTCGCTGCAACCTGTAGAGCTGGCGCAGGCCTCGGTGATGGCCGCGTTGTGTGCGGCCATCGCGATCATCGCCGTCGTGGTGCCGTTCGCCGCCGGGATTTCCTTGCTGGGCCCGGTCCCGATGGCATTTCTGATCTACCGGTTTCGGCTACGGGCGCTGATCGCCGCGACGGTCGCCGGTGCCACCATCGCATTCCTGATCGCCGGCATGGGCGGCTTTATCACCGTGATCGACTGCGCCTACATGGGGCTACTCATCGGCTTGATTCTGCGGCGCGGCAGGGGCGTGCCCACCGTCATCCTCGTCGGGATTGTCGCGGGTGCGGTCGCCGGAGCCGCGGTCGTGGGCGCATTGTCGATACTGGTCCGGCTGCGCCACCTGATCTTCGAATCGCTGACCGCCAACGTCGGCGGCATCGCCGCCTTTCTGTCGCACATCTCCGGCTGGTGGATCCTGCCGGACATGGAGCGCTTCGCCGAGCGGCTCAGGAGTGGGTTCGCGACCGCGCTGCACTACTGGCCGTTTCTGATCGGCGGCTCCACGATGGTCAACGTCACCATCGTCATGCTGATCGGCTGGTGGGCGGCGTCGCGGGTGATCAACCGACTCGTCGTGGTTCCCGACGTGCACAAGCTGGACCCACCACTCGACGATGGGCAGGTGGCGCCCGTGCCGGTGCGGCTTACCGATGTCCGTTTCCGTTATCCGAAGAGCGACCGCGATGCGCTCGGACCGCTCAGCATGAGCGTCGAACCCGGCGAACACGTCGCGGTGACGGGGCCCAACGGCTCCGGCAAGACGACGCTGATGTTGGTGCTCGCCGGGCGTGACCCGTCGTCGGGCACCGTCGAGCGTCCAGGCGCAGTGGGGTTGGGCCGTCTCGGCGGCACCGCGGTCGTCCTGCAGCATCCGGAGAGCCAGGTGCTCGGCACGCGGGTCGCTGACGATGTGGTGTGGGGACTGCCCCCCGGCACCGTCACCGACGTGCATAAATTGCTCACCGAGGTCGGCCTCGACGGGATGGGCGAACGTGACACCGGCGGCCTGTCCGGCGGTGAACTGCAGCGCCTCGCCGTAGCCGCCGCGCTGGCCAGGGAACCGTCGCTGCTGATCGCCGACGAGGTGACCAGCATGGTCGACCAGCATGGTCGCGAAGCGCTGATGGGCGTGCTGTCGGGGCTCACCGGACGCCACCGCATGTCGCTCGTGCATATCACGCACTACAACGACGAAGCCGACTCCGCTGACCGCGCAATCGATCTCACCGGAAACCGCGGAGCGACCGACAACACCGTGATGGTGGAAACCGCCGCCGCGCCGGGGGCGACCGGGCCGCAGACGCCGCGTGCTGACGCGCCGGTCCTCGAACTAATCGACGTGAGCCACGAGTACGGCACCGGAACGCCGTGGGCGAAGACCGCTTTGCAAAACATCAATTTCGCGGTGCACGAGGGCGACGGACTCCTGATCCACGGCCGCAACGGGTCGGGAAAGTCGACGCTGGCCTGGATCATGGCCGGCCTAGCCACCCCGACGGGCGGGCAATGCCTGCTCGACGGCACACCGGCGGCTGATCAGGTCGGCGCGGTGGCGATCTCGTTCCAGGCGTCCCGGCTGCAGTTGTTGCGCAGCCGGGTGGACCTCGAAGTCGCCTCGGCGGCAGGGTTTTCAGCGCATGACCGGCCGCGGGTGATCAACGCGCTGGCGACTGTCGGTCTGGATCCTGCGCTGGCGGACCGCCGGATCGATCAGCTCAGCGGCGGGCAGATGCGCCGGGTTGTGCTGGCCGGCCTACTGGAACGCTCACCGCGAGCGCTCATCCTCGACGAGCCGCTAGCCGGCCTCGACGCCGCCAGCGCGCGCGGACTGCTGCGATTGCTCGAGGATCTGCGGCGCAACGCCGGGTTGACCGTCATCGTGATCTCACACGACTTCTCCGGTCTGGAAGACCTTTGCCCACGCACCCTGCATCTGGAGGGCGGAGCGCTGGCCGCCGCGCCGACGGCCGCGGGAGGTGTGGCATGACCGCGCCCGCCCGCCGACCACAACGCAGGCCCGTCGTGCTTCTGCGGCCGGTACCCGGTCGCAGCGTCGTCCACGATCTCTGGGCGGGAACCAAACTCATTGTCGTCGCCGGCATCGGCGTGCTGCTGACGTACTATCCGGGCTGGGTGCCGATCGGGGCCGTCGCCGCGCTCGTGCTCTTCACGGCGAAGCTGGCGCGGATCCCGCGCGGTGCCTTGCCGTCGGTACCGCGCTGGCTGTGGTTCCTGCTCGCGCTCGGTGCTGTCACCGCCGCGCTGTCCGGCGGCAGTCCCGTCATCGACCTCTTCGGGCTCGAACTCGGGCTGGGCGGACTTCTGAAGTTCTTGCGGGTCACCGCGCTGTCGATCGTCCTACTGGGTCTCGGCGGCATGGTGTCGTGGACAACCAATGTCGCCGAGATCGCGCCCGCGGTCGCGACACTCGGAAAACCGTTGCGCTTCCTGCGCATTCCGGTCGACGACTGGGCGGTTGCGCTCGCCCTGGCGTTGCGGGCGTTTCCAATGCTGATCGATGAATTCCGGATTTTGTATGCCGCCCGCAGCCTTCGTCCCAAGCCGGTGTTGACCACCCGGCGCGCGCGCAGGCGCCGCTGGGCACTCGAGGTGATCGATCTGATCGCCGCCGCCGTCATCGTCGCACTGCGGCGGGCCGACGAGATGGGCGACGCGATCACCGCGCGCGGCGGTGCCGGCCAGATCTCCGCGGCACCATCCGGCCCGAAAAAGCGTGACTGGGTGGCGCTTTCGATAGTTCTCGTGGTGTGTAGCGCGGCGCTGGCGCTCGAACTGACGTTGTTGGCGACGACTTAACGCTCGGCTGCGGCGTTCGCGGCGGCCTGCGCATCGCGCAGCGTGGTCGCCACATCTGTCCGGCCCAGGAACATTTCGTCGAAGTACGGCTGCAGCGCCTGGTAGCCAGCGGGGAACCCGGGGCCGCCGGGGGCGGGTATGCGCGGACCGTCGAGCACGGTGAAGAACGGACGGACGTCGACGCCGTGCCGGGTCCAGTGGCCGAAATAGACGCGCTGTGCCGCGAGTACCGCCGGGATGGCCGCACCGCCGGCGCCGAGATACTGGTTGCCGCGGGCACTGCCCATCCAGGCCAGCACCTGGCGTACGGCATCGGGATGCTTGGTAGCCGAATTTCCGGCAGCGGCAATGCCGTTGGTGACGCTCACCCGGCCGACGGGTCCGACCGGCATCGGGACGACACCCCATCGGAAGCGGCTCTGCTCGGCAATCGCCGCCAAGTTGTAGGTGCCGGATTGAAGCAGCGCCATCTTGCCCTGCAGGAACTGGTTGCGGGAGAAGTCGCCGTTGCCGTTGGTGTCTGAAGCGGGGGGAGCTACGTGGTCGGTGTTGATCAGGCGCACCAGATAACTGAACGCCGCGACGGCACCTGGGTTGTCGAAGTCGAACCGGTCACCGTCGGAGAACCGGCCTCCGGCCGAGCCGATGTAGTTGAGACAGATTCCCTGAAGATCGTTGGCGGCGTTGTAACCCCACTGTCGGATGCGCCCGGCGTCGAAGCCGGGTTCATCGGCTCGTCGTCCGTTGGCGTCGACGGTCAGCCGGGCCAGCAGCGGCCGCAGCGTGTCGACGTCACCGGGCGACCAGCGCATCGCCATCAGCTGCCGCAGATCGACGCCAGCCTTCTCGATCAGCTCAGCGTTGTAGTAGACCGCGATGCCCGCATCGGTCAGCTGCGGGACCGCCCACAGGGCGCCGCCGCGGGTGAACTGGTTCACCACCGACGGCTCCCAGCCTGTCGCAGCATTGGGCCCCAACGCTTTTCCGATGTCCAGCAGACGGCCGCTATCGGCGTATTGCGCGAAGTACGCGTTCGACAGCCAGAAGATGTCGTCGCCGCTGCCGCCCGCCACGTCGGTGCGCAGCGTGTCGAAATAGGCGCTGTACGCCACCACGTTGATCCGCACGTCGATGTCGGGATGGCGGCGGGTGAACTCGTCGAACGATGCGCGATATGCCGGGGCGACCTGCTCGTCCCACAGGCGTACGGTGACGACCGTCCGGCCCGCACGCTCCGGCGATCGACCCAGAAGCACCGCCGCAACGAGCAGCACGGCCATGGTCAGCGCCAGCGCCGCCGCGGCCAGCGTGGAAACTTTGGGGCGAAGGATCATTTCAGTCCCGTCACCACGATGGAGCGGACGATGTGTCGCCCGAGCGCGACGAACAGCAGAACGAGCGGAACGATCGCGACCGTCGTCGCGGCCATCACCAACGTCCACTGCGCGTTGTAGCGGGACTGCAGGCCCGCCGTCGCCACTGTCAATACCTGCCATTTACCGCCGCTGGTGATCACCAACGGCCACATGAAGCTGTTCCATTGGCTGACAACGGTAATCAGCGACAGCGTCACCAGGATCGGCTTGCTGGCGGGGATCACGACGTGGGTCAGAATGTCGAGGGTGTTGGCGCCGTCGATCCGTGCGGCCTTGATGAGATCGGCGGGGATGCCGCGGAAGTACTCGCGCAACAGGAAGATCGCGTACGGCGAGCCGAACATGAACGGCAGCACCAATGCCCAGAACGTGTTGCGCAGACCGGCTTGGGCCATCATCAGGTACAGCGGTACGACAGTGACCGTCGCGGGCACCATCAGCGTTGCGAGATACACCCAGAACAAGGCGTCGCGACCGGGAAAGTCCAAGCGCGCGAACGCATATGCCGCGAACACCGAGAACGTCAGTTGACCGACCAGGATGACGGCGGTCATCAGCGCCGTAACCACAAGTGCACGGCCGAAGCCCGCGTCGGCTAGCCCGGCGTAGTTCTCCAGCGTCGGCGGCTTCGGCCAGGACAGCGGCGCGCCGGTGTTGAACTGCTCGGCGGACGTGAAGGACGTGAGCAGCCCCAGCGCAAACGGCGCCAGCGTGATGACCGCGCCCACGACCAGTCCGGCGTAGATCACCGGCGCCGACACGACCCGGCTAAACGACGTCATAGATCATCCGCCTGCGGAAGTAGAGGTGCTGAGCAACAGTCACACCGACGAGGAGGACGAACAGCACCGCGGCCATCACCGCCGCCCGCCCGACCGCGGCAGCACCGAACGCCTCGGCGTAGATACGGTGGGCGATCAAATCGGTGCGACCCCGTGGTCCGCCCGCCGTGAGCGCGTACACGGTGTCGAATACCTGCGCCGCGCTGATGACACCGGTGACCAGGACGAAAAACAGCGTCGGCCGCAGCATTGGCAACGTGATGCGACGGAACCGCTGCCACGCGGTGGCGCCGTCGGTGCGTGCCGCGTCCTGGATCTCGCCGGGGATCGCGAGGATCCCCGCCAGGAAGAACAGGGTGACGTAGCCGACGTTGGTCCAGATCGTGACCGCCGACACCACGGGCAGGGCAAGGTCCGGATCGGTGAGCCACTCGATGCGGTGGCCCGCCAGGGTGCTGACCGCGCCGTCGGTCGGCGCCAGGATCCACCGCCACAGCACCGCGATTGCCAGCGGCGCGCAGATCCACGGCAGCACGTACAGGGTGCGAAAGAACCCGGTGCCGGGCAGTCCGCGGGCCAGCATGGTGGCGGCGACCAGCCCGAGCACCGACTGCGCGGGCACCACGATCACGATGAACAGCGCCGTCACCGCCAGCGACGTGGCGAACGACGCGTCGGTCAGCACCGACCGCCAATTATCCAGTCCGACATAGTGAATCGGGCCGAGCAGATCCCACCGATGCACGCTCAGCCACGCCACGACCAGCATCGGCAGCAACAGGAACGTAACGACGCCGAACAGGCTCGGCGCCAGCAGTGTGTATGCCACCGCCGTCGTTCGCATCCGATTGACGGCCACCGAGCCATTAAAGCGGTCGAGCCGGGCCCGAACTACGGTGATACCCGTGACAGCACCCCGCCAGGTCGATCCGGACTTCCTCGAGCTGCCGCGCCATCAGCTTGCCGACGCCGCGCTGTCGGCCGCTGTGGCAGCCGGCGCCAGCCACGCCGACCTGCGCATCCACCGCATCGTCGACGAGAGGGTGGCGCTGCGCGACGGTGAGCTGCAGACCTCCGTCGTCGACCGTGAGGTCGGGCTTGCGGTGCGAGTGATCGTCGACGGAACGTGGGGCTTTGCGTCGCACGCCGAGCTGGATGCCGGAGTCGCCGCGCAGACCGCCCGCCGCGCCGTCGCGGTGGCGCGGGCGTTGGCGCCGCTGAACGCCGAGACCATCGAGTTAGCACCCGAGCCGGTATACGCCGACGCGAGCTGGGTGTCGGACTATCGGACCGACCCGTTCTTGATTCCGACGGCCGACAAGGTCGCGTTGCTCGGCGAGTATTCGGGTCGGCTGCTGGCCGCCGACGGAGTCAACCACGTCTCGGCCAGCCTGCACGCTGTCAAGGAGCAGACGTTCTACGCCGACACTGCCGGCACGTCGATCACGCAGCAGCGGGTCCGGGTGCAGCCCACGCTCGAGGCCGTCGCGGTCGACGCCGTGGCGGGATCCTTCGAGACGATGCGCACGCTGGCGCCGCCGATCGCACTCGGTTGGGAGGTCGTCGACGGCGACGATGTGTGGGACTGGTCCGCCGAACTCGCCGAGCTTCCGACCCTGCTCACGGAGAAGGTCAAGTCGCCGAGCGTGTCGCCGCGGCCGACCGATCTCGTCATCGATCCGTCCAACCTGTGGCTGACCATCCACGAATCCATCGGGCACGCCACCGAATACGACCGCGCCATCGGTTACGAGGCCGCCTACGCGGGAACATCATTTGCCACACCGGACAAGCTGGGCACCATGCGCTATGGCTCACCGGTGATGAACGTGACCGCCGACCGCACCGAGCAATTCGGACTGGCCAGCGTCGGCTGGGACGACGAGGGTGTGCAGGCGCAGCGGTGGGATCTGGTGCGCGACGGCGTCTTTGTCGGCTACCAGCTCGACCGGGTGTTCGCGCCGCGGCTCGGGGTAGCCCGATCCAACGGCTGCGCGTATGCCGACTCGCCGCACCACGTGCCGATACAGCGGATGGCCAACGTCTCCCTGCAGCCGGGGCCGCAGGACCTTTCCACTGACGACCTGATTGGTCGGGTCGACGACGGCATCTACATCGTCGGCGACAAAAGCTGGTCGATTGATATGCAGCGCTACAACTTTCAGTTCACCGGGCAGAGGTTCTTCCGGATCCGCGACGGCAAACTCGACGGGCAACTGCGCGATGTCGCGTATCAAGCCACCACCACCGACTTCTGGGGCGCGATGGAAGCGGTCGGCGGGCGCTCGACGTGGCGGCTGGGCGGCGCGTTCAACTGCGGCAAGGCACAACCTGGGCAGGTGGCGCCGGTCAGCCACGGCTGCCCGTCGGCGTTGTTCCGCGGCATCAATGTGCTCAACACTCGCGCCGAAGGGGGACGGTGACAGTGATCGCCGCACAGCAGGTCATCGACACCGCGTTGGCGGAAGCCGCGCGGTTGGGAAAGGCCGACGAGACGATCGTCATCGTCACCGATCGCAGCGATGCCGCCCTGCGGTGGGCGAACAATTCGATGACTACCAACGGTGTTTCGGTGCAACGCAAGACCACGGTGATCTCGATGGTACGGCGCGGCGAACGCGGGCATGTGGCGTCGTTGACGTCCAGCGAGGTCGATCCGTCCGTCATCACAGGGTTGGTGGC
>LZSH01000012.1 GCA_001665255.1 Mycobacteriaceae bacterium 1482268.1 | reverse complement strand
TCGGGTCCGAAGACGATGCCGTAACCGCCGGAGCCTTCGACAGGTTTGATGACGAGTTCGCCGATCCGGTCGAGTACCTCTTCGCATTCGTCGTCCAGCCAGCATCGGTAGGTGTCGACGTTGGCGAGCAACGGCTTCTCGCCGAGGTAGTACTCGATGATCGTGGGCACGTAGGTGTAGACGAGTTTGTCGTCACCGACGCCGTTGCCCACCGCGCTGGAGATGACGACGTTGCCCGCTCGTGCCGCGTTGAGCATCCCCGCCACGCCGAGCACCGAGTGCGGGTTGAACTGCATGGGGTCGAGGAACGCGTCGTCGATACGGCGGTAGATGACGTCGACCTGCCGCTCGCCCTCGGTGGTGCGCATGTAGACGGTGTTGTCGCGGCAGAACAGGTCGCGGCCCTCGACCAGTTCGACGCCCATCTGCCGGGCGAGCAGGGAGTGCTCGAAGTATGCAGAGTTGTAGACGCCGGGCGTCAGCACCACGACGGTCGGGTCTGCTTCGTTGGACGCGGCAGCGTTACGCAGCGCGCGCAGCAGATGTGACGAGTAATCGCCCACGGCGCGCACCCGGTGGGTGGCGAACAGGTTCGGGAACACGCGGGCCATGGTGCGGCGGTTCTCCATGACGTACGACACGCCCGACGGTGAGCGCAGGTTGTCTTCCAGCACCCGGAAGTTGCCCTGCCCGTCGCGCACCAGGTCGATGCCGGCGACGTGGATCCGCACGCCGTTGGGCGGCATGATGCCCACGGCTTCGCGGTGGAAGTGCTCGCACGAGGTGACCAGCCGACGCGGGATGACACCGTCGCGCAGGATCTCCTGTTCCCCGTAGATGTCGTCGAGGTACATCTCCAGCGCCTTGACCCGTTGCCGGATGCCCTTCTCCAGCCGCGACCATTCCGCCGCGGAGATCACCCGCGGCACCAGATCGAGCGGAAACGGGCGTTCCTGCCCGGACAGCGAGAACGTGATGCCCTGGTCGATGAACGCGCGGCCCAGCGCCTCGTTTCGCGCTTCCAGTTCGGAGGCGTCAGAGGGCGCGAGTTCGGCGAAGATGCCCTTGTACGGCCCGCGGACGTTGCCCTGAGCGTCGAACATCTCGTCGAATGCTTCGGCGTAGCTACCGAGGTTGTTGTAGCCGTCGAAGATCCCGTCGTAGCGCGCAGTCCGGCGGCCGTTGGTGCGCGCGGACTTGGCGGTCTCGTTGGGCAAGGTGCGAAGGCTCACCGTTGACATGGTGCCGCACTCGACTCGTTTCCGCAGGCCAGCGGGTTCCAAGTGTTGGCCACTTTGGGTATTTGCCCGCTGCGCTGGTAATCTGAACCCTCGCTGCCCGCGCGTCGGGCCCAAGGAGCTTTCCAACCCCAATCGAGATTTACGAAGGAATCAGCGCGTGGCCAACATCAAGTCGCAGGAAAAGCGCATCAAGACCAACGAGCGCGCTCGACTGCGCAACCAAGCGGTCAAGTCATCGCTTCGCACGGCCGTGCGTTCGTTCCGCGAGGCTGCCGAGGCCGGCGACAAGGACAAGGCCGGCGAGCTGCTGCACTCGACCAGCCGCCAGCTGGACAAGGCTGCCAGCAAGGGCGTGATCCACAAGAACCAGGCGGCCAACAAGAAGTCCGCTCTGGCGCGCGCCTTCAACAAGCTCTGATCTGACCCTTGGCGGCCGTCGGCTTGATTCGGCTCACTCGCTGACGAGCTCGGCCACCTTCCGCACCGCCGCCTCCAGCGCGTAGTCGGCGTCCGCCGCGGCCCCCTTCACGTCCGCGTTCAGCGTGGCCACCAATCGCACAGCCTTCGCGACCGATTCCCGAGACCAGCGTCGCGCCTGCTTCTGCGCCTTCTGCACCCGCCACGGCGGCATCCCCAGCTCGGACGCCAACCGGTACGGATCACCCGATAATGGGCCGACCCGAGCGATCGTGTGCACCGCCTCGGCCAGCGCATCGGCGAGCACGACGTGCGGCTCGCCGCGCATCATCGCCCAGCGCAGCGCCTCGGCAGCACCTGCGACGTCACCGACGACGGCCTTGTCGGCGATGTCGAAACCCTTCACCTCGGCTTTGCCGCTGTAGTAACGACGCACCGCGGCCGCATCGACGTTGCCGTCGGTGTCGGCGACCAGCTGGGAGCAGACCGATGCGAGCTCGCGGAGGTCCGAACCGACGGCGTCCAGGACGGCGGTGACGGTGTCATCGGAAACCTTGACCTTCAATGCGCGGAACTCGCCGCGTACGAAATCGGCGCGTTCGGAGGCCTTGGTGATGCGCGCACACGAATGCACCGTGGCGCCGAGGTCTTTCAATCGACCGGCCAATGCCTTCGCGCGGCCCCCGCCGGAGTGGACAACGACGAGAAGGGTGCCTGTGGGCAGGTCGGCGGCGGCGCCTTCGATGAGGGCGACCGCTTCCTTGCCCGCCTCGGCCGCGGATTCCAAGACCACCACGCGTTCGTCGGCGAACAGGGACGGGCTCAGCAGTTCGGCGAGTTCGGCTGTGCTGACCTCGCCGGCACGCATCCGGTCCACCGGCACATCGTCGGTGCCTGCCTGCTTGCGCGCAGCGCGCAAGACCGCGGCCACTGCCCGCTCGACGAGGAAATCCTCATCCCCGAGGACCAGATGCAATCCGGGGACCGATTCGCTCATTGCCCGATCGTGTCATGCCGCGCCGACAGCCATCGCCGGCACCGCCGCCACAGGACGGCGGCCAACACTCCTGCCACGACGACAGTCAGGGCGCCGGGCGGTCCCGCGGGCACGGAAACCGATGCGCCGGGAACGGATGCCGACCATCGGGCGACGTTTATCAGCCACCACAGTTCGGGTCCGGTGAACCTGATCAGCAGGCCCGCACCCGCCGGCCACAGGACCGACAGCGCGGCCGCCGCCGTACCGATCACGGTGATCGGGGCAATCACGACAGCCACTGCGAGATTCGCCCCGACGGCCACGAGACTGAACGTGCCGGAGATGGCCGCCACCAGGGGGGCCGTCACAAGTTGGGCGGCGACGGCGACGCTC
>LZSH01000011.1 GCA_001665255.1 Mycobacteriaceae bacterium 1482268.1 | reverse complement strand
CTGGATGCGGTCCGGGCGGGTGTAGACGTTCATCGACTCGCCGCGCAGGAACGCCACCAGGGTCACGCCGGACTGGCTGGCGAGATCCACGGCGAGCGACGACGGCGCGGAGACCGCGGCGAAGACGGGGATGCCTGCCATCACGGCCTTCTGGGTGAGTTCGAACGAGGCGCGTCCGCTGACCAAGAGCACGGCTCCGGTGAGCGGGATCCTGTTCTGCTCGACGGCCCAGCCGATCACTTTGTCGACGGCGTTGTGCCTGCCGATGTCTTCGCGGACGGCCAGCAGGCCGCCGCTGGTGTCGAACAGCGCGGCGCCGTGCAAGCCGCCGGTGCTGGCGAACACCTTCTGTTCGATGCGCAGCAGGTCGGGCATGGCAGACAGGGTGTTCGCCTTGACCTGGGAGGCGTCGTCGCCGGGCGAATAGCGGCTGGTGGTGCGGACCGCATCCAGTGACGCCTTCCCGCACACCCCGCACGACGACGTTGTGTAGAAGTTGCGGGTGATGTCGACCTGCGGCATTGCGATGCCGGGGGAGAGAGTCGCGTCCAGGACGTTGTAGGTGTTCAGGTTGTCGGGGCCGGTGCCTTTGCAATAGCGCACCGTGACAAGGTCGTCGCGATGACCGATGACGCCCTCGGTCAGTAGGAAACCTTGCGCCAATTCGACATCCGAGCCGGGTGTCCGCATCGTGACGGTCAGCGGCTTGCCGTTGACGCGGATCTCCAACGGCTCTTCGACAACCAGCGTCTCGGGCCGCGTCACGGTGTCATCGGGGGTGACGTGGCTGGCGCGTCGCCGCGCGGTCACCCGTCCCATGACTCCAATCTACGGCTGAGGCGCCTCTATGACCCACCTTCTGCCGCAGCGCAGCCAGTTCACACCGCTTCCTCCCGGGAACCGTCTTTCCCGCGCGGGGCGTGAAACATACGATGACCGTCAATCGCAATCTGGATAGCAAGCCGCCGGCAAATGTTGACTGCGCGTCCGCGCCGTGGATCTACGCGGCCGCCCCATCCTCGGTCAGTGCCAAGCGGATGTGGTCGGCAATGTGCGACAGGGTCGGGTGGTCGAAGACCAGTGTCAGCTCGACATCGATGTCAAAGTGCGCCTCCACGTCGCCGACCAGGCTGACTGCATGTACCGAGTCGACGCCCATTTCAGCCAGCGGCATCAACGGGTCAATAACTGTGGAGGGCAGGTCGAGCTGAGACCCGAGTTGGGTGGCGAGCCAGCGGAGGATGTAACGGCGGTCTGCGTTCATGTCCATTGCTCCTTCGTTGTCGGGGTGCGGCTCAACCCTGCTGTGCACACGAAGAAGCGGCACGCGTAGTCCGCTACGCATCTTTCGTTGTCACTACCGCAGTGAGCTTCGCGAGGATCTCTAGGCGATAACGCACTCTGTGGACGGACTCTTGCCGCGCTAGTTGCCAGGCGGATAGATAACGCCCTCCACTGTCAACGTCGGTAACAGTTGCGTCGCAGTTCGCGGGCTGCGATGCCGGCCGTAGTGCTAGCCAGTAGCTACCGACCGGTAACAATTTCCTTAAAAACTTTGTGTCGCGCTAAAGTGACGAACGACACAGTTTTGTCTCATCTGGACGCGGCGCACGCTATTGACCTGCGGGGACGGCCGAGACTGACCGGGGAAACGACCGCGCGCCGGTCAAGGTGATGCCTAAGAGAAGTGGTTTAATCGGTACTGAGAGTGACATCAAATCTTAGGCAACATCTGCACCGATGGCGCGATAGCCCGCGACTGAGGCGCACGTCGGTAAAGCAGAGCGAAAGGCAGGGTTCGTGAGTCCGAACGGCAACGGGGCCAATACGCAGACTCGCCAGAAGCTCGAAAAGGTTGTCATTCGGTTCGCCGGCGACTCCGGCGACGGCATGCAGCTGACCGGCGACCGGTTCACCTCCGAGGCCGCGCTGTTCGGCAATGACCTTGCCACGCAACCGAATTACCCTGCCGAGATCCGCGCACCAGCAGGCACTCTGCCTGGCGTCTCGTCGTTCCAGATTCAGATCGCCGACTACGACATCCTCACTGCGGGCGATCGTCCCGACGTCCTGGTTGCGATGAACCCCGCGGCGCTGAAGGCCAACATCTCCGACCTGCCTCGCGGCGGCCTGGTGATCGCCAACTCCGACGAGTTCACCAAGCGCAACCTCGCCAAGGTCGGCTACGAGGCCAACCCGCTGGAAACCGACGAGCTGTCCGACTACGTCGTGCAGCCCGTCGCCATGACGACACTGACTCTGGGCGCCGTGGAGTCCATCGGGGCCTCCAAGAAGGATGGCCAGCGCGCAAAGAACATGTTCGCGCTCGGCCTGCTGTCGTGGATGTACGGCCGCGAGCTCGAACACAGCGAAGCCTTCATTCGCGAGAAGTTCGCCCGCAAGCCTGACATCGCCGAAGCCAACGTGCTGGCATTGAAGGCGGGCTGGAACTACGGCGAGACCACCGAGGCGTTCGCCAGCACCTACGAGGTCGCACCCGCCAAGCTGAAATCCGGTGAGTACCGCCAGATTTCGGGTAACACCGCACTTGCATACGGGCTGATTACCGCCGGCCAGCTCGCCGATATCCAGCTGGTGCTCGGCACCTACCCGATCACGCCCGCGTCGGACATCCTCCACGAACTGTCCAAGCACAAGAACTTCAACATCCTCACCTTCCAGGCGGAAGACGAGATCGCGGGCATCGGCGCGGCGATCGGCGCGTCGTACGGCGGTGCGCTCGGCGTCACCAGCACCTCCGGCCCCGGCATCTCTTTGAAGTCGGAAGCCATCGGCCTGGCGGTGATGACCGAGCTTCCGCTGATCGTCATCGATGTGCAGCGTGGCGGACCCTCGACGGGTCTGCCGACCAAGACCGAGCAGGCCGACCTGCTGCAGGCGATGTTCGGTCGCAACGGCGAGTCGCCCGTCGCGATCCTCGCGCCCCGCTCGCCGTCGGACTGTTTCGACGTGGCGGTCGAGGCCGCCCGCATCGCGGTGACCTACCACACGCCGGTGATGATCCTGTCGGACGGCGCCATCGCAAACGGCTCTGAGCCCTGGCAGATTCCGGATGTCAGCAGCTACCCGTCGATCGCCCACACGTTCGCCAAGTCCGGCGAGCCGTTCCAGCCCTACGCCCGCGACCCCGAGACGCTGGCTCGACAGTTCGCAGTGCCGGGCACGCCGGGCCTCGAGCACCGCATCGGTGGGCTGGAGGCCGCGAACGGCTCGGGCAACATCTCCTATGAGCCGAAGAACCACGACCTGATGGTGCGGCTGCGCCAAGCCAAGATCGACGGCATCGCGGTGCCGGATCTCGAGGTCGACGACCCGACCGGCGACGCGGAGCTGCTGATGCTCGGTTGGGGTAGCTCCTACGGCCCGATCGGCGAGGCGTGCCGGCGGGCGCGACGCAAGGGCATCAAGGTGGCCCACGCGCAGCTGCGCAACCTCAATCCGTTCCCCGCGAACCTCGGTGAGGTGCTGCGCCGCTATCCGAAGGTGGTGCTGCCGGAGATGAACCTCGGTCAGCTGGCGCTCCTGTTGCGTGGCAAGTTCCTGGTCGACGTGCAGTCGGTGACCAAGGTGGAAGGCATGGCGTTCCTGGCCGACGAGGTCGAAGGCATTATCGATTCCGCCCTGGACGGAACGCTCAATGAAAAGGAAAGCGACAAGGCCAAGTTTGCGCGGTTGGCGGCGGCCACCGTGGATACTGGCGTGGGAGCTGACGCATGACTGACTTGATCGGAACCGACCTCGGTCTGACCTCCGGCACCGGCGCGGTGCCGACGACGGACGCGCCGCAGAAAGCCAAGGACTTCACCAGCGACCAGGAGGTCCGCTGGTGCCCCGGCTGCGGTGACTACGTCATCCTCAACACGATCCGCAACTTCCTGCCCGAACTGGGTCTGCGCCGGGAAAATATCGCGTTCGTCAGCGGTATCGGCTGCTCGAGCCGCTTCCCGTACTACTTGGAGACCTACGGCTTCCACTCCATCCACGGCCGCGCCCCGACGATCGCCACCGGCCTCGCGCTGGCCCGTCCGGACCTGTCGGTCTGGGTCGTCACCGGCGACGGCGATGCGCTGTCCATCGGCGGCAACCACTTGATCCATGCGCTACGCCGCAACGTGAACATCACGATCCTGCTGTTCAACAACCGGATCTACGGCTTGACCAAGGGCCAGTATTCGCCAACATCCGAGACCGGCAAGATCACCAAGTCGACGCCAATGGGATCACTGGACTACCCGTTCAACCCGGTATCGCTGGCGCTGGGGGCCGACGCCACCTTCGTCGGCCGTGCGCTGGACTCCGACCGCAAGGGTCTTTCGGAGGTCCTGCGGGCCGCCGCTGCCCACCGCGGCGCTGCGCTCGTTGAGATCCTGCAGGATTGCCCCATCTTCAACGATGGATCCTTCGACGCGCTCCGCAAGGAAGGCGCCGAAGAACGGCTCATCAACCTCCAGCACGGCGAGCCGATCACGTTCGGCGCCGACGCCGAGTACTGCGTGGTCAAGTCCGGCTACGGCCTCGAGGTGGCCAAGACGGCGGACGTCTCGGCCGACGAGATCGTCGTGCACAACTCGCAGGTGCACGACCCTGCGTACGCGTTCGCGCTCTCCCGGCTGTCCGAGCAGAACCTCGAGCACATGGTGATGGGTATCTTCCGCCAGGTCAGCAAGCCGACGTACGACGATGCGGCTCGCCAACAGGTGGCCTCGGCCCGCGATGCGAAGCCGCACGACACGGCGGCGCTGCAGTCGCTGCTGCGTGGCAAAGATACTTGGACCGTCGACTAATCTCTTCGACGTGACATCGCCTGTAGCGCTTGCTGCTGTCGTATTGGCGGGCGGTGCGTCTCGCCGGATGGGCCGTGACAAGGCCACCATGCCGTTTGACGGCACGCCGATGGTGGAGCTCGTCGTTTCGGCCCTGAGCGCCCGCTGCTCGCCGGTATTCGTCGTCGCCGCACCCGGACAACCGTTGCCTGAATTGCAGGCCGAGGTCCTGCGCGACGAGGTGCGTGGCGTCGGCCCGCTGCTGGCTACCGGACGGGGTCTGCGGGCCGCGGCCGACGCCGGGTGCGAGCTGGCCTTCGTCTGCGCCGTCGACATGCCGCACATGACCACCGAGCTGGTCGACGAACTAGCCGAATATGCGGACCGTCTGGGCGTCGACGCGGTGCTGCCCTGGGACGGCCGCGACCACTATCTGGCCGGTGTCTACCGCACCGCCTTGGCCGACCGGGTCGACGCGCTGGTGGCGGCGGGGGAGCGAAGCATGCGCGCCTTGGTAGACACCGTGGACACGCAACGCATCGTGATGCCCACGCAACGGGCGCTGACGAACGTGAACACCGCCGCCGACGTGTCCTGATTTGGCGGTCATTACCTTTGGTAATGGTGTCAGCAAATTACGGTTTCAGCATTTCGATTTCTCGTTCTCGAATTCGGCGTCCGCTGCGTCGTTAATGCATTTGGATCATTTTGTGATCTATGCGCGATTCTCCGTCGCAGCTCAAATGGCAGGTAGCTTGCTCGAATAGACTGTGCCACAGCGGATTTGGGTAGTAGTCGGCGTAGTTGCCTTGGGGTGGCACGCACAAGGCCGATGACGCTGGGCGAAGGGTGGACGCGACTTATGGCCGCGATCACCTGAAATCCGGTGCACCGCTGATCTAACCGAGCCGCGGGAGTGCGCAGGAGGGCGCCGACCGCGCAATCGGTATAGCGCAACCGTGAAACATGCTTCCTTCCTGAGTATTTCAGGGCATACACCGCTTACGTAAGGTCTGGAATCGAAGAGACTGTGCATGGAGGTTATCCACGCGGAACTCACGAAACACGCTGTCTCACAGAGGATATCAACGGGCAAAAAGCTAAAAAGCGTCTCAGCGAACTGCTTCGGCGTTTTGGAGCCGAAAAGCGGCCTGCAGAGCCGTTTCTGGACGGCGCCGCGCAGATTCGGCCTGCTATCAAGCTGATTCGGCGTGGCTCAAGTCACAAAATGGCCGTGATTTGGCTCACGCATATGCTCGGCTGCAGTGCGGCGCTGGCATTGGCCGACACGCCACGATGACCTGCGCTAATGATTCACACAGCGGGCCGTGATCTAAACGTGATCTAGCCGCGATCCGCTGGATACCCGATATGACTTTGCGTCAAACGATTTGTACGTTCCACACGGCTCGGAAACGAGCAAATAATTTCAAACCACGAACCTGCGTGTGAGTGGGGCTGCAGACGCGGAATCGCCGTCTGTGGCCGCCGGGTGTAAAGCCCGGTGGGGCGTTGTCTCGCTCCCCCTGTCGTGCCTGACCGAGACGGCGCGACCCAAACCTTCTGCCTCAACGGCATCCGCGCCCGCGGCGGCGGGCGTTGTTGGCACGCGCTTGGCGAAAGGAAAGAAGTGAAGAACATCCGCACTACGTTTGGTCTGGCCACCATCGCCGGCGCGCTCGCCCTGGCACCGATGGCATTGGCGACCGGAACCGCGAATGCGGAAAGCGGTGTGAACTGGGACGCCGTTGCAGCTTGCGAGTCGGGCGGCAACTGGTCCACCAACACCGGTAACGGCTTTTACGGCGGCCTGCAGTTCACCATGAGCACCTGGCGTTCGAATGGCGGCAATGGATCGCCCCACAACGCCAGCCGCGACGAGCAGATCAGGGTGGCCAACAACGTGCTGAAGTCGCAGGGCATCGGCGCTTGGCCGGTCTGCGGCCGGCGGGGCTAGATCCCAGAACTCTTCACTCGACGTGAATTAGGTGCCGGGTCCTGCGGGGCCCGGCACCTTTCTATTCACAATTGCCACAAAAGCCTCTTTAGTCACTTTCCTACCACAAATCTCTATTAGCTCATTTGGCCCTTGTTACTCGTCTGTCCCATGGCTAGCTGCGGTCTATCCCGTCTCGATAACGTGCATATACCTCCCTTGTAACGCCTGACACTCCCAACCCGAAAGTCCCATTGGTTGCAAGGTCGGGGAAGGACCACAGTGATGAAGAAACGCCACGCGTTCATCCGAACGGCGAAGAAAGCTGCTTGGCTCGTCGCAATTGCCGGGGCGCTCTCGTTTGCCTCGTTGGCGCTCTCAGGGGCGGCGAATGCCGACAGCTTGGACTGGGACGCGATTGCTCAGTGCGAATCCGGCGGGAATTGGTCGACCAACACAGGCAACGGCCATTACGGCGGTCTGCAGTTCAAGTCGTCGACCTGGTCGGCCAACGGCGGCGTCGGCTCCCCGGCGACGGCATCGCGGGAAGAGCAGATCAGGGTCGCGGAGAACGTCCTGCGGACCCAAGGACTCAAAGCGTGGCCGAAATGCGGCTCGGCCGCAGGTGGCCCCGGATTGTGGACCGCGGTGAGCCCGGCACGTCCATCTGCCCCGTCGGGCTCGGGCTGCAAGGCCGTGCGCAGCGGCGCCGTCCTGGGCATCGTCGACGTCCGCGCCCTGTGCTCGACCTTCCTGAGTCCACTGGGCCTAGGCTGACGCCGTCGTCGGCGCCTTGAACGCCGACCGCGCCGCGACGGTCGCCAGGTGCCGGGTCAGCACCGCCTCCGGCACCAGAGCGCTCGCGCGACTTGCCGCCTCGCTGAGAATCGCCGGCCGCAGGTTGACGATCCTTCCGATGGCCGCCGACTCCCGCACCAGCGACCGAACCCGCGGTTTGCGAAACGCCGCGAACCGGGCGAACGCCGTCGACGGATCGCCGCACTCGTCGACGAAGCAGGCCAGGATCGCGGCGTCCTCCAACCCCTGGCAACCTCCCTGCCCCAGGTGCGGGCGCATCGGGTGCGCGGCATCGCCGACCACCACGATCGGCCCCCGCGACCACACCCGCGCCTGGTCGCGGTCGTACAGGTCGTTACGCAGGACAACGTCGGGGTCGGTCGCGGCCAGCACGGTGGGCAGCGGCTCGGCCCACGACCCGAACCGGCTCTTCAGGTACCCCAGTTCTCCCTGCGGAGCAATAGTCCCTTCGGGTGCGCGTTCGGTCGCGAACCAGTAGGTGTGGTGGGCGCCAAGGGGTACGTGCCCGCATTCGAGTCCCGGCCCCATCGTCTCGCCGGCGAGGTCCGCATCGATCTCCACCGCGGCGATTCCCCGCCACGCGGTATAGCCGACGTACCGGTTGTGCAGCGGGCCGTTCAGGTGACGGCTCACCACCGAATGCGTTCCGTCGGCGCCGACCACCGCCGCGGCCTCCCGGGTCGTGGAATCCGACAGCGCGACGCGGACGCCCTCGGCCGTCACCGCGACGTCGGTGACGGTGACCCCGGTCTGCACGGTCCCGCTCGCCAGGGCGCCGGCCAGGACATCGTTGAGGTCGGAGCGCCGGACCACGACGAGCGGCTCTCCGAGGGCCTTGACGATCCGTTCGTGGGACGGCCGGCGCAACCAGGTGCCGTCGCGCCAGCGCATGGCGCCTGCGGTGACGCGTCCTCCAGCTGCCCGGACCGCGTCGCCGAGGCCGATGTGATCGAGCGCCGCAAGCGCGTTGGGCCAGATGCTGATGCCGGCTCCGGCCGTCGTGTCGGCGCGGCTCTCGAGGACCGTGACGACGTGGCCCCGACGCTGGAGCGCGACGGCCGTCGCCAGACCAGCGATTCCCGCGCCAACGACCAGGAACTGCTGCTGCTCCACCGATCGAACGTAGCGCCTCATGCCTCCTAGAGGTCGAACACCAGCAGCGTGCTGGTGGCCGTCGCGACCACCGCGCCACTCGCATCGGTGACGACGCCCTCGGCGAAGCCCACCCGGGAACCCGCCTTCACGACGGTTCCCGTGGCGGTCAGCACACCGCTGCTGAGCCGTACCGCCTTCAGATAGTTCACCTTGATCTCCACCGATGTATAGCCCTTGCCCTGCGGCAGCGTGCTGTGCACAGCGCAACCGGTCACCGAGTCGAGCAGCGTGCAGACCACCCCGCCGTGCACGGCTCCGATCGGGTTGTACGCCGATTCGTCCGGTTCGCATGCGAACACCACACGGCCGGGGTCGGCTGAGACGATCTCGAATCGCATCAGTCCGCCGATCGGCGCCGGCGAGAGCTCACCGTTCGCCATGGCGCGTAGGTAGTCGAGCCCGGCCATCGACAGACCCTTCGCGGTGCTCGGTCCCGGGTCGTGCCATGTGACGGTGCGCGAACGCTGGGGTCCCCAGTGCTCGCGGATGGTGTCCTCGGCTAGTTCGGCGGTCATCGTGATCCCTTCGCTGCTAATTCGCTCATCGGTCGGTACCTGCGTTGTCGATCGGGGTCGTCGGGGGCGACCGCGTACCGCTTACCCCACGCCAGCAGGGCATCGAGGACGGGAATGAGCGCCTGCCCGGATTCGGTGAGCCGGTATTCGTAGCGGACGGGGCCGTCGTGATAGGGCACCCGGGTGACGATCCCGGCGCCTTCCAGGGCCTTTAACCGGGCCGCGATCCGGTCCCGAGGCGCGCCGGTGCCCCTGGCGATGTCACCGAAGCGAGTAGCCCCGAGCGCGATCTCACGGATGACCAGCAGGGCCCACCGTTCGCCGACGACTTCCAGCGCCGCCGCGATGGGACACGGTCTGCCCGGTAGCTCGGCAAGTGGTGATGTGGTCACGTTGCCAGTGTGCCAGCGCTCAGTTTGAAAATCAAACTGACTCGTGTTGTGCTACGAACGTCGCATGAACCAAACCCCGTTCGGCGATCTCGACGACTACTTCGCCCTGCAGCGCGTCTCTGGGCTGGCGATGTCGCCCGACGGCTCTCGGTTGGTGACGACAATCAGTGAACTCAACGAGAAGAGAACCGAATACATCACCGCGGTATGGGAACTCGACCCGCGGGGGCTGGCGCCGGCGCGACGCTTGACCCGAGGAGCCAAAGGTGAATCGGCACCGGTGTTCGCCTCCGATGGCGATCTGTTGTTCCTCTCGGCTCGCCCGGCAGACGACGACGACAAGCCGCCCGCGTCGCTGTGGCAGCTGCCCGCCGCCGGTGGTGAAGCGGTCGAGATCTTCGCGCCGCCCGGCGGCGTGGAACTGGTCAAGACGGCGCGCGCCGGCGCGACAGCAGTGGTGCGCACTCCGTTGCTCCCGTCGGCTCGCGGTATCGACGACGACCGCAGACTCCGGCAGCTGCGCAAAGACAACAAGGTCACGGCGATCGTGCATAGTGGCTACCCAATCCGGCACTGGGACAAGGACCTTGGCCCCGCCGCACCGCATCTTTTCACCGTGAACCTCGCTGCGGACCACCCGCCGTCCGACCTCACCCCGCAGCCGGGTGGCTCGGTGCGGGACGCCGATTTCGATGTCAGCTCCGACGGGAGTTTTGTGGTCACGTCATGGAAGCGGCCGGCGCGCGACGCGTCCGAGCACTCCGTGTTGGTGCGCATCGACCTCGCCTCCGGCGAGCGCACCGTCATCGCCGACGACCCGGAGGCCGATCTGTGGAGCCCGGTCATCTCGCCGGACGGGTCCGCGGTCGCCTTCGTTCGCGAATCGTACTCCACACCGGACGTCGCGCCGCGAATCAGCTTAGGGCACTTCAGATTCGGTGAGAATTCGTCCGAAGTATCCGCGGACTGGGACCGCTGGCCGGCATCGGTCACATGGTCGCACGACGGGGATGCGCTGCTCGTCACCGCCGACGAGGGCGGCCGCTGTCCGGTGTTCCGCGTCCCGATCGGCGGCGCAGTAGAGCCGCTCACCGGCGATGACTACGCGTACACCGACGTGGTGGCCGCGCCCGGCGACGTCGTCTATGCGCTGCGCAGTTCGTACGCCGCCCCACCGCATCCGGTACGCATCGACAAGAACGGCACCGTCGGCCGCTTGCGGTGCATCGAGCAGCCGAAGCTGCCGGGAACGCTGACCGAGCTCACGGCGGATACGCCCGACGGCGGCTCCGTGCGATCGTGGCTGGTGCTGCCCGAGTCCGAGGCGCCCGCTCCGCTTCTGCTGTGGATCCACGGTGGGCCGCTGGCCAGTTGGAACTCCTGGCACTGGCGATGGAACCCCTGGGTGCTCGCGGCCCGCGGCTACGCAGTGCTGCTGCCGGATCCGGCGCTGTCGACGGGCTACGGCCAGGACTTCATCCAGCGAGGCTGGGGCAGCTGGGGACGCGCACCGTTCGACGACCTGATGGCGGCGACGGACGCGGCCTGCTCACACCCCCGGATCGATGCGACCCGTACCGCCGTGATGGGCGGTTCGTTCGGCGGCTACATGGCCAACTGGATCGCCGGACACACCGACCGGTTCGATGCGATCGTCACCCACGCCGGCCTGTGGGCGCTTGATCAGTTCAACGCCACCACCGACGCCGCCTACTACTGGCGTCGCGAGATGACACAAGAGATGGCCGAAGCCAACTCGCCGCACCGCGCCGTCAGCGCGATCCGCACTCCGATGCTTGTCATCCACGGCGACAAGGACTATCGGGTGCCGATCGGCGAGGCGCTGCGGCTGTGGTACGAGCTGCTCAGCGAATCGGGTCTGCCCGCTGCGGACGACGGCACGAGCCCGCACCGCTTCCTGTACTACCCGTCGGAGAACCACTGGGTCCTGGCACCGCAGAACGCCAAGGTCTGGTACCAGGTGGTGATCGCGTTCCTCGCCGAGCACGTCCTCGGTGAAGCCTGCGAGCTGCCGGAGACGCTGGGGTAGCGTCGGGGGGCGATGAGCATTGAGCGTGAATTCGACATTGTCCTGTACGGAGCTACCGGATTCGTCGGGAAGCTCACCGCGGAATACCTGGCCACGGCGGGTGGCGACGCCCGCATCGCGCTGGCGGGCCGTTCTCCGGAAAAATTGCGGGCGCTGCGAGAGTCGTTGGGGGAGACAGCCCAAGCCTGGCCGCTGATCACCGCCGACGCGTCACAGCCGTCGACCCTCACCGCGATGGCGGAGCGGACCCAGGTGGTGGTGACGACAGTCGGCCCCTACGCCACCTACGGGCTGCCACTCGTTGCCGCGTGCGCGGCGGCGGGCACCGACTACGCCGACTTGACCGGCGAAACCAACTTCATCCGCCAGAGCATCGACCTGTATCACAAGCAGGCCGCCGACACCGGTGCCCGCATCGTGCACTCGTGCGGATTCGACTCCATCCCTTCGGATCTCACCGTCTTCGCCCTCTACCGTCGAGCCGAGCAGGACGGCGCCGGTCAGCTGGGCGACACGAACATGGTGGTGCGCTCGTTTGCCGCCGGGCTGTCCGGCGGCACCGCAGCGTCGATGGTGGAAGTCCTGCGCGCCGCCGCCGCCGACGCCGGGCTCCGACGGTTGATGGAAGACCCCTACACGCTGACACCGGACCGCGGCGCCGAACCCGAGTTCGGCGCGCAGCCCGACCTGCGCTGGCGTAAGGGGCGCGACATCGCGCCGGAGCTTGCCGGGTACTGGGTGGGCCCGTTTGTGATGGCGATCGTCAACACCCGAATCGTCCGGCGCAGCAACGCTTTACTCGACTATTCGTACGGCCGTCGGCTCGAATACGCGGAACAGATGAGCGTCGGCCGCTCGCTCGCGGCGCCCGTCGTCGCGGCACTGGCGGCGGGCGGCAATGCCGCGACGACCGGTCTGGCCCGCCGCTACCTCGACAAGGTGCCGGAAAGCCTCATCGACCGCATCCTGCCCAAACCTGGCACCGGCCCGAGCGAACGTACCCGCGAGCGCGGGCACTACACCATCGAGACGTACACCACGACCACGACGGGTGCGCGATACCGCGCCACCATGTCGCAGAAGGGCGACCCCGGTTACAAGGCCACCTCGGTGCTGCTCGGCGAGAGCGCGTTGGCGCTGGCGGAGGACCGCGACCGGCTCTCGGATCTGCGCGGCGTGCTGACGCCCGCGTCAGCGATGGGTGACGCTCTATTGGCCCGATTGCCCGCTGCCGGTGTGACATTGGAGACCGCTCGGCTGGATTGATTCGCCCGGCGCAGAAGACCTGTGCACCAAGATCAATTGGGTTAGGGTCGTGCTCGTCATGCGGTAACCAGCGATGAAGGTGAGTACGAAATGGCAGCTCTCGACGAACTTTTCGCGCAAATCCCCGTGCAGGACATCGCGAACAAAATCGGCGCGGACCAGGGTGAGGTGGACAGCGCCATCAAGGCGCTGGTGCCCGCACTGGTCGGCGGTCTGGCGCAGAACGTGCAATCGGACGACATCGACTCGAGCAAGCTCGAATCGGCCGTGAAACAACATGGCGCAAGCGACCTGCTGGACGGCGGGGTCAATGTGGATCAGGTCGACGAGAAGGAGGGCGACAACATCGTCGCGCACCTCTTCGGCGGCAACGACAGCGATGCAGTGGCCTCGGCGCTCGGCGGCACCGGTGCGGGAAATAGCGACCTGATCAAGAAGCTGCTGCCGATTCTGGCGCCGATCGTGCTGGCCTACATCGGCAAGCAGCTCACCAAGAACTCCGCGCCGGCCCAGCATCCACAGGCGCAGTCGACGGGCGGCGGCGGCCTCGGAGACATCCTGGGCAGCATTCTCAGCAGCGCCGGCGGTGGCAGTGGGGGCGGCGGCGGAAACAACCCGCTCGGCAGCATCCTGGGCGGCGTGCTCGGCGGACAGCAGGGCGGCGCGATCGGCGACATCCTGGGTGGTCTGCTCGGCGGCAAGAAGTAGCGACCGCGCAACCCTCGAGCCTTGGGTGACGCAGCGCACTCCATAGAATGGCGCGGTGACCGCCAGTTCCAAGCCATCCACGGAATCCCTGCCGAAGTCGTGGGATCCGGGGACGGTAGAAAGCGAGCTCTACCAGGGCTGGGTCGACGCTGGTTACTTCAAGGCCGATCCGGCGAGCGAAAAGCCGCCGTATTCGATTGTGCTGCCGCCCCCGAATGTCACAGGCAGCCTGCACATGGGCCACGCGCTCGACCACACGCTGATGGACGCGCTGACCCGGCGCAAGCGGATGCAGGGCTACGAGGTGTTGTGGCTGCCGGGCATGGACCACGCAGGCATCGCCACGCAGTCGGTGGTGGAAAAGCAGTTGGCCGTCGACGGGAAGACGAAGGAAGACTTCGGCCGAGAGCTGTTCATCGACAAGGTCTGGGATTGGAAGCATGACTCCGGCGGCACGATCGGCGCCCAGATGCGTCGGCTCGGCGACGGCGTCGACTGGAGCCGCGACCGGTTCACCA
>LZSH01000010.1 GCA_001665255.1 Mycobacteriaceae bacterium 1482268.1 | reverse complement strand
CGAACGGCGCACGCCGGAGTTCCATGGCCGATGATCACGATTCGACGAAGGGAACACCGATGACCGCTAAGTCCTACGACACCATCACCTACGAGGTCGACGGACACAAGGCCATCATCACGTTGAACCGGCCGGAGGCCCTCAACGCACTGAGTCCGTACATGATCACCGAGTTGCGCGCCGCCTATGACGATGCCGAAAACGACGACGATGTCTGGCTCCTCATCGTGACCGGGGCCGGGCGGGCGTTCTGCACGGGCGCCGATGCCAAGCAGATTCCCGAGGACGGCAAGGTCATCAACGAACGGGCCTATCTGTCGACCTACGACCAGTGGGAGGCCCCCCAGGAGGGCACCCCACCGTTTCGCCGGATGGCCAAGCCCGTGCTGGCCGCCATCAACGGCATCTGTTGCGGCGCGGGCCTGGACTGGGTCACCACCGGCGACATCGTCATCGCGTCTGACAAGGCCACATTTTTCGATCCGCACGTCAGCATCGGCCTGGTCGCCGGCCGGGAAATGGTGCGCCTGGCACGGGTACTGCCGCGCAACGTCGCCCTGCGCATGGCGCTGACGGGCAAGCACGAACGGGTGGATGCGCACCGCGCCTATGAACTGGGGATGATCAGCGAAGTCGTCGAACACGATCGCCTCCTCGAGCGCGCTCACGAGATTGCCGACATCGTGAACAGCAATGCGCCGCTGGCGGTTCGGGGCACCCGGCTGGCTATTCACAAGACGCTGGACCTGCCCCTGCACGAGGGCGAAATCCTGGCGGAGGCCTTTCGCGAACGCAACCTGCACACCGCGGACTCACTCGAAGGGCCGAAAGCGTTCGTTGAGAAGCGCGCACCGAACTGGCAGTGCCGATGAGCGACTTCCACACGCTTCTCCTCGACGTCGACGCGAACGACCACGTCGCCACGATCACGTTGAACCGGCCCGAAGCGCTCAACGCGTTCAATCGGACGATGTGTGAGGAGATGGCGCGGGCGTGGCGCACCGTCAAGCTCGATGACACGGTCCACGCCGTGGTCCTGCGCGCGGCGGGAGACCGCGCGTTCAGCGCCGGGCTCGATGTCAAATCGTCCTATGGCCAGCCCGACAACGTCTGGAACCACGAGGATCCCGGCGAGCTGCTCAGCCCGAAGTGGCAAAAGATGTGGAAGCCCGTGGTCTGCGCCGTGCACGGCATCTGCACTGCTGGCGCGTTTTATTTTGTCAACGAGTCCGACGTGGTGCTCTGTTCGGAAGACGCCACCTTCTTCGATTCGCACGTATCCGCAGGGCTGGTCTGTGCGCTGGAACCGATCGGTCTGATGCGGCGCATCGGCCTCGCCGATACGCTGCGCATCGCGTTGATGGGCAACGACGAACGCGTCGGCGCCGACACCGCGCTGCGGATCGGACTGGTATCCGAAGTGGTGCCGCGCGAACAACTCTGGGCCAGGGCCCACGCCATCGCGGCCACGATCGCGGCCAAACCGCCGTCGGCGACTCAAGGAACGGTCAAGGCGATCTGGGAATCGCTGGACAAGCCGTATCGCGCCGCGCTCGAACAGAACCTCATCTACACCCGGCTGGGCAATCCGATCGGCACCGCCGAGCTCGCCGCGCGGGGCGGACCGGTGAGATCACAACCATGGGTCCGGTGATGGCCGACCACCCTTTACGCCTTCGCATCGCGGCGGTACTGGAACTTGCGCCCGATACACCGGCGATCGAGTATGACCGGCGTTGGTTCACCTACCGTGAGATCGACACGCTGGCCCGCCGTGTTGCCTCGCTGGTCGGCCACCGCGGCCAAGTCGGCATGCTCTTGCGCAACCGTCCGACGCATGTGGCGGCGTTCCTCGGCGTACTGATGGCCGGCGGCACCGTCGTGGTGATCAATCCGTCTCGCGGCGAAGACCGCACCAAGGCCGACATCGCCGCGCTTGACCTGCCGGTCCTCATCGGCGACCCCGCCGATCTCACCAACCTCGTCGGACCCGACTCCACGTCCACCGCGCTTGCCATATCTGCGCTCGACGACGAGCCTCGGCTGGTGACTGCTGGCGCGGGCCATGATCGAGTGAAACCCGGTGTCGCGGTTCGGATGCTGACCAGCGGAACCACCGGACCACCGAAGCGGATCGATCTGACCTACGACATGTTGGCACACAGCGTGATGGGTCCGGATCCGAGCCGCTCGCCGTCACCGGCGGAAGTACGCCGCGGCGTGGCAATTGTCAACGCGCCCCTTGTGCACATCGGCGGCGTGTTCCGCGTCCTGCAATGCGTCGTCGAGGCCAGGCCGTTCGCGCTGCTGGACCGGTTCGAACTCGACACGTGGGCCGACGCCGTCCGCAGGCATCGCCCCCGTGCGGTATCGCTGGTGCCCGCTGCGCTGCGGATGGTGTTGCATTCCGCGCTGAGCCGCGAGGACCTTAACGGTATCCGCGTCGTCACATCGGGTACCGCCCCGCTATCGGCCGACGACGCCGACGCGTTTCAGCAGAAGTTCGGCATCCCGGTGCTCACCTCTTATGCGGCAACGGAATTCGGTGGTGGTGTGGCGGGCTGGACACTGGCCGACCATCAGAAGTTCTGGACGGTCAAACGGGGCAGTGTGGGCCGTGCCAACCCGGGCGCGAAGCTGCGTGTCGTCGACGACGACGGCAACGTCCTTGGCCCCGACCAGCCCGGACTGCTCGAGGTCAAGCCGGGGCAACTCGGGCCGTCGACGAACTGGATGCGCACCACCGACATGGCCCGTATCGACGAGGACGGTTTCGTGTGGATCCTGGGACGCGCCGACCAGGCGATCATCCGCGGTGGCTTCAAGGTGATGCCCGACGATGTGCGCGCCGCTCTGGAGAGTCATCCGGCGGTGCGGGGTGCGGCGGTGGTGGGTAGACCACACGAGCGGCTGGGCGAGACTCCCGTCGCCGTGGTCGAGCTTAGGGAGGAAGCCACCACCGGCCCGGAAGAATTGCTCGATTTCTTGCGAAACAGACTGGCCCGCTACGAGATTCCGTCCGAGATCACCATCGTCGACGCCATTCCCCGAACCCCGTCCGGCAAGCCCGATCTGAGCGCAATCCGTGGCGGCTGACAGCACCGTCGCCGCGCTGCTGCGTCGACAAGCGGATGCTCGGGGCGGACATCCGCTGCTGGTGTGCGACACCGACCGGCTCAGTTACGCCGACGCCGAGCGACGCTCGGCTCAGCTCGCTCGCGGCCTACTCGCCCTCGGCGCGGGCAAGGGCACCCACGTCGGGCTGCTGTACCCCAACGGCAGCGAGTTCGTCATCGGAATGCTGGCGGCTGCCCGGATCGGAGCCGTCGTGGTCCCGTTCACCACCTTCGCCACCGCATCCGAACTCCGCGGGCAACTGGTGCACAGTGACGTGGCGATCCTGCTGGCCGTATCGTCGTATCGCGGCAACGACTTTCGGCAGCGGCTGGACGAGGTCACCTGCTCCGTCCCGCTGCTGCGCCACGTGCTGATCGATGCCGTGCCGCAGGCCACCGTCGACGAGGCGCTGTTGGCGATGCTGGAAGCCGATGTCGACGGCTGCGATCCACTGGCGATCATCTACACCTCCGGTTCGTCCGGGACACCGAAGGGCGTGGTACATACCCACACCGCTCTCCTCGAGCACCAGAAGAACCTCAACGCGATCCGGGGACTGACCGCCGAGGACAAACTCTTCTGCAACTCGCCGTTCTTCTGGATCGGCGGGTTCGCGTTCGGACTGCTCGCCACACTGGTCGCCGGATCGACGCTGGTGTGCTCCAACGTTACCGACGCCGCCGAGACCCTTGACCTGCTCGAGGCCGAGCGGCCGACAATGGCGAACGGATTCGTCACCGGCATCGCCCATCTCGCACGGCATCCGAGCCTCGACACACGCGATCTGTCATCGATCCGACGAGGCAACCTCTACCCAGTCATGTCGCCCGATGTGCGGCCCGCCGACCCCGAACTCCGCCACAACATGCTCGGAATGACCGAGGCGGGCAGCGTCGTCCTGCTCGACGGCGACGAATCCGATCAACCCGAACACCGGCGGGGGTCGTTCGGCAGACCCGCGCCCGGGTTCGAGACAAAGGTTGACGAGGACGGCGAGTTGTACATCCGCGGACCCTACGTCATGCAGCGCTATCACAAGCGAAGCCGTGAAGAGTGCTTCGACGCCGACGGCTGGTTCCACACCGGCGATCTTGTTCGAACCGATGCCGACGGGTTCTACTACTACCTGGGCAGGCGCGACTCGCTGATCAAGAGCGCAGGCGCGAATGTCGCTCCCGCGGAAGTGGAAATGGTGATCGCACGGCTCACCGGGTCGACGGCGTACGTGTTCGGCCTACCGGACGCCGACCGCGGACAGGCGGTGGCCGCCGTGATCGCCACCGACGACGACATCGACGAATCAGTGCTTCGGGAGTCGCTCAAGCGGGAGCTGTCCGCTTACAAGGTTCCGACGCGGATCGCCGCGGTGAAACCGGCGCACATCCCGGTGTTGTCGAGCGGCAAGGTCGATGTGAAGCGCCTCGCGGCGGTGTTCGATGGCTGAGTTCCCGTCGACCGTCGATCAATTGGTGCGTCGCCGCGCCGCCGAGTTCCCAGAGAAGCCGATGGTCGTCGACCCGGCGGCCCGAGTCACCTACGGCGAACTCGATGCGACGACGCACGCGATGGCGGCGGCTTTTCTGGCAGCGGGCGTGACGAAGGGCACGCGGGTCGGCTTGATCATGCCGAACAGCACCCGCTGGGTGCAGACCGCGGTCGCGCTGACCCGTATCGGTGCGATCCTCGTCCCGCTGAGCACGCTTCTGGCACCGCGCGAACTCGTGGCGCAACTGCGGGTCGCGTCGGTGCAACACCTGGTGTGCGTCGAAGAGTTCCGCGGACACCGTTACCTCGACGAGCTGACGTCATACTGCAATATCGCGACCGATCTTCCGGCTCTGCGCCGGGTTTGGACGCCCGACGAGTTGCCGCACACCGCTGCGACGACCACCGCTGCCGTCGACGCGGTCGCCGGTACCGTGACCGCGGCCGACACCTTGGTCATCATGTTCACGTCGGGAAGCAGCGGTCCGCCGAAAGGCGTTATTCACTCCCACGGCAACGCGCTCGGCGCCGTACAGTCAGGCCTGTCCGCACGGTGCATCGACGCCGGCACCCGGCTGTATCTGCCGATGCCCTTCTTCTGGGTGGGCGGCTTCGGCAGCGGCATTCTGTCGGCGCTGCTTTCCGGCGCGACTCTCGTCACCGAGGAGATACCACGGCCCGAAACCACGCTGCACCTGCTTGAGCGCGAACGGGTGACACTATTTCGCGGGTGGCCCGACCAGGCCGAAGCGCTTGCCCGGCAATCGAAGTCGATCGGCGCTGATCTGTCGTCGTTGCGACCGGGCAGCCTGGAGGCACTGCTACCGCTCGACCAGCGGGCGGCTCCCGGCGCGCGGGCAAAGCTGTTCGGTATGACGGAGGCATTCGGCCCCTACTGCGGCTACCCCGCCGACACCGATATGCCGCGCTCGGCATGGGGCAGCTGCGGTAAACCGTTTGCAGGCACCGAGGTTCGCATCGTGGACCCCGACACCGGCGAGCCTGTGCCGACCGGCACGATCGGCATGATGCAGATCCGCGGCCCCAACACGCTGCGCGGTATGTGCCGACGCAGCCGGGAAGACGTGTTCACCGCCGACGGCTTCTACCCCACCGGCGATCTCGGACATCTCGACGGCGACGGCTTCATGTTTTACCACGGCAGGTCCGACGACATGTTCAAGGTCAGCGGCGCCACCGTGTACCCCAGCGAGGTCGAGCAGGCGCTTCGCAGCATCGATGGTGTGACGAACGCGTTCGTCACCGACGTGAACGGTGCGGTGGGTGCGGTCGTCATCTCCGATATGGCCGCCGATGAACTGCGCACTGCGGTGCGAAAGCTGTTGAGCTCATTCAAGGTTCCGACAGTGTGGTTGACCGTCGACTCTGATGACGCCATCCCCCGCGGCGGCACCGGCAAGGTCGACGTTCCCGCGTTGCGGCAGATGCTGAAGCGCGCGCGGGGTTAGGTGACCACGCCTCGTTGCTTGAGATGTTTGATCAGCGGGGCCGCTCCCGCCGAAAGATGTTCGGACATGGCGGCACGCGCGGCATCGGCGTCGCGCTTGGCCAGCGCCGCTACCACCCGCCGATGGTCTTTGATCGATCGCTTCGGCCAACCCTCGACGACGGGGAACACCGATTCCGGTGCGTAGCGGGTGATCTGGGACATCAGCTGCGACAACTTGGGCGAGTCGGCGGCCACGTTGATCGCGCGATGGAAATCGTGGTTGAGCCGCACCGCCCGCTCGTGGTCGTCGCGGGCATAGGAAGCCTCCAGCTGCGCCTGAATCGACTCCAGCTCACGCACCTGACTTTCGGTGATGTTCACCGCGGCGCGGGCCGCTAGCTCACCGCCGATGTGCGCTTGGACGTCGGACACGTCAGTGATGTCTCGCCCCGTCACCGGCAGCACCACGAAACCGCGGTGCAGCTTCTGGTCGAGCAGACCTTCGGCGCGCAACTGGAAAAGGGCTTCGCGTACCGGCGTGACACTGATACCTAGCTCAGCTGCCAGCTGATCGAGCCGCACGTACTTGCCTGCCGCGTAGGTCCCGTCGAAGATGCGGTTGCGGACGAACCGCGCCACAGCTTCCGAAAGCTGGGGCCGGCTGGCGAATTCACCAACAGTCACGTCAGATCCGATAATCGGCCAGCAGTCGCTTGCTGATGATGTTCTTCTGGATCTCGCTGGTGCCCTCGCCGATCAACAGGAACGGGGCGTCGCGCATCAGCCGCTCGATCTCGTACTCCTTGGAGTAGCCGTAACCGCCGTGGATGCGGAAGCTCTGCTGGGTGACCTCTGAGCAGAATTCACTCGCCAGGTACTTGGCCATTCCGGCCGCGACATCGTTGCGTTCACCGGAATCCTTGAGCCGCGCGGCGTTGACCATCATCAGATGCGCGGCTTCGACTTTCGTGGCCATCTCCGCGAGCTGGAACGCGATGGCCTGGTGCTCGGCGATCGGCTTGCCGAAGGTCTGACGCTGCTGTGCGTACCGCACGGCGAGCTCGAAGGCGCGGATACCGACGCCGCATGCTCTCGCCGACACATTGACCCGGCCGACCTCGATGCCGTCCATCATCTGGTAGAAGCCCTGACCCGGTGTCTCGCCGACAATGTCGTCGGCCTTGGCGACGTAGCCGTCGAAGATCAGCTCGGTGGTGTCGATGCCCTTGTAACCGAGCTTGTCGATCTTTCCCGGAATCACCAATCCCGGCGCGACTTCCCCGAAGCCCGTTGGCTTTTCGACGAGGAATGCGGTCAGGTTGCGGTGCGGCTTCTCAGCTCCCTCGTCGGTTTTCACCAGCACCGCCACCAACGTCGAGCTGCCGCCGTTGGTGAGCCACATCTTCTGGCCGTCGATGGTGTACGTGCCGTCGTCGTTTCGCTTGGCCCTGGTTCGGATCGCGGCGACGTCGGAGCCGAGTTCGGGTTCGGACATCGAGAATGCGCCGCGGCTCTCACCGGTGGCCATCCGCGGCAGGTAGCGCTGCTTCTGCTCGTCGGTCCCGTGCTGCCGGAGCATGTACGCGACGATGAAATGGGTGTTGATCACGCCGGAGACGCTCATCCACCCACGAGCGAGTTCCTCGACGCACAGCGCGTAGGTCAAAAGCGATTCGCCGAGGCCCCCGTATTCCTCCGGGATCATCAAGCCGAACAGGCCCATCTCGCGCATCTGGTCGACGATGTCCTGCGGGTAGGTGTCGGCGTGTTCGAGTTCCTGCGCGTGGGGAATGATCTCCTTGTCGACGAACTGCCGTACGTTGGCGATGATCTCGGTCTGGAACTCGGTCAGGCCGAGTGTCTGAGCAATCTTCGTCATGCGCCTACTCTTTCGAACACCGCGGCCAGACCCTGGCCGCCGCCGATACACATCGTCTCCAGCCCGTAGCGGGCTTCGCGCCGGTTCAGTTCCCGGGCCAGTGTGGCGAGCATCCGCCCGCCCGTCGCGCCGACCGGATGGCCCAGCGAGATCCCTGACCCATGGACGTTGGTCCGTTCGCGGTCGGCGTCGGTGAAACCCCACTCCCGCATCACTGCCAGCGCCTGCGCGGCGAACGCCTCATTGAGCTCGATCAGGTCGATGTCGCGCAGCCGCAGACCCGCCTTGCCGAGTGCGACCTCGGTGGCGGGCACCGGCCCGATGCCCATGACGTTGGGAGCGACGCCGGCAGAGCCCCACGCCACGAGCCGAACCAGCGGTGTCAGCCCCAACTCGGCGGCTTTTTCCGGTGTCGTGACAAGACACATCGAGGCTGCGTCGTTCTGGCCGCTGGAGTTGCCTGCGGTAACGGTGGCCTCCGGATCAGCTTTGCCCAGAACGGGTTTCAGCTTGGCAAGTGAATCCACGGAGGTGTCGGCGCGCGGGTGTTCATCGGTGTCGATGACCTGCTCGCCTGCCCGTGTACGGACGGTGACCGGGATGATCTCCTCGGCGAGGATGCCGTCTTTCTGTGCGGCGACCGCCCGCTGATGCGACGCCACCGCGAGTTCGTCCTGTTCCCGTCGCGAAATGCCGTACTGACGGCGGAGGTTTTCCGCAGTTTCGAGCATGCCGCCGGGCACCGGATAGTTGCGCCCGCCCGCTGTGGTGCGCCCGCGGGCAAGCCCGTCGTGCACCGTGACGCCCGATCGTGCACCGCCCCACCGCATGTCCGTCGAATAGAAGGCGACGTTGCTCATGCTCTCGGCGCCGCCCGCGACCACGACATCACTGTCGCCCGAACTCACCTGCAGGCAGGCCTGGATGACGGCCTGCAAGCCGGACCCGCAGCGCCGATCGACCTGCATGCCCGGCACGGTCACCGGCAGGCCCGCGTCCAGCGCGACCACGCGGCCGATGGCGGGTGCCTCGCTGTTCGGGTAGCAGTGCCCCAGGATGACGTCGTCGACCACGTCGGAAGCGACTCCGGTGCGCTCCAGCAGCCCGGTCAACGCCGTCACGCCGAGTTCGACCGCGGTCAAGGACTGGAACATGCCGCCGTAGCGGCCGATCGGTGTACGGACCGGCTCGCAGATCACCGCCTCGCGCATCACGCCATCCCGTCCCTCAGTACGCCCAAACTGACATTTGGGCGCAAAAGTGCGAGTGAAACCCGCCATTTCGTCGACTTCGGCGCGCGATGGCGGATCATCGGCCGCGTGCTCATATGTGCCGACCGCCGGTGACCTCGAGGACGGTGCCCGTCATGTACGACGACAAATCACTCGCGAGGAACAGCGCGACCTTGGCTACCTCGGCGGGCTCACCGGCGCGGCCCATCGGTACCTCGGCCAGCTTCTGGTCCCAAATGTGTTGCGGCATTGCCTCCGTCATCGCCGACCTGATCAATCCCGGTTGGATCGCGTTGACCCGCACTCCGAGATGAGCCAGCTCCTTGGCCGCGGCC
>LZSH01000009.1 GCA_001665255.1 Mycobacteriaceae bacterium 1482268.1 | reverse complement strand
GTGGCCGCCGGCGACGCGATTCCGGCGCTGACCGTCACCGTCGACGAGACACAGATGTTCTTCTTCAGCGCCGCCACCTACAACGGGCACCGCATCCACTACGACAAGGAGTGGGCGCGCGATCGCGAGGGTTACGACAACGTGCTCGTGCAGGGACCACTGCAGGCGGCGCTGCTGTCGCGGGCGTTGACCGACTGGATCGGCGGCGACGGGCGACTGGTCGCATTCTCGGTGCAGAACCGCGCAATCGCCTATCCCGGACAGGAATTGACGTTCGGCGGCACCGTCACGGGCAAGCACGGCGCGCACGCGAGGAGCACAAGCAACCTGGGCCTCGTCGACCTCGACATCTTCTGCAAGCGCGGCGACGACATTCTGATGCCGGGCACTGCGACCGTCGCCCTTCCGCACCGGAGCGCACAATGACGGGCCTGCGCGGCGAGGCGGCGATCGTCGGCATCGCGGAACTGCCCGCGGAGAAGAAGCAGAGCGCGCCGCCTGCAGTGGTCCCTGCACGAGCACGTTGTCGTAACCCTCGCGATCGCGCGCCCACTCCTTGTCGTAGTGG
>LZSH01000008.1 GCA_001665255.1 Mycobacteriaceae bacterium 1482268.1 | reverse complement strand
TGTCCGTCGTCGATCGTCGGGACCGGCAGGTCGTCGAAGGCATCGAATGCGGCGGTCGCCGCGCCGCTGTTCCATACGTTGCCGCCGACATCTCCAATGAGAGAGTCAGCGCCGGTGGTCGGTGCCCCCATCGACAGCGATTCCGAGACGACCGGGATGAGCGCATTAACATCTGCGCTGGTCACATCGGTTAGATTGGCGGCATCGATGGACCCGGCCGGATCTGCGGCATACTGGGCCGCGGCATCGGGGTCCCGCACCAACGACATGACGAAGTCGAGTAGCGGGTTAGCCATCACACATCTTCTTTCCCCTTGAGCATTCTCCGGGCAGCGCCCGTCGGTTAGCTCGATGCTATCCAGCAGCGCGTACAACGAGATCGGTGCGAATCCCTCCGCTGTACCCATACCGTTAGGGGACTCCGCATTAGGGGTTCGGTGGCATTAGGGGGATCCGCCCACTCGGGCCGCTGGGGCCGCTATCGTGATTGGCGGCCGAAAACAGGAGAGGTGCATGAGCGATTCTCTCGGGTTGTCCATCGGAGCGACGAACCTTGTGGCCGCGCGCGTCGGACGACCACCCGTGATGCGCCGCGCGGTGCTGACGCTGTTTCCGGACCGAGCGCCCGAGGTCGGTGTGCCTGCGGAGAATGCCGCGCTCAATCAACCGGGTGTCGTGCTGAATGGATTCGTGGAACGAGTCGGCGATCCGGTGCCTCTGGTCGCCGAGGACGGCAGTTCTCATCGCGGCGAAGTGGCCCTCGCCGAAGCCCTCGACGCCATGGTCCGGGCGGTGGACGGTGGACAGCCCGTTGCTATCGCGGTGCCCGCGCACTGGGGTCCGGCAGCCCTCGGCGCGCTGCGTGGAGCCCTGCGCGACAAGCCGAGCCTCGCGCCGGGCGGGGTGCCCGCAACGCTGATACCGGACTCCGTGGCCGCGCTTTCCGCGCTGCAGGCCGCGCCGGGGCTGCCCGCAGGCGTCGTCGCCCTCGTCGACCTCGGCGGCAGCGGAACCAGCATCACCCTTGCCAACGCGAACTCGACCATCGCGCCGATCGGCGACACCGTCAGGTACGCCGAGTTCTCCGGCGATCAGATCGACCAGGCGGTCCTCAACCATGTTCTGGCCGGCGTCGCCGACGCCAACGACGCCGATCCCGCAGGCACCGCGGCGGTCGGGTCGCTGGCGCGTCTGCGCGGCGACAGCAGGCAGGCCAAGGAACGCCTCTCGGCGGACACAGCGACCGTGGTGCCCGTCGATCTGCCCGGCTTCCGGTCTGACATCCGGCTGACGCGCACCGAACTCGACAACCTGATCGCGGCGCCCCTGGCCGGCCTGCTCGCTGCGATTCGAGAGACGTTGGAACGCAACAACATCCAGCCTGACGATCTGTCCGCAGTGGCCACCGTCGGCGGCGGCGCGGGCATTCCGCTGGTGACCCAGCGGCTGTCCGAGCAGTTCCGCGTTCCCGTCATCACCACACCGCATTCGCAGCTGAACGTGGCGGCGGGCGCGGCGCTGCTGGCCGGTCAGACCCTCGACGCCGACGCCCCGACCGGTTTGTCGGCGGCCGCTGACGCCGCAACCGGATTGGCTCCCGCGGCCTGGGCGGCAGGAGCGGCGGGGCTGGCCGCCAGTGAGTCGGCAGCCGACGGCTCACCGTCGGCGACGTTCCGCGCATTGGCGTGGTCGCAGGACGACGCCGCGGGCGAGGAACCGGTGCCCTACACCGGGGCCGACTACGCGGCCGACGTCTATACCGGCCCCACCGGTGCCCGGCCGCCGGTGGCCTTCGCCCCTGGCGAGGAACCGGCGTACGAACCCGAGCCGGCCCCGCTGCCCTGGTACAAACGGCCGGCGCTGCTGTTCGGAATCGCCGCGGCGGCCGCGGTGCTCGCCATCGGCGGCCTGGCGGTCACGCTGACGAGCAACAGCGGAGTGCTCGGCCCGGTCACCGAGACCAGCACGACGTTCTCTCTGGAGCCGACCTCGGGGCCGCCGCCCACCTCGGTCGAGCCCACGACCGTCACGGTGACGGGCGACGACGGCCAGCCCACCACCACCGTCGTCACACCGCCACCGCCTTCCCCGACGACAACCACCCCCACCACGTCGCCGACGACCACGACAACAACGACTACGACCGCCACCACGACGACCACCACAACCACCACCACGACAACGACGCGAACCACTACGACAACGAGGACGACCACGCCGCCGACAACGACGACATCGCCTCCGGCGCCCCAGCCGCAGCCACCGGCGAACGGCTGATGAGGCGGACCGTCAGCCATGGCCGCGCCTGAGGTTCGCAGCGACATACCGCCAGCCGCCCGCCGGGCCGTGTCGGCGCTGACCGGCGCGCCCACCGAGCCGGTCAGGGTCCTGGTGTCGGGTGGCTTCGGGACCGGGAAGAGCTCGGTGCTCGCGGTGGTGCGCGACACGCTGCGGACGGCAGGCATCCAGGTGTTGACGCGCGCGCCTCGACCCGGCGACGTTTCGACGGCCGCCTTCGTGATCGACGACGCGCACCTGCTGGCCGACGACGAACTCGAACAGCTCACCGAGCGGGTGTCAGATCCGGGTTCGACCGTCGTCGTCGCGGCGGAACCGCTTGCGCATCGACAGGCCTTGCGGGCGTTGGCCACCGCGCTGCAACGGGAGAACCCCGTGATCTCCCTCGGCTCGCTCACGCCGCCGGATGTCACCGAAGCGGTCACCCTGGCAACAGGCAGCCATCCGACCATGGAAGTCGTTCGCGCACTGATGGTTTCGACGGCAGGCCTACCGTTTCTGCTTCGACCCGCGATGGCCGCCGCGGTGTCAGCCAATGGCCAGCCCGCTGTGAACGCAATCGTCGAGGCCGCCCGGTTCGCGTTGATCGAGCGCCTGCGGCGGGTCGACGAGTCGGTGCTCGACACCCTGCTGGTGTCGTCGTTGAGCCCGGAACTCGGCCCCGACGATGTCGCAGCGGCGCTTCGACTCGGCTCCGACGAGGCACATCGGTTGGTGGATAAGGCCCGCGCCAGCGGGCTCATCGAACCGTCGCACAGCCAGACCTTCCTGCACTCGGTTCACCTCGGAGTCGCCGCGATCATCGGTGCCGCCCGCCATCACGACATCGAGATCGCACTGCTCGGCTCGCAAATCGAATTGACTACGCTGTCAGCCGATCTCGCGACGAGGATGGCCGAACACGGGCTGCGCGACGACCGTCTTGCCGACGCATTGGCCGCCCTTGCCTCCGGCCACCGCAGCCATCCGGCCGAGGCGGCGCGGCTCTACCGCGCGGCAGCCGAAGCGGGGGCCACCGCCGTGAGCGCGCGCCTCGCCGACGCGTTGGCGCTGACGGGCGACTGCGCGACAGCGGGCCGGTTGACCGACGAACTGCTGGCGTCGGGCGACGCGGCTGAGCGAGCCGCCGCGGTGCGGATCGCGGCGAGCATCGCCCTGCACGACGGTGGCGCGGCCCAAGCCGCCGACCTGTTCCGATGGCTGGGCCCCTACCCCGACGCCTTCGTTGCCGCCGCCAACGCCGTCGTGTCGATCGCGGCGGGTGACGCGCCGGCCGCCCGCGCCGCGTTGGGCGCCGAAAGTGCCGGTCCCCCAACATCAATCGCCCGCGCAGCGCACAGCCTCGCCGACGGGTTGCTGCTGTCCCTCGACCAGCCGTTCGCTGTCGCGATCTCCCGCCTCGGGCAAGCGATCACCACCGAATCGCACCAGCCCGGCGTCACACCCGACAGTGCGCCCGCACTCGTCACGCTCGCTGCGCTGCACGGCGGCGACCCGGTCCGGGCGCGCAGCGTCATCGGGCGTGCCGTGCGGGCAGGCGGTGACGATGACGCGTTCTCGGCTCACCGGCACCGGCTGCTGCTCGGATGGGTGCGGATGCAGGATGGTCAACTGGGCGCGGCGATGGCCGACGCCGCCGCAGTCGGTGACGCGGGACTGCATCGCCGCGATGCGCTGTGGGCGGCGGCACTGAACACCGCGATCGCCCGCCGCAGCGGTGACGGCGGCGCGCTGCAGAAGCACTGGTATGCCGCGATGGAGGTGCTCGCCGAGTACTCCGTCGACCTGTTCTCCCTGCTTCCACTTGGCGAGTTGTGGGTCGCGGCGGCCCGCCTGCGGCAGGTCGACCGCCTTCAACACGCGCTGGACGAGGGGTTCGCGATCCTCTCGTCGCTGGGCGACCCGGTGCTGTGGTCGGTGCCGCTGCACTGGGCGGGTGTGCACGCCGGAATACTGGCCAACTCGCCGGAGGCGGTCGCCCCGCATGGCCACGCGCTGACGTCGGCCGCGAGCAGCAGTCCGTTTGCCAAGGCGCTCTCGGGTGCGGGCCGGACGTGGCTGCGGGTGCTGGCCAACCACGTCGACGCCGACGAGGTCACCGCCGCGGCCCGGGCGCTGTCCCAGTTCGGCCTCACCTCGGAAGCCACCCGGTTGGCGGGGCAGGCCGCGCTTCAGACCCCTGACGGTCGGGTGTCCGGCGCGATGCTGCAGCTGGCGCGCGACCTCAAGCTGTCCACCGCCGTCGACGACGAACCCGGCGTGGAGTCGGCGCCCGCGGCGGCAGCGCCGATGGCACAGGGCCGACCGCAGTCCTCGCGGCTGTCCGACCGCGAGCGCGAGGTCGCCGAACTGCTGTTGTTGGGCATGCCGTACCGCGATATCGGCAGCCAGTTGTTCATCTCCGCCAAGACCGTCGAACACCATGTGGCGCGGATCCGCCGCCGGTTGGGCGCGGAGTCCCGCTCGGAGATGCTGTCCATGCTGCGCGCGATGCTCGGCACCCCCAGCTGACGAGCGATCCCCTAACGCGCCGAGATCCCCTAATCGATTTCCCCTATGGGGTGTGTGCCGGCACCGGTGCGAGCACCGATCCGCGACGGCTCACCACGGCTTAGGGTCGACTCAATTGGACTCTTACGGACCTGACGCAAAGGTGGGACATGTCGAATCCGCAAGGCGGCGATGGCAATTCGGCCGGCAATTCGCTGGGCCTGGCCGTTGGCGCCACGACCGTCGCCTGCACCGGCGACGGGCACCGGCCTGTCCTGCGCCCCGCGTCGGTGACTCTGGAGCCCGGCGTGACGCTCACCGGATTCGTGGACCGTGTCGGAGACCCGGTGCCGATGGTCGCCGAGGACGGATCGCAGCACCGCCCGGAGTCGCTGCTCGCGACGGCGCTCGACGGCGCAGCCCGGGCCGCCGCCGCGGCGCCGGTTTCAGAGGTCGCCGTCGCGGTGCCCGCGCACTGGCGCCCGTCGATGGTCGATGCCCTGCGCGGCGCACTGCGCAGCAAGTCGGGGCTGGCCCGGTCGCCGGTGGTGTCCGACGCCGCCGCCGCGTTGACGGCGCTGCGCTCGAACCCGGGGCTGCCGTCGGCGGGTGTGATCGTGCTGTGCGACTTCGGCGGCAGCGGATCGAGCATCACGCTCGTCGATGCCGCAGCCAACGACGCACCGATCGGAGAGACGGTCCGCGTCCACGATTTCTCTGGTGACCGGATCGACCAGACCGTCCTTGCCAGGGTCGTCGCGGGCGTTTTCGACGCATCCGGGGCAGACCCGGCGGGCACGTCGATGGTCGGATCGCTCGGCCGGCTGCGGGACGAATGCAGGCGCGCGAAGGAGCGGCTGTCCGACGAGACGGCCACCGCGATCGTCGTCGATGTGCCCGGGCTGGAGACCACCGTCCGGATGACGCGGATGGAACTCGAGGGCCTGATCGACGAGTCGCTGGCCGAGTTCACTGCAGCCCTGTTCGACACCCTGGACCGCAACCGCGTGCCGCTGGCAAGTATTTCGGCGGCCGCGACGATCGGCGGGGGCGCCCGCATCCCGCTGGTCACGCAGCGGCTCTCCGAGCACCTGCGCACCGCCGTGGTCACCACACCGCAACCGCAGCTGACGGCCGCTGCGGGCGCCGCGCTGATTGCCGGCCGCAGCCGAATCGTCGAGGCGGCCACCACCGTGGCTCCTGCCGCGCCCGTCGCCGCGGCCGCGGTCGTCGGCGCCGAGGCAGCTCCTACAGTCACTGCGCTGGCCTGGTCCGAGGTCGAGGACGAGCCGCACGTCGAACAGCCTTATGTTCCGACGCCCGCGGACAGCCGACCGGAGATCGAGTTTCGGCGTGACGAGTGGGACGACTGGAATGAGCAGACACAACCTCGCCGGCGCGGCCCGGCGCTGCTGTTCGGGCTGGCGGCAGCGGCCGCCGTCGTCGCCGGTGTCGCCTTCGGTCTGACGACGTTGACGCGGG
>LZSH01000007.1 GCA_001665255.1 Mycobacteriaceae bacterium 1482268.1 | reverse complement strand
CTGCGCGAGCGGGATATGCGTAGAGCCGGGGATAACACCGTTCTCGCGCTCACCCGGGTTGCGGATATCAATCAGGGTCACCGCGTCCTCGCGCAACAACCCGTCCAGTTCGGCCACGGTCATCCGGGGCGCGGTCTGCACCAGGTCGGCCAGTTCTTCGGGGAACTGACCCGCGCGGGAGACGTTGAGATATCCGACGGCGTTGTCCGAGCCGATCCGCGCCAGGCGCAGCGCGGCTTCCCGCTCCTCACCGGGGTAGGTGATCAACGCGATCTGGTCGCCGACCTCGGCCACCATGCCGGCGGTCTCGGCGAACCGGCCGTCGAAGCCGACGTTGACGGACCCGCGCAGATGTCCGGCGGCGAAGTCGTCGACGCCACGGGCGTCGAGCACGTGCACGCCGGCTTCCAGTGCGGCGCGGATCTGCCGCGCAGTCATCTCGGGCACGGAGCGGTCCGACTGAAGCAGCGGGTGCACACGCTTGTTCATCGCGGCGTCGGACGCGAAGTACGCCGGCGCGGCGGGCTGGCCCTGGGTGATCATTTCGACGAAAGCTTCTTCGCTCATCGGGCGGACCGACGGATTACTCAACCGTTGTGCGCCGATCGTGGACGTGAGTTCCGTCGACAGGTTCTTGCCACAGGACGACCCGGCGCCGTGCGCAGGCATCACCTGCACGTAGTCAGGTAGCTGCATCAGCTTGTCGTGAATGGTGTGAAACATCGCCGCGGCCAGGTCACTCGTCGAGCTATCGCCGATGTTGACCAGATCGGGTCTGCCGACGTCGCCGATGAACAACGAGTCACCGGTGAGCACC
>LZSH01000006.1 GCA_001665255.1 Mycobacteriaceae bacterium 1482268.1 | reverse complement strand
GCGTCGCGCGCTTGTAGGTGCTGGCCGTCGCGAAGACTGTGGCGCCGTGTTGCTGTGCCATCTGGATCGCGGCCAGCCCGACGCCGCCGCTGGCGGCGTGTATGAGCACGCGATCACCCGGCTGCAACTTCGCCCAGTCGAACGCGAGCCGGGCGGTGAGCGCCGCGGCGGGAATGGTGGCGGCGGCCACCGGTCCAAGCCCGTCGGGAACCGGCGCCACCAATTGGCCCGGCACGTTGAACCGGCTGGAGAAGGCGCCCTGCATGAAGCCGTAGACGCGCTGGCCGACCTCGAGACCGGTGACGCCGCTCCCCAGCTGCGTGACGACGCCCGCGAAATCCCCGCCGATCGGCCCCGGATCGCCTGGGTAGAGGCCCAGCACGTTGAGCACATCCCGGAAGTTGAGACCCGCGGCCTCCACCCGCACCTGCACGTAGCCCTCGTCCGGCGGCGGCATGTCCGCCTCGATCAACCGCAGGTTGTCGATCGCGCCCCGTTCGGTCGGCGCGAGCACGTAGTCGGTCGAACGCGGCACCGTGAGATGGCCACTGCGCGACCACGGCAACAACCGTGACGCCAGCAGCTTCCCTTGCCGCAGCGCCAGTTCCGGCTCCTCGACCGGCGCGGCCAACAGGTTGGCCAGTGCGGCCACCGCCTCGTCGGACCCGTCGCAATCGACCAGCCTGGCGCGCAACGCCGGTTCCTCGTTGATCGTGGTGCGCCCGAATCCCCACAGTGCTGCCTGCGCCGGGTCGACCGGTTCGCCCGATTCGGTGGCCACCGCCCGCTCGGTGATGATCCAGAGGCCGTTCGGCAGTTTCACGCCGCCGTTTTGCGCGCCGCCTTGCGTGGTGTGCACGGCGCTGAGCAGCTGGGCGATCTCGGAATCGAGGCGTGCGGCGACGTCTTCGGTCGACTCGTGGGCACCCGGCCCGGCGCTGCGCCAGACGACACCAGAGAACGGCATGCCGCTTTCCTGCGCCTGTGTCAGCAGCTGTCCCAATGGCTCTGTGTCCGCGCTGCGGTCGAACGGGATGCAGCCCGGCACCTTTGCGGCCAGTTCCTCGAATCCGGCGATCAGCCAGGTGCCGCTCGCGCTCTCGGCGCTCGACTCCGGCAGCGGCACCTCGTGCCAGCCCAGGGTGTACAGCAACCGGGTGGCGTCACCGCCGAGGCCGCGCAGCAGCGCCTCGCGCGGCGCGCGTTTGACCGTGAACTCGCGAATCCCTCCCAGCCGGCGGCCATCGCGATCGAGGAAATCGAGGTCGAACACCTGCGTTTCGCTGTCGAGGGCACTGTTGTGCCACCTCGCGCGGCAATAGAACCGGCGCGGCATCTTCTCCCGCAGCCACACCTGTCCGTACCGCAGCGGCAGGAACAGATCGTTGACTCCCTGCTCGGCCGCCAGAAGCGCCGGGAACGCGGGGAAGGCGACGCCGGTGCACAGATCCATCAGCACCGGGTGCATCGGCTCGGTGCCCAGCTGGTCAGCGAGTTCTTCACCGACGAGGATGTCGCCGATCGCCTCGCCGTCACCGAGCCACAGCGACTTCAGGGAACCCGACCAGGTCGGCCCCCACGCCAGCTCCATGTCGGCGAACGTTTCGAACAGCTCCTGCGGCCGCATGCGGTTCAACCGCTCGATTGCCTCGTCGACGGCCTCAGCGTCATCGGCTGCCGCGTCGTCGTCCACGCCGTTGGCGACTGTGCCGTCGGCGTTGAGCGACCAGTCGGCGTCGCGATCACCGTAGGGGCGGCTGTGCACCCGGAAGCTCCACTCGCCCGAGCCCTCCAGGGGATGCAACGTCAGCTGTACCTCGCGGGAAGCCTTCTCGGGCAGAATGATCGGCTCGTAGAAGAAGACGTCTTTCACCCGCGCGGGCGAACCGACGGCGGCCAACGCCATCGCCGCGTACGTCGCCCCGGGCACGACGACGGTGCCATAGATGACATGGTCAGACAGCCACGGCTGCGACTTGACCGACAACCTGCTGGTGTAGACGGAGTCGCCGGTGGCGAGGTCTTTTGCGTTGCCTAGGATTCCGGACACCGCGGGGCCGTCGATGGAGATGCTGGACGTCTTGGGCCAGAACCGGCGGCGCTGGAACGGATAGGTGGGCAACTCGACTCTGCGCCGCGGCTGACTGTGCAGCGCAGCGAAATTGGGCCGGTGGCCGCCGACGTAGGTGGCGGCGAGTGCATCGGCGATCTGGCGACGGTCGCCGATGCCTTTACGCAGCGAGACGATCGCCCGCGGCGCGGCGAGATGCTCCGGCCATACCTGCACGGCCGCCCCGGTGAGCACCGGTTGCGGGCCGATCTCCATCAGCACCGAGCATCCCAGCGCCGCCACTGTTCGCACGCTTTCGGCAAACTGCACCGGCTGGCGGGAATGCCGTCGCCAGTACTGGGCATCG
>LZSH01000005.1 GCA_001665255.1 Mycobacteriaceae bacterium 1482268.1 | reverse complement strand
CGGTCACATCGCCGTCGGCCAGTGCCTGGCGCAACGCGGGCGCGTCGTGCACGGCCAGGGTGGCCAAGGCGATCTTCGGGCCGACACCGGACACCGACAGCAGCGTGGTGAACAGATCGCGCGCGTCGGCGTCCGCGAATCCGTAGAGGGTCATCGAGTCCTCGCGCACGATCATTGCCGTCACCAGCCGGGCTTCGGTCCCGCGCCGCAACGTCGACAGTGTGGACGGTGTCGCGTTCACGCGATAGCCGACGCCGGCTGCCTCGATGACGACGTGATCGAGTGCCACGTCGAGAACTTCACCGCGAACGGATGCGATCATCGTGCCGCCTTGAGTCGGGCCCGGTACTTCCGCTTCTGTTCGGCGGCCATCGCCTCAGCCGCCGCCATGCGTGCCAGCATCGGTGCGCGCCAACAGTGACAGATGGCAAGCGCCAAGGCGTCGGCGGCGTCGGCAGGTGTCGGCTTGGTCTGCAACGCAAGGATTTTCGTCACCATCGCTGTCACCTGCGCCTTGTCTGCACCGCCGTTTCCGGTGACCGCGGCCTTCACCTCGCTGGGCGTATGGAAATGCACGTCGATGCCGCGTCTGGCGGCGGCCAGCGCGATCACGCCGCCCGCCTGCGCGGTGCCCATCACGGTCGAGACGTTCTGCTGGGCGAACACCCGCTCTATCGCGATGACGTCGGGACGGTGGGTGTCCATCCAGTGCTCGACGGTGTCGCTGATGGTCAGCAGCCGCGACGGCAGCGGTACGTCGGACGAGGTTCGCACGACGTCGACATCAAGCGCGATGACCTGCCGACCCTTGCCGCTCTCGATCACCGAAAGCCCGCACCGCGTCAAGCCGGGATCCACTCCCATTACGCGCACGCCAACCACCTTCTGTGAACATCTGTTCGACGGCAGCTTAGCGTGGTTGACCGACATCGCCGGGCAATGACACGCCGCCTCGCCAACCTCGTGGCCGTCGCGCTCGATCGCCACCATCCTGCGCACGCCAGCACCGTGAACAGCAGCCAAAACGGCCACAGCACAACGAAGATCACGCCCCACGCCGGCCTACCGACTGGAACCTGCCGTCCGTGTCGAGTATCACTGCCATACGGCTCTTTGGCGTTCCGCGGCGATGGGTATGGGACTTACCCGTACGCCCGATGTGACGGCGGCGCCGACCGTCGCTAACGTCGCGAGGGACCTGACGTCAACCCGTGGGAGCTGAACTCACACGATGCCCGACGAGAAAGAATTGCAGTCCGCAACCAATCTCGCCGTCACACTGTCCTGGGCCGCAGGCGCCCTGGTGGCCGCATACCTGCTGGGGATGGTCATCTCCTGGCTGCTGATGCGCATCGGCCGCCGCAGCGCGCTGATCTGTGACATCGCCGAACTGACCCGGATGCCACTGCGGGCCGTGCTCGTGGTGTTCGCTTCGTCGATCGCCGTGCAGCGCACGTCGGTTCCGGCCGACAGCTGGCGCGGCTGGCTTGACCACACGCTGCTGATCCTGTTGATCGCCGCCCTGACCTGGCTGATGACCAGTCTGGTGCAGGTCTGCGAACGACGCGCGATCGTCCGCTACGGCGGTGGGGACGTCGAGATAGCCGACGAAGATCGCCAATGGCGGCGGATCCGCACGCAGGTCACTGTGTTGCGCAGGCTGGCGATCGCGCTTGTGGTGGTGCTGGGCGCAGCCGCGATCCTGATGACCTTCCCCAGGTTCTCCGATATCGGCACGACGGTGTTCGCGTCGGCCGGAGTGCTGTCGGTGGTTGCGGGCCTTGCTGCGCAGACCTCGTTGGGTGCGGTGTTCGCCGGTATGCAGATCGCGTTCTCCGGCGCGATCCGCGTCGGCGATGTCGTGCAACTCGAGGACGGCCAGTGGTGGGGTCGCATCGAGGAGATCACGCTGAGCTATGTCGTCGTCCGCCTCTGGGACGAACGGCGGCTGGTGTTGCCGTGCACCTACTTCACCACCGAGCCGTTCGAAAACTGGACCCGTAGCGCCACCGAGATCATGGGCACCGTCGAATTCGACGTGGACTTCTCGGTCCAGTTCGACGAGATGCGTGCCGAACTGGACCGGCTGCTGGCCAACAGCGAGCTGTGGGACGGCCGCCGTGGCGTTCTTCAGGTGACCGACGCCGTCGGCGGAGCGGTGCGCGTGCGGATCGTGGTCAGTGCCCCGAACGCGGGTGCCCTGTTCGACCTGCGTTGCGCCGTGCGCGAAGGCATGGTCAGTTGGGTGCAGCATCACCAGGTACTGCCGACGCAGCGGATCGAGGCCGCCGAAACGGTCACCACTGTCGCACCACGCCGCAACGACGACGAGGGCGAAACGGCGCGTGTGTCGTCGAGTTTGTTCTCGGGCAGCCCCGAGGCCGACGCGCGGGCCAGGGCGTTCGACGACACCGCGGACCACGAGGACGACTTCGCCCACACCAGCGGCCAGCGCTAGCGGCTACGCCTCACCGCGGTTTCACTCCTCGATCTGGGCGAGGATTTCGTCTGGAATGTCGGCGTTGGTGAACACGTCCTGGACGTCGTCGCTGTCCTCCAGCGCGTCGACCAGCTTCATGATCTTGCGCGCACCGTCGGCGTCGAGGGGCACGGTGACCGACGGCTGAAAGCCGGCCTCGGCTGAGTCGTAGTCGATGCCCGCGTCCTGCAGCGCGGTACGCACAGTGACGAGATCAGTTGGCTCGGAAAGGATTTCGAAGCTGTCGCCCAGGTCATTGATCTCCTCGGCGCCGGCTTCGAGCACCGCGGTCAGCACGTCGTCCTCGGTCAGGCCGTTTTTCTCCAGCGTGACGACACCCTTGCGGGAGAACAGATAGGACACCGAGCCGGGGTCGGCCATGCTGCCGCCGTTGCGGGTCATCGCGACGCGCACCTCACCGGCGGCGCGG
>LZSH01000004.1 GCA_001665255.1 Mycobacteriaceae bacterium 1482268.1 | reverse complement strand
CACGTCTTCCGCACACCCGACCGTTTCGTGGCCGGGACCGTCGGGCAGCCCGGCAATCGCACCTTCTACCTGCAAGCCGTGCACGACAAGCGGGTCATCTCGGTGGTGCTGGAGAAGCAGCAGGTCGCCGTGCTCGCTGAGCGGATCGCGGCGTTGTTGCTCGAGATCAACCGCCGGTTCGGCACACCGATCCCGCCCGAGACCGAGGTGGAGGACCTGAGCCCGCTGGTGACTCCCGTCGACGCCGAGTTCAGGGTCGGCACGATGGGCCTCGGCTGGGATTCCGAGGCGCAGACGGTGGTGGTCGAGCTGCTCGCGGTCTCCGACACCGAGTTCGATGCGTCGGTGGTGCTCGATGACGCCGAGGACGGGCCCGACGCCGTGCGGGTGTTCCTGACGCCCGAATCGGCACGCCAGTTCGCAACCCGCTCCAACCGCGTCATCTCGGCCGGCCGACCGCCGTGTCCGCTCTGCGACGAGCCCCTCGACCCGGACGGCCACATCTGTGTGCGCACCAACGGCTATCGGCGGAGTCTGCTCGAGCCCGACGATGAACCCGACGCCTAGCGATTGCGAGGCGTTGCGGCGCGGCGAACTGACCGTCATCGGACGTATCCGTTCCGCAAGCAACGCCACGTTTCTCTGCGAGGCACGCCTCGATGAGCTGACCGTGCATTGCGTCTACAAGCCCGTCGCCGGTGAGGCTCCGCTCTGGGATTTCCCCGACGGCACGCTGGCGGGTCGAGAGCTCGCCGCCTACTTGGTGTCCGCCGCACTCGGCTGGGACGTGGTGCCCTACACCATCATCCGCGAGGGGCCCGCGGGCAGGGGAATGCTTCAGCTGTGGGTGGACCAGCCCGGCGATGAGGTCGGTGAGGAAACTGAAACCGGACCCGACCTGGTGGATCTGCTTCCCGCAGGCCACATTCCGCCCGGTTTCCTGCCGGTGCTGCGCGCCTTCGACTACTCGGGTGACGAGGTCATTCTGGTCCACGCCGATGACGCCCGGCTGCGCCGCATGGCGGTGTTCGACGTGCTGATCAACAATGCCGACCGCAAGGGCGGCCACATCCTATGTGGGGTCGACGGCCATGTGTACGGCGTCGACCATGGCGTGAGCATGCATGTCGAGGACAAGCTGCGCACCGTGCTGTGGGGGTGGGCAGGCAAACCCGTCGACGACGAAACGCTGGAGACCGTCGCCCGATTGCGGGACGAGGTGCGCGGCACGCTCGGTGTGCAGCTGCGCGAACACGTCACCGGCCGCGAGGTCGATGCGCTGCGTCGCAGAGCCGTTGCGCTGCTGGACAATCCGGTGATGCCGACGCCCGATCGCCATCGCCCCATCCCGTGGCCAGCGTTCTGACGGGTTGACCGTGATGGCCCGGTCGGCCACCCCCTCCTTAGTCGGCAATACTGCACGTGTGACCCTGACCGACGCAGCGCTGGCCGCCGAGCTGGCCCGCGACGCCGGTGAGCTGCTCCTCGAGGTGCGTCGGCAGGACGGATTCTGGGATCCCTACGAGCTCGGCGACGCCGGCGACAGGCGGGCGAACAGGCTGATCCTCGACGGGCTTGCCCGCGAACGCCCCGCTGATGCGGTGCTGTCGGAAGAAGCCGTCGACGATCTGTCGCGGGTGCACGCCGATCGGGTGTGGATCGTCGACCCGCTCGACGGAACCTGGGAGTTCTCGACCTTGCGCAACGACTGGGCCGTGCACATCGCCTTGTGGCAGCGGTTTGGCGCCGGTGGGCCGGCGAGCCCGGGCCCCAACGGATCTGACGGCGGGATCACTGACGCGGCCGTGGCGCTGCCGGCGTTCGGCGAGGTCTTCCGCAGCGACACCGTCGCCCCGCCCGCACCCCGCCGCGATGGCCCCATCCGCATCACGGCCAGCGCGAGCCGTCCACCCGCGGTGTTGTGGCGGCTGGCCGACCAGATGGACATCGAGCTGATCAGGATCGGCTCGGCAGGTGCCAAGGCGATGGCGGTGGTGAGCGGCGAGGTCGACGCCTACTTGCACGCGGGCGGCCAGTGGGAATGGGATTCCGCCGCCCCCGCGGGTGTGGTCAGGGCGGCCGGCATGCACGCCTCGCGGCTGGACGGTTCGCCGCTGATCTACAACCGCCGCGACCCCTATCTTCCCGATTTGTTGATGTGCCGCCAGGAGCTCGCCGACGTGCTGCTGACCGCGATCCGGTCCCTCATCAGAGGCGGTCCGCGGCGAACCCCCTAGAGTCGAGGGCATGCAGTCGTGGCAGGCGCCGAGCGTCCCCGCACTGCCGGGACGCGGTCCGCAGCTGAGGCTGTACGACACCGCCGACCGGCAGGTGCGGCCGGTGTCGGCCGGTGATACGGCCACCATGTACGTCTGCGGCATCACCCCCTACGACGCCACCCACCTGGGCCACGCCGCCACCTATCTGACGTTCGACCTCGTGCACCGGCTGTGGCTGGATGCCGGTCACCGGGTGAACTATGTGCAGAACATCACCGACGTCGACGATCCGCTGTTCGAGCGGGCACTTCGTGACGGCGTCGACTGGCGGGCGCTCGCCGACCGCGAGACCGCGTTGTTCGCGGAGGACATGACGGCATTGCGGATCGTTCCGCCGCACTCCTACGTCGCGGCCACGGAGGCCATCGCCGAGGTCGTCGAGCTGGTAGAGAAAATGCTCGCCTCAGGCGCGGCCTACGTCGTCGATGACGCCGAATACCCCGACGTCTATTTCCGCGCCGATGCCACCACGCAATTCGGCTACGAGTCGGGCTACGACCGCGACACCATGCTTCGGCTGTTCGGTGAGCGCGGCGGTGATCCCACCCGCCCAGGCAAGAGCGACGAACTCGATGCGCTGCTGTGGCGCGCGCAACGGCCCGGTGAGCCCAGTTGGCCGTCACCGTTCGGGCCCGGCAGGCCCGGCTGGCATGTCGAATGCGCCGCGATCGCGTTGGCTCGGATCGGGACCGGACTGGACATTCAGGGTGGCGGCAGCGACTTGATCTTCCCGCATCACGAGTTCTCCGCCGCGCATGCCGAGAGTGTCACGGGGGAGCGGAGATTCGCCCGTCACTACGTGCACGCGGGAATGATCGGCTGGGACGGCCACAAGATGAGCAAGAGCCGCGGAAATCTGGTGCTGGTGTCGCGGCTGCGCGCCGACGGCGTCGAGCCCGCCGCAATCCGGCTGGGTCTGCTGGCTGGTCACTACCGCGCGGACCGGTCGTGGAGCGAGGCGGTGCTGTCGGAGGCTGTCACGAGGTTGCGGCGGTGGCGCGAGGCGACCGCGCTGCCCACGGGACCGGACGCCGCCGACGTGATCACCAGGGTTCGCGGTTATCTCGCCGACGATCTCGATACGCCGAAAGCCCTTGCCGCGCTGGATGGTTGGGCCACAGACGCGTTGCAGTACGGAGGTCATGACGCCGACGCACCACGGACAGTCGCGCTGGCGGTCGACGCGTTGCTGGGCGTCGAGTTGTAGAACGCCTGAGTAAGGGAGTGCAAATGAGTGCCGTCAATCAGAAGGTTGTTTTGATCACCGGCGGTGCGCGCGGAGTGGGCGCCGAAGTGGCGCGGCGGCTGCACGACAAGGGCGCCCGGTTGGTCTTGACCGACGTCGACAAGGATGCGCTGGGCGAGATCGGCGCCGATCTCGGCGACGACAGGGTGCTCACCGAAGTCGCCGATGTCCGTGACCTGACCGCCATAGAACGCGTCGCGGCCCGCGCGGTCGACCGGTTCGGCGGTATCGACGTCGTGATGGCCAATGCCGGGATCTCGACATACGGGTCGGTGCTCAAGGTCGACCCCGAGGCATTCCGGACGTTGGTCGACGTCAACATCGTCGGAGTCTTCAACACCGTTCGTGCTGCGCTGCCGTCGGTACTCGAACGACGAGGCTACGTGCTGGTGGTGTCCTCGGCGGCAGCCTTTGCCGCGTCGCCGGGTCTCGCGCCGTACGACATCTCGAAGGCCGGGGTCGAACATTTCGTCAACGCGTTGCGGCTCGAGGTCGCCCACCACGGCGTCGACGTCGGGTCCGCTCACATGCTGTGGATCGACACGCCCTTGGTGCAGGACGCCAAATCGGACCTGCCGAGCTTCCGCAAGATGCTCGACGCGCTGCCCGGGCCGCTGGGTAAGACAACGTCGGTCGAAGCGTGCGGCAAGGCGTTCGTCAAGGGCATCGAAGCGCGCAAGCGCTACATCTACTGCCCCGACTACGTGGTGCTTCTGCGCTGGCTCAAGCCGCTGCTGTCCACGCGCCTCGGCGAGGCCAGCACGTTGAAGGTCGTTCCGGACCTGTTGCCGCAAATGGACGCCGAAGTGGAGGCGCTGGGGCGCTCGATGAGCGCCCGCACCCGAGAGATAGAGAAATGACGCGGTTGCCCGCCGTCACGCCCGACCAGGCGCGCGCGACCGCAAAAGAGGCCTACATCTACGGCTTTCCGATCGTCGACAACTACCGGGTGGTGTACTCCTACTTCGTCAACGAACACGATCGCGAGTACAAGGGCGGTTGGAACGAGGTTCATAGCGCGGCAAGGGTTTACACGCCCGAGGACAAGACCATCCAAACGCCCAACTCGGACACACCCTACTCGGCGGTCGGCGCCGATCTGCGCGCCGAGCCGTTGGTGCTGGCTGTGCCGCCGATCGAACAGGAGCGTTACTACTCGCTGCAGTTCGTCGATGCCTACACCTACAACGAGGCGTATGTCGGCAGCCGCACCACCGGCAATGGCGGTGGCAGATACCTGCTGGCGGGCCCAAACTGGAAGGGCGACAAGCCCGAAGGCATCAACGAGGTCATCCGCTCCGACACCGAGCTAATGCTCGTCCTCTACCGCACACAGTTGTTCGGCCCGTCCGACCTCGAAAAGGTCAAGGAGATCCAGGCGGGCTACCAGGCAACCCCGCTCTCTGTGTTTCTGAACCAGCCGCCGCCCGCACCCGCGCCCGCGATCGACTTCGTGCCGCCGCTCACACCGGACCAACAGAAAACCTCTCCGCAGTTCTTCGAGGTCCTCAATTTCGCGCTGCGGTTCGCACCGACGCCGCCCGGGGAGAGAGAGGTGCGCGACCGCTTCGCCGCCATCGGAATCGGGCCGGACGGGAACTTCGATGTCGACGAGCTGAGCCCCGAACTGCGTGCCGCAGTCGAGGCCGGGATCGCCGATGCGTGGGCCGAGTTCAACAGCTTCGCGACGGCAAAACTCGAGACCGGTGAAGTCGGCTCGGCCCAATTGTTCGGAACCGCAGAAGATTTGAAGGGCAACTACCTCAATCGGATGGCGGGTGCGGTGTTCGGCATCTATGGAAATACCGCTGCCGAGGCGCTCTACCCCAATTCCACTCACGACGCCGAGGGCCAACCGCTGACCGGGGCGAACAACTACACGTTCCGCTTCCCGAAAGATCAGCTGCCGCCGGTCAACGCGTTCTGGTCGCTGACCATGTACGAGCTGCCCCAAAGCCTGCTGGTCGCCAACCCGATCAACCGCTATCTCATCAACTCGCCGATGCTGCCGAGCCTGGTTCCCGACCGAGACGGCGGCTACACGTTCTACATCCAGAACAGGTCACCGGGCCTGGACAAGGAAGCCAACTGGTTGCCGGCACCGCAGGGCCCCTTCTCGCTGGTTCTGCGGCTGTACTGGCCCAAGCCCGATGCACTGAACGGAACCTGGAAGGCGCCCACGCCCGAGAAGGTGTAGCTAGCCGCGGAAGCCGGGGCCGCGGCGGCGCAGATAGCGCTCGAACTCGGCGGCCAGCGCGTCGCCGTCGATCTTGCCCAGGGCCTCGGTCATGTCGACCTCGGCGTCGCCGCGCTGTTCGAGGGAGGCCACGTACTCCGCGATCTCCTCGTCCTCGGCGGTCATCTCGCTGACCGCCTCCTCCCACTCCTCGGCCTGGGTGGGCAGGTCGGCCAGCGGGACCTCGATGTCCAGGACGTCCTCGACGCGGCGCAGCAGCGCCACGGTCGCCTTCGGGCTTGGCGGCTGCGAGACGTAGTGCGGGACCGCCGCCCAGAACGTCACTGCGGGGATGCCAGCCGCCACGCAGGCGTCCTGGAACACTCCGGCGATACCCGTCGGCCCCTCGTAGCGGGTCTCCTCGAGCCCGAAGAACTTGGCCGAGTCGGGAGAGTAGGCCGCACCGGAGACCGGCACCGGCCGCGTGTGCGGCGTGTCGGCCAGCAGCGCGCCGAGGATCACGACCGTGTCGACGTTGAGCTTGTCGGCGATGGCCAACAACTCGGCGCAGAATGTGCGCCACCTCATATTCGGCTCGACGCCGTGCATGAGCACGATGTCGCGGTCGGAGCCCGGCGGGCGGCAGTGCGAGATGTGCATCGACGGCCACACCAGCTCACGGGTGACGCCGTCGATCTGGCGGATGACCGGCCGGTTCACCTGGTAGTCGTAATAGGCCTCGTCGTCGATCTCGATGAGCGGCTCGGCCTCCCAGATGGCATCGAGGTGCTCCAGCGCGTCGCTGGCCGCATCGCCGGCGTCGTTCCAGCCCTCGAACGCCGCCACCACGATGGTGTTGGTCAGTTCGGGCAGGTCGGCGGGTCTACGGCCGGTCGCATCCGACGGGGTCACTACGCCAGCGTAAGGCTTGGGCGGGCTCGGCGAGCCTTATGGACACGAGACCGATTTGGTAGACGGACTACCCGGATGTGATGAGTGTCGCGAACGACCACGCCCACGACGCCGTCGTGTCGAAATACGTTCAGCTGCACTCTGGTTAACCTAGAAGGCGACGACATTGCCGCCAGGATCGGTGAGCTGGCGATCGCGGCGATGGTTGGGCGTCCAGACGTCCGTCACAGGACGACGTAGACTTTTTACCGTCGAGAGGCGTTGCAACGGCTACTCGGGGGGCCTGGTCCCCCTCGGTATCCGCCACGCTCGGCGAAGTCAAGGACGCCTTCCAGTATGGAAGGAGCGCGCGTGACCGCCTTTGAGCCGAACATTCGCCCCGACTGCACCGACGAACTGACCGCAGCCCTGCGTCAGCGGATCATGGTGATCGACGGGGCGATGGGCACGGCGATCCAGCGGGACCGGCCCGACGAGGCCGGCTACCGCGGCGAGCGGTTCTCCGACTGGCCGAGCGATGTCGTCGGCAACAACGACCTGCTCACCCTGACACAGCCTCAGATCATCGAGGGCATCCACCGGGAGTATCTCGAGGCGGGCGCCGACATCATCGAGACGAACACTTTCAACGCGAACGCGATCTCGCTGTCCGACTACGACATGGCCGAGCTGAGCTATGAGCTGAACTACGCCGGCGCCGCGCTGGCGCGTCAGGCTTGCGACGGGTTCAGCACCCCGGAGAAGCCCCGCTACGTCGCCGGCGCACTCGGCCCGACCACGCGCACCGCGTCGATCTCGCCGGACGTCAACGACCCCGGTGCCCGCAACGTGTCCTACGACCAGCTGGTCGCCGCCTACCTCGACGCGGCCAGAGGCCTGGTCGACGGCGGCGCCGACCTGCTCATCGTCGAGACGATCTTCGACACGCTCAACGCCAAGGCGGCGGTGTTCGCCCTGGAGACGCTGTTCGACGACCGCGGACGCCGCTGGCCGGTGATCATCTCAGGCACCATCACCGATGCGTCCGGGCGGACGCTGTCGGGTCAGGTCACCGAGGCGTTCTGGAACTCGATCCGGCACGCCAGGCCGCTGGCGGTCGGCCTCAACTGCGCCCTGGGCGCGCCCGAGATGAGGCCGTACCTCGCCGAGATCTCGCGCATCGCGGACACTTTCGTCTCCTGCTACCCGAACGCCGGCCTGCCCAACGCCTTCGGCGAGTACGACGAGACCCCGAAGCGTCAGGCCGGTTACGTCGCCGAGTTCGCCGAGGCCGGTCTGGTCAACCTGGTCGGCGGCTGCTGTGGGACTGCGCCGCCGCACATCGCCGAGATCGCCAAGGCCGTCGAAGGCAAGCCGCCGCGGACGGTACCGGAGATCCCGGTGGCCACCCGGCTGGCCGGGTTGGAGCCGCTCAACATCACCGAGGACTCGCTGTTCGTCAACATCGGGGAGCGCACCAACATCACCGGCTCGGCCCGGTTCCGCAACCTGATCAAGGCCGAGGACTACGACACCGCGCTGTCGGTGGCCCTGCAGCAGGTCGAGGTCGGTGCGCAGGTCATCGACATCAACATGGACGAGGGCATGATCGACGGCGTCGCCGCGATGGACCGGTTCACCAAGCTGATCGCGGCCGAACCGGACATCAGCCGCGTCCCGGTGATGATCGACTCCTCGAAGTGGGAGGTCATCGAGGCGGGCCTGAAGAACGTGCAGGGCAAGCCGATCGTCAACTCGATCTCCATGAAGGAGGGCGAGGACAAGTTCGTCCGCGAAGCCCGGCTGTGCCGCAAATACGGCGCCGCCGTCGTCGTGATGGCGTTCGACGAGCAGGGCCAGGCAGACAACCTGGAGCGCCGCAAGGAGATCTGCGGACGGGCCTACCGGATCCTCACCGAAGAGGTCGGCTTCCCGCCCGAGGACATCATCTTCGACCCGAACTGCTTCGCGTTGGCCACCGGCATCGAGGAGCACGCGACCTACGGGATCGACTTCATCGAGGCGTGCCGCTGGATCAAGGACAACCTGCCCGGGGTGCACATCTCCGGCGGCATCTCGAACGTGTCGTTCTCGTTCCGCGGCAACAACCCCGTCCGCGAAGCGATCCACGCCGTGTTCCTGTACCACGCCATCAAAGCCGGCCTGGACATGGGCATTGTGAACGCCGGTGCGCTGGTGCCCTACGACTCGATCGACCCGGAATTGCGCGATCGCATCGAGGACGTCGTGCTGAACCGTCGTCCGGATGCGGCTGAACGGCTCCTGGAAATCGCCGAACGATTCAACAAGTCCGACAAGTCCGAGGAGCCGGGGGCGGCAGAGTGGCGCAGCCTGCCGGTCCGCGAACGGATCACCCATGCCTTGGTGAAGGGCATCGACGCCCACGTCGACGAGGACACCGAGGAGCTGCGCGCCGAGATCGCCGCCGCGGGTGGGCGGCCGATCGAGGTGATCGAGGGCCCGCTGATGGACGGCATGAACGTCGTCGGCGACCTGTTCGGCTCCGGCAAGATGTTCCTGCCCCAGGTGGTGAAGTCGGCCCGGGTGATGAAGAAGGCAGTCGCCTACCTGCTGCCGTACATCGAGGCGGAGAAAGAAGAGTCCGGCGCTGCGGCAAGCAAGGACACCAACGGCACCATCGTGATGGCGACCGTGAAGGGCGACGTGCACGACATCGGCAAGAACATCGTCGGAGTCGTCCTGCAGTGCAACAACTTTGAAGTGATCGACCTGGGTGTGATGGTGCCCGCGCAGAAGATCCTGGACGCGGCCAAGGAACACGACGCCCACATCATCGGGCTGTCGGGTCTGATCACCCCGTCGCTGGACGAGATGAGCAACTTCGCCGTCGAGATGGAACGCGCCGGGCTGGAGATCCCGCTGCTGATCGGCGGCGCGACCACCTCACGCGCCCACACCGCCGTGAAAATCGCACCGCGGCGTAGCGGCCCAGTGGTCTGGGTCAAGGACGCTTCGCGCTCGGTGCCCGTCGCGGCCGCGCTGCTCGACGACAAGCAGCGGCCCGCCCTGCTCGAGGCCACCGAGAAGGACTACGCGTCGCTGCGCGAGCGGCACGCCCAGACCCTGGGCGGGCACCGGGGGTGTGTAGCCATCCCACTCGATCGGGGTCCGGTTGGCGCGGGCCTTCTCCAGCGTCACCATCGGCCGCTCGTTCTTCTGGGCGTGCGCGAGTTCACGGGCTACGACCTCGCCGAGCTGCGCGAGTACATCGACTGGCAGCCGTTCTTCAATGCGTGGGAGATGAAGGGCCGGTTCCCCGACATCCTCAACAACCCGGCCTCGGGTGAGGCGGCGCGCAAGCTGTACGACGACGCCCAGGAGATGCTGGACACGCTGATCAAGGAGAAATGGCTGACGGCCAACGGGGTGATCGGATTCTTCCCGGCGAACGCGGTTGGTGACGACATCGAGGTGTACACCGACGACACCCGCACCGAGGTGCTGACCACGTTGCACAACCTGCGCCAGCAGGGCGAGCACCGGGCCGGCATCCCGAACAGGTCGCTGGGCGACTTCGTCGCGCCCAGAGAAACTGGCGCACCGGACTACGTCGGCGCGTTCGCCGTCACCGCGGGGCTCGGCAGCCAGGACAAGATCGCCGAGTTCAAGGCGGCCAACGACGACTACAGCGCGATCCTGCTGGAGTCGCTCGCCGACCGGCTGGCAGAGGCTTTTGCCGAACGGATGCACGAAAGGGTTCGCAAGGAGTTCTGGGGTTACCAGCCGGACGAGCACCTGGACAACGAGGCGCTCATCGAGGAGCGCTACGTCGGAATCCGGCCCGCCCCCGGCTATCCGGCCTGCCCGGAGCACACCGAGAAGACGACGCTCTGGGAGTTGATGGACGTCCAGGACCGGACCGGCATCGAGCTGACCGAGTCGATGGCGATGTGGCCCGGTGCCGCCGTCAGCGGCTGGTACTTCTCGCACCCGCAGTCGCAGTACTTCGTGGTCGGCCGGTTGGCCCAGGACCAGGTCGCCGACTACGCGAAGCGCAAGGGGTGGACGCTGGCCGAAGCCGAGCGATGGCTGGCGCCCAACCTCGGCTACAACCCGGAGGACTGAGCATGCGCGCGGTGCTGTTCGACATGGACGGCACGCTTGTCGACTCCGAAAAGTTGTGGGACGTCTCGCTTGCCGCGCTCTACGCGCGTCACGAAGGTGTCCTCACCCCGGATGTTCGCGCGTCACTTGTGGGCAGTACGGCGGAGAACACGATCCGGACGGTGTACGCCGATCTCGGTCTCGACCACGATCCGACCGCAATGGCCGAATCCAGCCGATGGCTGCACGAATACACCGCCGACCTGTTCGACGGCGGATTGCCGTGGTGCGAGGGCGCCGAGGAACTACTGGAAGCGCTTGCGGCCGAAGGCATTTCGATGGCTCTTGTGACGAACACCCAGCGGTTCCTCACCGATCGTGCACTCAACAGCATTGGGCGCCATTACTTCTCGGTCTCGGTGTGCGGTGACGAGGTGCCCTGCGGCAAGCCCGCACCCGACCCTTACATGCGGGCCGCTGCGTTGCTGGATTTGGCGCCCGAGGAGTGTCTTGCCGTCGAGGACTCGGTCACGGGAACCGCGGCGGCCGAGCGCGCGGGATGCCCTGTGCTGGTAGTCCCCAACGATGTTGAGGTACCCGGCGGCGCTCGACGACAGCACATTTCTTCGCTGGCCCAACTCTGTCCCGATGATCTGCGTGTCATTCATTCCCAACTGATTACGCGGTTCGGAGAACGCACCGCGTAATCCGGTGTCTGTGATTGAATGTGACCCAAATCACGCAATGCTGCGGAAGGGCGTCATATGACTCACGGACCCGCCGGTGATGCTTCGACAGGGGTCGATTACGAAGACACGGAGCACAGCGGCCGCGTCGTCCGTATCGCTTCGGTAGCAGCCCTTGGCGGGCTGTTGTTCGGATACGACAGCGCGGTGATCAACGGTGCGGTAGCCGCCGTCGAGGACAATTTCCAGATCAGCAAGGGGGTGACGGGCGCCGCGGTCGCTGCGGCGTTGATCGGCGCGGCGCTCGGCGCGGTGGTGGCCGGCAGGCTCGCCGACAAGATCGGCCGGCTGTCTGTGATGAAGATCGCCGCATTGCTGTTCCTCATCAGCGCATTCGGCACCGGACTGGCCGCCAATGTCTGGATGTTCGGTCTGTTCCGCGTCATCGGTGGCATCGGTGTCGGCGTGGCATCGGTCATCGCGCCCGCCTACATCGCCGAGACGTCTCCGCCGCGCATCCGCGGCAGGCTTGGGTCGCTGCAGCAGCTGGCGATCGTGACCGGAATCTTCGTTTCGTTGGCTATCGATGCGCTGTTGGCGCACCTGGCCGGCGGCTCGCGCGAGGAGCTCTGGTTCGGCATGGAAGCCTGGCGCTGGATGTTCATCATCATGGCGGTGCCTGCGGTGCTGTACGGCGGCCTCGCTTTCACAATTCCCGAGTCACCGCGTTATCTCGTTGCGACATACCGCATTCCAGAGGCCAGACGGGTCCTCAGCATGCTCCTGGGCGAGAAGAACCTCGAGTTGACGATCACCCGTATCCAGGAATCGCTCAAGTCGGAAAAGCCGCCGTCGTGGGCGGATCTCAAGAAGCCGACCGGCGGGATCTACGGGATCGTCTGGGTCGGTGTCCTGCTGTCCGTTTTCCAGCAGTTCGTCGGTATCAACGTGATCTTCTACTACTCCAACGTGTTGTGGGAGGCAGCGGGATTGGACGAGAGCCAGGCGTTCAAAATCACCGTGATCACCTCGGTGACCAACATCGTCACGACGCTCATCGCGATCGCGCTGATCGACAAGGTCGGTCGTAAGCCGCTGCTGCTGATCGGTTCGGCAGGCATGGCCGTCACGCTGGGCACGATGGCGGTGATCTTCGGCACGTCGCCGGTCGTCGACGGCGCACCGCACCCGGAAGGCGTCGCGCTGACGATCGCGTTGGTCGCCGCCAACCTGTTCGTGGTGGCGTTCGGCATGTCCTGGGGCCCCGTGGTGTGGGTGCTGCTGGGCGAGATGTTCCCGAACCGAATCCGTGGTGCTGCGCTGGGCTTGGCCGCCGGTGCGCAGTGGATCGCGAACTGCTTGATCACCGCGTCGTTCCCCGCGCTGGGCGACTTCTCACTCGGCGTCGCCTACGGCTTCTACGCGGTGTGTGCGGTGCTGTCGTTCCTGTTCGTCTCGAAGTGGGTCGAGGAGACCAAGGGCAAGCACCTGGAGGACATGCACGGCGAGGCCCACGTCACGCCGGTGCACTGATGGCCAGCGTCCACCGGCGCAAACCCGCGTGACCGTGCCACCGCCCACATGGAACAATCGCCTGCCGTGAAGACCTTCGACGCGCTGTTCGCCGAGCTCAGCGAAAAGGCGCGCACCCGGCCGGACGGTAGCGGTACCGTCGCCGCGCTGGACGGCGGCGTGCACGGGCTGGGCAAGAAGATCCTCGAGGAGGCCGGCGAGGTGTGGCTGGCCGCCGAGCACGAGGGCGACGAGGCGCTGGCCGAGGAGATCAGCCAGCTGCTGTACTGGACGCAGGTGTTGATGATCTCTCGTGGGCTGTCCCTCGACGACGTCTACGGAAAGCTGTGATGTCCACTCTTCGCGTCGCCGTCCCCAACAAGGGCACGCTCAGCGAACCCGCCGCCGAGATCCTCTCCGAGGCCGGCTATCGGCGTCGCACCGATGCCAAGGACCTGACCGTCATCGACCCGGTCAACAATGTCGAGTTCTTCTTCCTGCGGCCCAAAGACATCGCGATCTACGTCGGCTCCGGCCAGCTCGATTTCGGTATCACCGGCCGTGATCTGGCTGCCGAATCGGACGCGCCGGTGCGTGAACGGCTGGCTCTGGGCTTCGGTTCGTCCACCTTCCGCTACGCCGCCCCCAAAGGGCGCGACTGGACCGTCGCCGACCTCGCAGGTAAACGGATCGCCACTGCCTTTCCCCACCTCGTTCGTAAAGACCTCGCCGCCAACGGAATTGAGGCGACAGTCATTCGGCTCGACGGTGCCGTCGAGATCTCGGTCGCGCTGGGTGTCGCTGACGCGATTGCCGACGTGGTCGGCTCCGGGCGCACACTTGGGCTCCACGATCTGGTCGCTTTCGGTGAGCCGCTGTGTGATTCGGAGGCGGTGCTGATCGAACACGCCGACCCCCGAGACGACAACGCCGCCGCGCGCGACCAGTTGGCCGCCCGCGTGCAGGGGGTGGTGTTCGGCCAGCAGTACCTGATGCTGGACTACGACTGCCCTCGCAGCGTGCTGGAGTCCGCCACGGCGGTCACGCCCGGGCTGGAGTCGCCGACGATCGCCCCGCTCGCCGATCCGGACTGGGTAGCGGTGCGCGCACTGGTTCCCCGACGCGATGTCAACGCGATCATGGATCAGCTAGCGGCCATCGGCGCCAAGGCAATACTGGCCTCCGACATCAGGTTCTGCCGGTTCTGAGAACCCCGGCCTCGCCCGCGCCTGCGTGCTAGCGTCCGGTTGACATTCCCACCGGTCCGGAGGTCCGCATGACATATTTTCTGGTGCTGCTCCTCGCTCTGTTGATCGGTGTGGTCGCCGGTCTGCGCGCATTGACGGCGCCCGCGGTCGTCGCGTGGGCCGGGGCACTTGGTTGGATCAACCTCGACGCCACCTGGGCGGAGTGGATGGCGCATCCGATCACGGTCACGGTGTTGACGATCCTGGCGCTGGGGGAGTTGGTCACCGACCAGTTGCCGAGTACCCCGAGCAGACGCGTTCCGATGCAGTTCGGCGCCAGACTGTTCACCGGCGCGTTCTCCGGCGCGGTGCTGGCCACCGGCGCAGTGCTGGACCCGACGGCGTGGGTGGTCGTCGGCGCCATCGGAGCGGCGTTGATCGGTGCCGTTCTGGGCACTCTCTGCGGTGCCGAGGCACGCAAGCGGCTGGTCGCCGCCACCGGTGGCCGTGATCTGCCCGTCGCGCTCGCCGAGGACGCCATCGCGATCGTCGGTGGGTTCGCGATCGTTGCCCTGGCATTGGTCATCTGAATGTCATCTGCGACAGAGAAATTCGACGCGATCGTCGTCGGGGCCGGTCAAGCGGGGCCGCCGTTGGCGGGCCGGCTGGCGCAGGCCGGGCAGAAGGTTGCGGTGATCGAACGCAAGCTGGTCGGCGGCACCTGTGTCAACACCGGCTGCATTCCGACCAAGACGCTGGTGGCCAGCGCCCACGCCGCGCACACCGCCCGACGCGGCGCCGAATACGGCGTCGGCACAGGCGATGTCAGTGTGGACATGGCGAAGGTCAAGGCGCGCAAGGACGAGATCATGCTCGGCGACCGTAGCGGGGTCGAGTCATGGCTCGAGGGCATGGACAACTGCACCTTGGTCCGCGGGCACGCACGGTTCGTCGATCCGCAGACGATCCAGGTCGACGACCGGTTGCTGGGGGCGGACAAGATCTTCCTCAATGTCGGCGGCAGAGCCGTGGTCCCGGATATGCCGGGCCTATCCGATATCGACTATATGACCAATGTCGGCATTCTCGAATTGGCCACGCTGCCTGAGCATCTCGTCATCATCGGGGGTAGCTACATCGCGCTGGAGTTCGCCCAGATGTACCGGCGCTTCGGCGCAAAGGTCACGGTCGTCGAGAAGGGGCCGCGCCTGACCTCCCGCGAGGACGAGGACGTGTCGGCCGCCATCAAGGAGATCCTCGAAAACGAGGGCATCACCGTTGAACTCAGTGCAAGCGCGATCTCATTCCGCAAGCACGACAACGGTTTCGAGGTGACACCGCGTGATGGCGCCGCCCCCATCGCCGGCTCCCACCTGCTGATGGCGGTCGGGCGGCGACCCAACACCGACGACCTCGATCTGCAGAACGCCGGTGTGGACACCGATGACCGCGGCAACATCATCGTCGACGACCAGTGCCGAACCAACGTCGAACACATCTGGGCGATGGGCGACTGCAACGGACGCGGCGCGTTCACCCACACGTCCTACAACGACTACGAGATCGTGGCCGCCAACCTCCTCGACGACGATCCGCGGCGTATCAGCGACCGGGTGCCCACCTACGCGCTGTACATCGATCCGCCGCTCGGGCGCGCCGGTTTGACCGTCGAGCAGGTGCGCAAGTCGGGCCGAAAAGCGTTGGTGGGTAAGCGGCCGATGACACGCGTCGGGCGCGCGGTCGAAAAGGGTGAGACGCAGGGGTTCATGAAGGTGGTCGTCGACGCCGAGACCGAGGAGATACTCGGTGTAGCAATCCTGGGCGTCGGCGGCGACGAGGTCGTGCACTCTCTGCTCGACATCATGTCGGCCAAGCGCCCTTACACCGCGATCTCACGCACGATGCACATCCACCCGACGGTCAGTGAGTTGGTGCCGACGATGTTGCAGGAGTTGACGCCGCTCGACCAAGCGTGAACTGACGCGTCACCAGGGTGACGCGTTGCCCGAGATGGTGACACGTCGCGACGTCGGACGGATGAACCTGATCCGGGCCTGCATCCACATCGGTCTGTCCACCTGCGCCGAGCCAGAAGCCGAGCCGGTTCAGGTCGCTTTCACTGCCGGCCGAGCTGTTCCAGCCCGGAGCCAATCCCAAGTTCACCCAATGCATGTGGTGCTGCGCTGCGAACACCGCCAGCGATGTCAGCGTATGCAACTTGTCGCCGGCCTTCGCGCCGGAGTTGGTGAATCCGGCTGCCACCTTGTCGCGCCACGTGCCGTTCATGCATCGTCGCCCGGTCTGCTCGGCGAACGTCTGGAAGCCCGCCGACACGTTGCCCATGTATGTCGCGCTGCCGAACACAATGGCGTCGGCGCCGTCAAGGATGTCCCAGTGCTCCTCGGTCATGGCGTCGACCGTAATGAGCGTGACGTACGCGCCCGCGTCTACGGCGCCGCGGTGCACGGCAGCGGCCAGCTCGGCGGTGTGGCCGAACCTGGAGTGGTAGGCGATGGCCAGCGCCGG
>LZSH01000003.1 GCA_001665255.1 Mycobacteriaceae bacterium 1482268.1 | reverse complement strand
GTCGCCGGTGACACCCGGCTGCAGGACCTGCTGCGCGAGACGTTCAAGGCGTTCAACGGATCCGGGCCCGAGCTGGCTCGACTGATCCAGTCGTCGCGGCTCCTGGTCGACGAGGCGAACAACAACTACGGCCAGGTGACGCAACTGATCGACCAGGTCGGCCCGTTCCTTGACGCGCAGATCCGCGGCGGGGACGACATCAAGTCGTTGTCCGAGGGCCTGGCGCGGTTCACCGGTGAACTCGCCAACGCCGATCCGCAATTTCGATCCACACTGCAAACGGTTCCAGGGGCCGCCGACGCGGCCAACGAGACGCTCGTCGGCATCCGCCCGTCGTTCCCGGTGCTGGCCGCCAACCTGGCGAACTTCGGCAGGATCGGCGTCATCTACCGCAAGTCGCTGGAGCAGGCGCTGGTGATCTTCCCGGCCCTGATCGCCGCGTTGGGCACCGTCGCAGGCGGTGTGCCCGCGGACGAAGGCGGCAAGCTGGACTTCAAGATCCACCTGCAGGATCCGCCGCCGTGCAACGTCGGCTTCATCCCGGCGACGCAGATCCGGTCGCCGGCCGACACCACACTGCGAGACATCCCGCCCGACCTGTACTGCAAGACGGCTCAGAACGATCCGTCCGTTGTACGTGGCGCGCGCAACTACCCGTGTCAGGAGTTCCCCGGCAAGCGGGCACCGACCATACAGCTCTGCCGCGATCCCAAGGGCTATGTGCCGCTGGGGAGCAACCCTTGGCGCGGTCCGCCGATCCCGTACGGCAGCGTACCGATCGATGACGGCCGGATGATCCTGCCGCAGAACAAGTTTCCGTTCATTCCACCGCAGGTGGACCCGGATCCGGGACCGCCGGTGGTGCAGCTGCCGCCCGGCGTACCGCCGGGGCCGGGGCCGGCTCCGCACGCGCCGTTCCCGCTGCCGGTGCCGCCGAACGAGCCCGGTCCGCTGCCACCGCCGCTGCCGTTCTACGCCCCACCCGATCAGGTGGTGCCGCCGTACGGCAGGACGCCACCGCCTCCCGCCGACGGCGCGCCGTTGCCGTTGCCGGGCCAGCCGGCTGCGCCTTCGCCTGCGGCGCCTCCGCTGCCCGCAGAAGCGCCGCCGATGGCGAGCGCGACGTACGACCAGAACGGCAAGTTCGTCGACCCAGCCGGCGGAACTGGCGTGTTCGCCGGTGGAACTGACACACTGGCGCCCGCAGAAAACTGGGTTGATCTGATGTTGGCTCCAAGGCAGGCGTAAATGACTGAACAAACGGCTTCGACGCAACCGTCGCCGAAGCCGACGGGACGGCGTCGTGCGTCCAGGGCGGCGGGGCCCGCCGCTGGTTCGTCGGCCACCTCGGCGGGCGTTTCGGTAGAGACGCCGAAAACCACCAAGGTCCGGCTGTCCAAGCCGGTCGGTCCGCCGCCGCGGAGGCAGCCTCACCGCGGATTGGTTGCGCTGGTATCGCTGGCAGCTGCCCTCGTAGCGGTCGTCGCGCTTGGCGTGGGGGTGTTCTTCAGCGTCAAGCACCAACGCAGCGAGCAGGCGCAGCAGGCGCAGAACCAGCTGTTCGTCGACACCGCGTCGCAGTTCGTGGTGAACATGTTCAGCTACACGCAGGATTCGATCGATGCCGACGTGGACCGCTTCGTCAACAGCACCAGCGGTCCGCTGCGCGACATGATGAGCCAAGGCCAGAATGCGGAGAACCTCAAGCTGCTCTTCCGTGACACAAACGCCACCGCCGAGGCTGTCGTCAACGGCGCTGCGCTGGAAAAGGTCGACGGCATCGCCCATCGGGCGGATGTGCTTGTGGCGGTCCGCGTCACGGTCACCGACCTCGATGGAAACAACCAGCCGTCCAAGCCTTATCGGCTCCGCGTGACCGTCGCAGAGGACGACAACGGCCACATGTCGTTCTACGACCTCAAATACCCCGACGGGGGCAACTGATGTCTGCCAGGGCCGCCAAACTGATCGGCGCGTTGTCGATCCTGCTGGCATGCGGCTTCGTCGCGCTGGCGGCCGCAGGCGGCTGGTACTACTGGACCGGGGTAGAGATTCAGGGCGAGAACGAGGCCCGTGCCGTCCTCATCGACAAGGCAAAGGACGAGATCCCCAAGGTCTTCGGGTACGACTATCAGACCGTCGAGCGCACCCTCAACGACATCTATCCGCTTCTGACGCCGAGCTACCGGCAAGAGTTCAAGGACAGGGCGAACAAGGACATCATCCCGCAGGCGCGCGACCGGCAACTGGTCAGCCAGGCCAACACCGTCGGAGTGGGAGTGCTAGCTGCACAACGCAATTCAGGCTCGGTGATGGTATACCTCAACCGCACGGTGACCGACAAATCCAAGCAGCCGATCTATGACGGCAGCCGGCTGAAGGTCGACTATGTCAAGGTCGACGGCCAGTGGCTGATCAGCTACATCACACCGATCTGACGTCGTCGCCACTTCGCGTGGACGTCAGCGCGTCCAGGAAGGACCGCGCCCAGCGGTCCACATCGTGAGCGAGCACCTGTCGGCGTAGGGCCCGCATCCGGCGCCTGCCTTCTTCGGGAGTTTGATTCAACGCTTCCTCGATCGCGTCCTTGACGCCGTCGAGGTGATGCGGATTGGCCAGGTATGCCTGACGGAGTTCGGCTGCGGCGCCGGTGAATTCGCTCAGGACGAGCGCGCCGCCGAGGTCGCTGCGACAGGCCACGTACTCCTTGGCCACCAGGTTCATCCCGTCACGCAGCGGGGTCACCAGCATGACGTCGGCCGCCACGAAGAAGGCGATGAGTTCATCGCGGGGAACTGCCCGGTGGATGTAATGCACGATCGGATGGCCGACCTCGCTGAACTCGCCGTTGATGTGGCCGACCTGCCGCTCGATGTCCTCCCGCATCTCCTTGTAGCTTTCGACGCGTTCCCGGCTCGGGGTAGCCAATTGGACGAGCACGGTGTCGTCGCGTTTGACCCGGCCCTCGGTGAGCAGCTCCGAAAACGCTTTCAGCCGAACGTCAATGCCCTTGGTGTAGTCGAGCCGGTCGACACCGAGCAGGATCTTGCGCGGGTTGCCCAGCTCGCTGCGAAGCTCGCGGGCACGCTGCCGGACGCTTCTCGCCCGCGCCTTGGTGTCGAGTTCGCCCGAGTCGATGGAGATGGGGAAGGCGCCCACTTTTACTGTGCGGAAACCGACTTGGACCTCGCCGAACCGGGAGCGGACACCGACCGATGCGCGCGAGGTGTTAGCGCCCACCAACCGTCGGGACAGGATCAGGAAGTTCTGGGCGCCGCCCGGCAGGTGGAAACCGACCAAGTCGGCACCGAGGAGGCCTTCGATGATCTCGGTGCGCCATGGCATTTGCATAAACAGCTCTACCGGCGGGAACGGGATATGCAGAAAGAACCCGATGGTGAGATCGGGTCGCAGCATCCGCAGCATCTTCGGCACCAGCTGCAGTTGATAGTCCTGGACCCACACCGTCGCCCCTTGCGCTGCGGCGCGCGCGGTGGCTTCGGCGAAGCGCCTATTCACCTCGACGTAGCGTTCCCACCACTCGCGGTGGTAGATCGGCTTGACGATGACGTCGTGGTACAGCGGCCAGAGCGTGGCGTTGGAGAAACCCTCGTAGTACATCGCCACGTCTTCGGCCGACAGCCGGACCGGATACAGCCGCAGATCCTCTTCGACGATGGGTTCTTCGTCGCTGTCTGGAATGCCCGGCCAGCCGATCCACGCACCCTTGCGTCGCCGCAACAGCGGTTCGAGCGCCGTGACGAGGCCGCCCGGACTGCGCTTCCACTGTGTGGTGCCGTCGGGCAGCCGTTCCATGTCGATCGGCAGCCGGTTGGCGACGACGACGAAGTCGGAGTTGCCGCCCTCCGGACTCACTTACGCCTCTTGCTTCGCCGGTCCAATGCCGAGCATCGACAGAAAGATCCGGCACTCATCAGCGTCGGTCGCGTAGGCCGCGACGACGCGCCGGGCCTGTCTGGCGGTGCTGTCGGCTAGCGGTTCGACGTCGCCGAGCTCGGCGGGATCTGATTTTGCAGCCATGACACCACCATATATGTGGCTCGGACTAGCCGACGCTGCCCGTGGACCCGGTGACCGTCGGGCTGCTGCCGACCGTCGACCTCGGAACCGGCTGCGGGCCCATCGCGGCATCCTCCTCGGCGAGGCCGATGCACTGGCCGGAGTTGTGGCCGGTGCACGGAATGCCTGCCCCGCCGGCACCCGGGACGGTCACCGCGGCCAGGTCGCTGTTGCCGCCGATCGCCTGGTACGGCTGGCCGGCGTTGGGCACGAGGTGCGGAATGCACAACGAGGTGTAGAGGTCGTGCTCTTCTCCACCGGGGCACTGGGCGAGGGGAGTGGCCGCAGGCGTCGGTGTCGCAACGAAGGCGATCGCAGGTGCGGCCGCGACCGCGACGGCGAATCCACCGGCAATGATCAGTCGTCGTGCTGAAAACTTCATGGTCGCCATCGTCACGCTTTCTGTTGATATCCCGACGGTGTCGTCGGTGGCGATTGTATGGAAGCTGGACGACATCTGCTGGAATTCGCAGAGTTTCCTGTCAATTATTGACGACGATTCCCGCAGGCCAACGCACAAAACTGGGTAGAAGAAAGGTTCGGGCCCGGACACAAATGGTGTCCGGGCCCGAGGTTGACGCATGCATTTAGGGGCTTGCGCTGACCTCCGAATGTGGCACCGCGATCGGGCCGGCGGCGTTTTGTTCCTCGCCCAGTCCGATGCACTCGCCCGAATTGCGTCCGGTGCACGGCACGCCGCTGATCTCCGGGAGGCCCCCGACGGGCGAAGTGCTCGTGAACTGAGGTGAATTCGGCACGAGGTCAGGCACACAGATGTTGGTGAACTGGTCCTCGATCTCGCCGCCTGCGCACGCCATCACCGCGGGCGCCGAGACGGAACCGGTCGAAACGGCGACCATGGCGACCGCAGGCGCGGCGGCGATCGCGACACCGAATCCGCCCGCGAGGATCAGCCGTCGTGTTGGTAAGTGGAAGGTCGCCATCGTTGCGCTCTCTGTAGTTTGCTAGTTACGTAATGCGTGACCTCGGTAACGGCCCTCAATGAGCCGATGGTCGCCCGTCGGTTCCCTGCCTATGCCGCGTCCGAAGCTGTAGCAGGAGTGGTTATCTGCTAGCGCAAGCGTACCTTCTGTGCCGGAAAAACACCGGCTGATGAGCCATCATGGCGATCGCCGGAACGCCTGCTGGGAGCTGCCTGACAGATTGCTGTGGCGCAGCTGGACACGTGCTCGCAACGCCGATTCGCGAGGGCGGAGATCCCGCCAGGCAGACGATGTCGCCGGAGAAGTAGTGTGCATTACACATGAAGCGTCGAGCGTAACGAGGTGTGCACCGTGGCTAGCCCGGACCAGCAGGTGACCTACGAGACCTTGGATGAAGGTCGCATTGCCCGCATCTGGCTCAACCGGCCAGACGCCCAGAATGCGCAATCGCGCACGCTGCTCGTGCAATTGGACGAGGCCTTCGGAAGGGCCGAGGCCGACGACAACGTGCGGGTGGTGATCCTCGCCGGCCGCGGGAAGAACTTCTCCGCCGGCCACGATCTGGGTTCTGAGGAGGCACTGCTCGAGCGCAAGCCAGGTCCCGCGCAGCACCCGACATTCCGCACGCACGGGTCGACGATGAGCAGCATCGCGGAGCGCACGTACCTGCAGGAGTGGCACTTCTTCTTCGAAAACACGCGCAGATGGCGCGATTTGCGCAAGATCACCATTGCGCAGGTGCAGGGCAATGCGATCTCGGCCGGCCTGATGCTGATTTGGGCGTGCGACCTGATCGTCGCTGCCGACGATGCGAAGTTCAGCGACGTGGTCGCAGTCCGGATGGGGATGCCGGGCGTCGAATACTACGCGCACCCATGGGAATTCGGTGCCCGGAAGGCCAAAGAGCTTCTGCTGACCGGAGATTCGATCGATGCCGATGAGGCCTACCGCCTCGGCATGGTCTCCAAGGTCTTTCCGCGCGCCGAACTGGAGGACAAGACCCTGGAGTTCGCCCGTCGTATCGCCGAGCGTCCGACAATGGCGGCGTTGCTGGTGAAGGATTCGGTCAATGCGGCCAGCGACGCGATGGGGTTCACCGAGGCGCTTCGGCACGCATTCCACATCCACGAGCTCGGCCACGCGCATTGGGCGGCGGCCAACGAGAACCGGTATCCCGTCGGGCTGCCGCCCGACGTGCCGGATTGGCGGACGCTGGGTGCGCCGACACCGGCGCGTCGGGATACCCCTTGACGTGCGTGGTTCCATAACGAGAACCTGTTCTGCTTTTTCGTGAGGAGTGGTGGTGCAGCTCTCGCTGGTGGATAAGACGGTCCTGGTCACCGGTGGTGGCAGTGGAATCGGAAAGGGTGTCGCAACGGCGGCCGCCGCGGCCGGTGCCAAGGTGATGATCGTCGGTCGCAACGCCGACAGGCTGGCCGCCGCCGTCGAGGACATCACGCCGCATGCCGCCGATGGGGGAGCGGTGCGCTACGAGCCGGCCGACGTCACCAACGAGGACGAAGTCAGTCGGGTCGTCGAGGCGACCACCGCATGGACCGGCACGCTGCACGGCGTGGTGAACTGTGCCGGCGGAAGCGAGACGATCGGCCCCGTCACCCAAATCGACTCCGAGGGTTGGCGGCGCGCGATCGATCTGAACATCAACGGGACGATGTACGTGCTCAAGCACTCCGCGCGCGAGATGGTTCGCGGTGGCGGGGGATCCTTCATCGGGATCTCCTCGATCGCGGCGAGCAACACACACCGGTGGTTCGGCGCCTACGGAGTGGCCAAGGCCGGAATCGACCATCTCATGCAGCTGGCCGCTGACGAGCTCGGCCCGTCCTGGGTGCGCGTGAACTGCATCCGCCCGGGGCTCATCCGTACCGACCTGGTGGCACCCGTATTCGAGATACCGCAATTGAGCGAGGATTACGCAGCATGCACACCGCTGCCTCGGCCTGGCGAGGTGGAGGACATCGCGAGCATGTCGGTGTTCCTGCTCAGTGACGCCGCCAGCTACGTCACCGGCCAGGTGATCAACGTCGACGGCGGACTGATGCTGCGCCGCGGCCCGGACTACTCGTCGATGCTCGAACCGGTGTTCGGCGCCGACGGCCTGCGTGGAGTCGTGTCGACCTAGCCGCGGCGAATCGCGGCCGTTTTTCGATGTGATTCCAGGGTCGGCGACGGTTCTGCGGCCTACCCTCGTCGATATGTCTTCATCTCCCGACGACGGGGAACGAGTTCCGATCGAGAACGTCCGTTGCGGCGACCCCATCTACGACGCGGATGGCGGTTGCCAGCATTACAAGGTTCTCGAGCGCAGAGTCATCCCCGGGGGGGTCGTCCTCGAGCTCGAATGTTTGCATGACAACCAATGCCAGGTGATCGAGAAGTCGTTCTCCGAGGGGTACCTGGTCTCCAGGTCAAGCCGCCACTTCCTTTAGTAGCCGGTCGACTAGTCTTTGGCGGGTGGGTTCAGCGCAGCAGCCGGTAGCCGATGGCGAGCTGAGGGTTGCCGAGTACAGCGCGGCGCGCACCCGCGTGCTCGACGCCGCATTGGAGCTGTTCGCCGAACACGGGGTCAGTGGAACGTCGCTGCAGATGATCGCCGATGCGGTCGGCATCACGAAAGCGGCCGTGTATCACCAGTTTCGGACCAAGGATCACATCGTCATCGCCGTGACCGAGCGCGAACTGGGCAGGCTGGTGCCCGCACTCGAAGAGGCCGAAACCCACGGTGAGGGGTTGCAGGCGCGCGATGCGCTTCTGGTCGGGGTCATCGATATGGCGGTGCGCGATCGCGGGCTGGTGCGGACGCTGCAGTTCGATCCCGTCGTGGTTCGGCTTCTGGGCGAACACGAACCGTTTCAGCGGTTTGTGTCGCGGCTCTATCGGGTGCTCCTGAACGACGCCGACGACGACAACCTCATCCAGGTGGCGATGTTGTCGGGAGCCATCAGCAGCGCCGTTATGCATCCGCTCGTCGGTGACATCGACGATGACACACTGCGAGAAAAGCTCACGGAGCTCAGCCGCCGTCTGCTCGGTCTGCGCTGAACGTCAGACGGAGGACACGATGGACCAACGCACATACGACAAGGGCATGGAGGTTCGCACCGCCGTGCTGGGCGAACGGTATGTCCAGGCGGCGATGCGCAACGCCGACGAATTCTCCCAACCGCTGCAGGATTTGGTCACCGAATACTGTTGGGGCGCCGTATGGGGACGCGACGGTCTGCCGTTGAAGACACGAAGCATGCTCAACCTCGCGATGATCTCGACCCTCAACCGGCCGCAGGAGCTGCGCACCCACCTCCGCGGTGCCATGAACAACGGGGTCACCCGCGACGAAATCCGCGAGATCTTCTTGCAGGTAGCCGTTTACGCCGGCGTGCCGGCGGCGGTGGACAGCTTCCGAGTGGCCCGCGAGGTGTTCGCCGAATTGGATGAGGCCTGACGGGCAATGGAAATCGGGTTCATCGGCCTGGGGAACATGGGCTTCCCGATGGTCCGACGACTGCTGGGCGTCGGCCACGAGGTGCTGATCTGTGACAAGCGTGACCAGATTGCCGACGCCGCGGTGGCGATCGGCGCCCAGGCATCGAGTTCGCCGAAGGACATCGCCGACCGGGTGGAAACGGTGCTGGCCAGCTTGCCTTCTCCTCAGGCGTCCGTCGATGTGGCGACCGGGCCCGATGGACTTGTCCACGGTGCGCGGATACGGCGGTTCGTCGACCTGTCGACGGTCGGAAGCCAGACAGCGCAGGTGATCGCCGAGCAACTGTCTCGGCACGGTGTCGCCGTGGTGGACAGCCCGGTCAGCGGCGGGGTGGCCGGCGCCGAGAAAGGCACGCTCGCGGTGATGGTGTCCGGGCCCCGCGCGGACTTCGACGTTGTCGAGCCGGTGCTGGAATCCCTCGGCAGGCCGATCTTCGTGAGCGAAAAGCCGGGCGCAGCACAGACGATGAAGCTCGTCAACAACATGCTCGCTGCCACCGCGCTGGCCATGACCGCCGAGGCAGTCGTCACGGGTGTGAAGGCCGGACTCGATCCACAGGTGATGCTGGATGTCCTCAACGCGGGGTCGGGTGGCACACACGCCAGCCGTGACAAGTTTCCCCGAGCAGTGCTGCCGCGCACCTTCGACTACGGATTCGCGACGGGCCTCATGGTCAAGGACGTGCGCTTGTATCTCGAGGAGGCTGCGGCACTCCATGTGCCGACCGAGATCGCCGAAGCGGTTGGCAGGGTGTGGGATTTGGTTCTGCGTGAGGAAGGACCGGAATCTGATTTCACATGTGTCGTCAGACCCCTCGAGACCGCCGCGCAAGTCGTCGTCGAAGGGACGACTTAACCGTCGGTGCTGCGGACCGAACCCGCCGGGACCGACCCGGCGGTCTGATCGGTGGGCGCTGCCAACACCCTCTGCACAACGAAGGTCGCGGCCTGGTCGGTCAAGCCGTTGGCCGGATACAAGTTGTGCGCATTGCTGTCGCTGCCAGCCGGTGAGCAGATCGGGTCCTCGGGAATGCACAGGTCCGCGGTCTTCGCCGCATACAGGTGCCCGACCGTAATCGGCGGTGCGGTGTTCGCGACCATCTGCAGGAATCCGCTCGACGGCTTACCGAACAGCGCCACTGCGGCCACGCGGTCGGCGATGGCGGGCGGCATCGGGCCGGTCAAACCGGCCGGCATCTGGAAGCCCACGGGCACCGAATCGGCGGTGAGATACCCGGCGACGGCCGCCCCTTGGGAGAAGCCGCCGAGAACGATCTTGGTCTTCGGGCACTCCGCGGCCACGGCCTGCACCTTGTTGCTCGCGTCGATCACGCCGTCGGCCGCGGTCTGAAAGTCCAGCGACGCCGGATAGTTCACCGGGTACACATCCAGCGACTTGTTGCCGAGTTTGGACCGGAGCGAGTCGACGAATGCCTGACCAGTTCCGCCCACGCCGGGCGCTTCGAACGTGCCGCGCGCGAATACCAACTCGACGTCCGGACAGGGCGCAGCGGAAGCGGCGGGCGCGGTGAGCGACGGACCCACCAATGCGGACGCCACCACTCCAGCGGCAACGAACAAACGACTGATTGCGACCAAAGTGACCCACCGCCCCTTAATGACTCTCAAACGCTAGGCGGGGGGCCTCCTCGCACTCCGCCTGGCATGGCTACCCAACGGTTCCGTCCTTAAAACCCTAACGCGTGACACAAGCGCCGTCACCCCGCCGCGGCACGTCGTGAGCATCCGTTTACGACGCGCACATCGATTCGACCCGGACTGCAATTAGGGTCCCTACAATGCCGCCAGGACTATCGAGCGAAAAGAGATGAGGATCGCAGTGATGGCGAACATTTCGTGCAGACGGTGGTATCTCACTGCCGGGCTCGCGCTGGCGATCGTCGGCGCACCTGCGCTTGTTGTGATGGTTACGCCCGATGCTGTCTCCACGCCCCTTGCGGCATGCACCAGTGGTGAAGAAGAGGACGTCTACAGCACGACGTGCGTGCCGTTCATGGTGCCCAACTCGCCCCAGGATGACGGGTTCAGCACCACCGCCGCCAACCCCGACATCCCAGAGATCGACGGCGTGCCGTGCACCGGCCGTGACAGCGGTGCTTGCATCGGGTTGTCCGAGGAACAGCAGGCCATGGGTCCGCAACCGGTGCCGCGCTCGACCATCAGCTCGAGCCCGTAGCACACCTCGACCGTGCTGTGGGTGCGGTTGAATCGTTGGCATGACCGCTGACGGTGGCCGTGGTAGCGCGGGTGGGCGCCCACGGGACACGTCGATCGACGAGCGCGTGTTGTCCGTGACGCGCCAGCTTCTGCTCGAAGTGGGCTGGGATGAACTCAGCGTGCGCCTGGTCGCTACGCGCGCCGGGGTCGGCCGGTCCAGTTTGAACCGCCGCTGGGCCTCGAAAGCCGAACTGGTCCTTCACGCGATTCTCGGGCAGACTCCTGACCTCTCAGCATTTTCGGGAACCGACCTCGACGGCTGGATCGAGTGGGTGGTGCGCGGCAGTCACGAGTTGTTCCGCCGGCCGGACGTGCAAGCCGCCGTGCCGGGGCTGCTGTTGGCGCTGCGGGAGAACGACGACCTACGCAAGACCTTGTGGTCAAACTTCAGCGGCCCCGCAGTACAACTGTTCGCCGAACATCTGAGGGCGACGACCTTCGAAGAACGGCAACGCGCCGACGACGATGCGCGCGCAGTGTTGTCAATGGCGGCCGGTGCCGCGTTGTTCACGACGACCGTCGCTGTCGATGACGATTCGGAGACGCTAAGCACCCGTATTGCCGAGTTGCTGACCGCGGCCGTCCACTCCAGGTACTCGGAATGAGTCAAGGATGGCCGCTTTCGGGCTGCGCCAACTCATGTCGAGATCGCGAAGGGTTGTGCTGTCGTCAGTCGGAGTGGCGGCAGTGAGCAGCATCGCCGCCTCATAGCTCAGACCGGCGGACAGTGCCACATAACGGCCGACGAAGTCCGAGCCGCGCCCCAAGCCTCGCATCACGCTGGGCGACAACGGGATACGTCGGATCCGCCGACCCCGGCCCTGTTCGAGAGTGTCGATCATCTCGTCGAACGTCAGGAGGTGGCCGCCGCAGATGTAGCGACGCGGCCCGCCGCCGGGCTGCATGAGTCTGTTGTGCACCTCGGCGACGTCGCGCACGTCGACCATCTGCATTCCGCCGCGCACTTTCGGTGCGATTCCCGAGCGCACGATGGGGGCCCACCCCTGTTCGGTCACACCCGGCGCGGTGCCGAACGGTGGGCCTACCACGCTGGAGGGGTAGGTCACCACGACCGGAGCGCCGGTCAACTGTAGGCGGCGTGCGACGCGGTCGGCATAACCCTTGGTTCGCGCATAACTGCTGCGGCCGTCCGCGGTCGGCGAGTCCGGTGAGATCACGCCGTCGGGCGGCGGGAACAGTGCGCTGTAGCTGCTCACCAACACGATCGGGTCCAACTGACACTCGACCGCACGCGCCAAGATCGCTTCCGTGGCATGGGCGTTGACGTCCCACATCAACCGGGCCTGCCGTTCGTCGGTGCCGACGACACCGGCCGCGTGCACGACGGCGTCGACCCCCGTCAGCAGTTCGTCGACGGCTGAGGGCTCACGCAGGTCGCCGGTGATCACCGTGAGATCACCCAGCGCGCGCAGGAGGGTGAGGACGGGGGCGCCGCCCTCGGCCGGCAGCACCAGCAGTCGTATCTGATGGCCCGCCTCGAGCAGCCGACGGACGATGTGCGCCCCTACATAACCGGTTCCCCCGGTGACCGCGATACGCAGCTTCCGCCTCCTCAACCCCCGTGCTACTTTACGATACCAATGGCATCGAAACGCTGGCAGGCCCGCGCTGAAAGGTCGTCATGACAGACAACAAGATCGGCAGGGTGGCCGGCAAGGTCGCATTCATCACCGGTGCGGCGCGCGGACAGGGCAGAGAGCACGCGATCCGGCTCGCCGAGGAAGGTGCCGACATCATCGCCGTCGACGTGTGCGAGGACATCGACGCCGCGGGGTATCCGGGTCCGTCGGAAGCTGACCTCGACGACACTGTGGCGTTGGTGGAAAAGGCGGGCCGTCGCATCGCCGCGGCCAAGGCCGACGTCCGGGACCTGGAGGGCTTGAAGGTGGCGCTCGAGCGAGGTGTCGGCGAGCTGGGCGCGATCGACATCGTCGTTGCCAATGCCGGAATCAGCGCGGACCCGGCCCCGGCCGCGATGATCGAAGAGTCGGCCTGGCAGACGATGCTGGACATCAACCTGACCGGCGTGTGGCACACGGTCAAGGCCGCGCTACCTCATATGACCAACGGCGGCGGCTCGATCGTTCTGGTGAGTTCGATGCTGGGTCTTCGCGGCGGCGGCTACATGGCGCACTACGCCTCGGCCAAGCACGCTGTCGTCGGTCTGATGAATTCGCTGGCGATTGAGCTTGCGCCGCAATGGATCCGGGTGAACTCCATCCACCCGGGCAATGTGCTGACGCCGATGATCGACAATGATCATTTCCGGCGCACCGTTCGGCCGGACCTGGCTGAACCGACGATGAAGGACGCCGCACAGGTCATCGGCCACTTCCACATGTTGCCGAAGCCGACGATCGAGGCGCGCGCCGTCAGCCATGCCGTGCTCTTCCTGGCCTCCGACGAGTCGCACTACATCACCGGCGCGGCGCTACCCGTCGACGCCGGCGCGACCGCCAGGTTCTAAGGCGCCGCCTCGCCGTATGCGACACTGCCCTTCCGGGCTATCTGGAGGGATTCATATGGCGGGTCGCACGACGAGAAGCTTCTATCTGAAGGTGGCGGGGCTGGCGTCCGTATTGGGCTCGTTGCTGGTGTTCAGCGCCGCGCCAGCGCCAGCGGATCCCGATCCGGCTTCCGGCGCAGGAGCTCCGGGGCAGGATCCGACACCGTTCAC
>LZSH01000002.1 GCA_001665255.1 Mycobacteriaceae bacterium 1482268.1 | reverse complement strand
GTAGGACTTAGCGGTCATCGGTGTTCCCTTCGTCGAATCGTGATCATCGGCCATGGAACTCCGGCGTGCGCCGTTCGCGGAACGCGGCCAGGCCTTCCTTGAAATCCGTTGTCCGGCAGGACAGCTCCAGGTTGTACAGTTCCTGGTTCATCGTCTGCGCCAGCGTGGAATGCTGTCCGTAATGAATGGCCTGCTTCGCCAACCCGAGCGCGACCGTCGGCGCTGAGGTCAGCCGCGCCAGCAGTTGCTCGACGACGTCGTCGAGGTCGGACGAAACGACGGCGTCGTGAATCAGCCCCCACTGTGCGCCATCGGATCCGCTGACCTTCTCGCCGAGCAACAGCATCCGCTTGGTGCGCGCAAGACCGGCAAGCCGGGGCAGTAGCCACGTCGAGCCGGAGTCCGGGGTGAAGCCGCGGGACACGAACGGCTCCCAGAAGACCGCGTCGTCGGCGGATACCGTGAAGTCGGCGGCCAATGCCAGGTTGCAGCCGAGCCCGACGGCCCAGCCGCGCACCGTGCACACCACGGGCAGATGGATGGTGTGGACGAGTTCGATGAGCCGGTGCGAGGTATGGGGCACGCGCCGGACAAGATCCCCTGTGCGGGGCCGCCGGCCACTGGAGTTCGTGGCAACCCAGTCCGCACCCGAACAGAAGTCGTCGCCCTCACCCCGAATATGAATGGCCCGCAACGAGTCATCGGTGGCCGCCGCCGTCAGCGCTTCGACGAGCGTGTCGACCATCGAGTGACTGAGCGAGTTGCGCCGCTCCGGTCTGTTCAGCGTGAGCCGCAGAACCACGTCGTCCCGCTGCACAGTCACGGCGCCGTCTTGACTCACTGCCGGGTCCCTTCTCGAGCCGGATACGGACACCCATACTGTAGGCTAAACCATTACTATCCTATATAAGATAGAAGGGAAAGGCTGAAATGGCGGACGGTGACGCTCCACGGTTTGGTGAGCAGCCGCTGGCCCAGACCGTTGCTGCCGCGGGCGCGCTGCGGCGCCTCGCCGGCCTCCTGGTGTCGTTGGAGCATCCACATCCCACGGTTGACGCCATGCTGGCGCAGTTGACCGACTGGGAGACCGAGCTCTCGGGCGCGGTGCCGCCGGATGCCACACCGCGCATCGGTGACGACGGCACCGAGACGCAACGGGTTTACCTTTCACACGCATTCGACATCGGCGCGTTCAACCCCTGCTTCCCGGAATACCGCTTCGACCGTATCGACACCGAAACCGCAGAGGGTCGCGTCGCCTTTCCCGTCGTCTACGAAGGGCCGCCGGGTCTCGTGCACGGCGGATTTCTCGCGGTCTTCTTCGACTGCGTGATTCAGCACCAGAACTGTGCCACCGGGTTGTCGGGCAAGACCCGGTCGCTGAACGTGAAATTCTCCAGACCCACACCGATACTCACCGAGTTGCGCTTCGACATCGTGCGTGAACAGACGGAGCGGGAAGTGACGTCGACGGCCCAGCTGTCGTTGAACGACGAGGTGCTGTGCGTCGGCTCAGCGGCGACGCTGGCCCTGCCTCCAGACAAGCTCACCGGCTTCAACTTCGGCAAGCGACAGGCCTGATCGTGGAGTTGCAGGGCATCCGCCAGCCGCGCGTCGCCGAGATCGTGGCGTCGCGCATGCGCGACGAGATCCTCTCGGGCCGTTTGAAAGAGGGCGATGTGCTGCCGTCGCAAGAGAGCCTTTTTCAGCAATTCGGTGTCAGCCCGCCCGCCCTTCGGGAGGCGATCCACATCCTCGAGACCGACGGCCTGATCTCGGTACGGCGCGGCAACGTCGGCGGCGCGGTCGTTCAGCGGCCGTCGGCGGCGCGTACCGCACACATGATCGGTATGGTGCTGCAGACGCGCGGCTCCACACCCGCGGATGTCAGCGAAGCGCTTCTGCGCCTCGAGCCGATCTGCGCGGGCATGTGCGCGTCGCGAGAGGATCGCCTGACCGAGGTCGTCCCGTATCTGCAGGCCGCGATCAACCTGCAGACAGAGGAATTCGACGATGTCTCGGCCTATGTCCCAAATGCGAGGCGATTCCACGAGGCGCTGGTGTCGCGCTGCGGCAACGAGCCGATGATCCTGTTGATCGGATCGCTGGAGGTCATCTGGTCGGCGCATGAGTCGTCGGTGTGGAGCGACGACGACGTGAACCAGAAGACGATGCGTGCCGCCCTGCGTGACCACCAGCGGTTGTTGGACGCCATCCGCGAGGGCAACGTGACACGAGCGGTGCGGCTGGCCCAGGACCATCTTGCTGCGGCAAGGCGCAATACGCTCGCCATCGGATCCGACAAAACCATTGAAGCCAAACTGATTTCGAGGAGTGCCGGGCAATGACAGCTGCAACCGATGATCGCGTGCTGTTCGAAATCGACCCGGACAAGCGGATCGCCACGATCACTCTCAACAATCCCGCGCAGCGCAATTCGTACGATGCGGCCATGCGCGAGGCCATGGCGAGATGCCTGGACCACGTGGCCGAAGACGACGACCTGACCGTGGTGCTGCTGCGCGGTGTAGAGGGCGTGTTCAGCACCGGCGCCAATATGAACAACGCCTACGGGTGGTATGGAAAGGGCGAAGAAGGCAAGAAGAGCCGGCCCAGTCAACGTCGGCGCCTGACCGTCGACCGCAAGTCGTTCGGTTTTTACCACAACCTGCTGGGCTTCCCGAAAGTCACCGTGGGCGAGATCAGCGGATACGCACTGGGCGGCGGCTTCGAGATGGCGTTGATGACCGACATCTCCGTCATCGCCCGCGACACAAAGATCGGGATGCCCGCCACCCGCTTCCTCGGACCTGCGCTGGGCAGCCTGCACATGTTCTTCCACCGACTGGGGCCCGTGCTGGCCCGTCGGTTGCTGTTGACCGGCGACATCATCGAAGCCGGCACGATCGAGCACCTCGGCGTCTTCACCGACACGTGTGAGCCGGCGAAGGTCACAGCACGGGCCATGTACTGGGCAGAAAAGGCGGCCAAGATGCCCGCCGACGGGGTCGTCATCGCCAAGGAGGCGTTCCGGCTCGTCGAGCAGAGCCAGGCGTACCAGGGCGAGGAAGTGGCCAGTTACCTGTTTCATGCATATGGGACGAATCTGCAGTTCGCCGAGGGCGAGTTCAATTTCGTCAAGACGCGAGCGGCGCACGGCACCAAGGAGGCATTCCGCCTGCGTGACGAGCATTTCCACGTGCCCGAGCCGGAGTGAGGCCCCTCACATACGGGAGGCGCTACACTATCTGGTAGTTTTGTAACGTCGTTATCGCCAAAAGCTGAGGTCAAAGAACATGGGCACACCCGTCATCGTCGGCGCCGCCAGGACAGCGATCGGCCGTTCCTTCAAGGGGACTCTGGTCAACACTCCTCCGGAAACCCTGATCACCACTGTGCTTCCCGAGGTTGTTCGCCGGTCCGGTGTCGACCCGGCTGCGTTTGACGACATCATCTTCGCCGAATCGCACTACGGCGGTGGCGATCTCGCTCGCTATGCGGCCGCGGCCACCGGCATGGAGGACGTCCCGGGCCAGTCGGTGAACCGGCACTGCGCGGGCAGCCTCACCGCGATCGGCAACGCCGCCGCCCAGATTGGCTCGGGTATGGAGCGGGCGTTGGTCGCCGGCGGCGTGCAGTCGCTGTCGATGACGCCGTTGGTGAACTGGCGCATCCCCGGACCTGAGCTGAAGTTCGAGGAGCGGTGGATGCCGCCGACCCACCCGGAGACGCCGGACGCGCCGTGCAAGGACATGTCGATCACCGTCGGCTGGAACACCGCACAGGCTGTCGGCATCACGCGCGAGGAAATGGACGCCTGGGCGGCACGGTCGCATCAGCGCGCGATCGCCGCGATCGATGCGGGCAAGTTCGTCGACGAGATCATCCCGCTGAAGGTGACGCAGTTCGACGGATCCGTCGTCGACTTCAGCGTCGACGAGCATCCGCGCCGCGACACGACCGTTGAGAAGCTGGCCGGTCTCAAGGTGCTGCACCCCGAGATCGAGGGATTCTCCATCACAGCGGGCAACAGCAGCGGCACCAACGACGCTGCCGCCGCAGTGGCACTCGTCGACGGTGACTTCGCGGTGGCCGAGAACCTGACCAAAATGGCGACCGTGAAGGCCTGGGCCGCAGCCGGTGTCGCGCCGCGCGACTGCGGGCTCGGCGCAGTGAAGGTGATCGGCAAGGTGCTCGACCGGGCCGGGCTCAAGCCCTCGGACGTCGCGCTGTGGGAGATCAACGAGGCCTTCGCATCGGTGCCGATCGCGGCGTGCCGCGAATACGGTTTGGACGAGGAGCTGGTGAACTTTTCCGGAAGTGGTTGTAGCCTCGGCCATCCCATCGCCGCGTCGGGTGCTCGCATGGTCACGACGCTGGTCTACGAATTGCAGCGCCGTGGCGGCGGCATCGGTGTCGCGGCGATGTGCGCGGGCGGCGGCCAGGGCGGCGCCGTCGTCATCGAGGTCTAGCGATTTCTTTCGATCAGCCGTTCCGCGTGGTCGAGGATGCACTCGAGGCCGTAGTCGAAGTTGAAGTCGTCGGCTGCCCCGATGCGGTGGCCCTTCGCCGTTGCCTGGGCCAGCAGTGGCGCGGTGGCCGGATCGACGATCATCGCCTCCTCGAAGTCGCCCGGCCCGTCGTCGCTCGCGCGGTTCTTGTCGTAGAGACGTTGCAGCACAACCGAACCCCGCACATGCACCGAGACCGCCGAATAGGTGTCGAAAGCGTCTTCCGGAGACAGGCCCGCTTCCACGAGACCGCTGATGGCCTTTTCGACTTCCTGGACACCGACCCGCGCCGCCCTGGGGCTCAGTGCTGACCGGATCAGGATCAGGTCGCACAGAATCGGGTTGCTGACAAACGTTTTCCGCATGGTGCGCGCATGGTTGGCCAACGTGTCGCGCCAGTCCTTGGCCTCCACATAGGGTGTGGCGAACACGTATTGGCGCAACGCCCGGTCCGTCATCGCGTTGAGCAGGTCGTCTTTCTTGCGGAAGTACCAGTAGATGCTCGTCACACCTACGCCGAGGTGCTTGCCGAGGAGCGGCATGCTGAGGTTGTCGATGCCGATCTCTTCGGCGAGCTCGAAAGCGCCCTTGATGATGTCGTCAGGGTTGATGGAACCGCGTTCGCGTCGCTGACGCTTGTCCGCGGTTGCTTGCTTCGCCACGAAGGGCACCTCCGTCAAGATCAAATGGTCGAATCGAATCTACCCGTGCCGGGCAATACTGTTTCGCTCTTCTACTGTAAGTCCTATAGTAAGCTTTTCTAGCAAATTTGGCTTCAGCGGCGAAGGGCGACATGGATCTCGGGCTGGAGAACGCCACTGCGGTCGTCGTCGGCGGCGGCCGCGGTATGGGACTGGCTGCAGCGCGTTGCCTCGCCGACGACGGAGCGCGCGTCGCGATCGTCGGCCGCACCGCATCGGTGCTCGACGAGGCGGCCGCGGACCTCGCGCGACGTGGCAGCCCGGATGCGCTGGGACTGGTGGCTGACGTCACCGATGCCGAAGTCACACAACGGGTTTTCGACGAAGTCGGCCGCCGATGGGACAGCGAGCTGAACATTCTCATCAACGTGGCGGGCCCGGGATCGGTGGGGACGTTCGAGGACCTCAGCGACGAGCAGTGGCGCCAAGCCGTCGACGACGGCGTGATGGGCATGGTGCACTGTGTCCGGTCCGCACTGCCGCTGCTGCGCAAGGCGCAGTGGGCGCGGATCGTCAACTTCTCGGCGCATTCCACGCAGCGACAAAGCGTCATCCTGCCGGCCTATACCGCAGCCAAGGCCATGGTCACCAGCATCTCCAAAAATCTGTCGCTGGCGTTGGCCCCCGACGAGATCATGGTGAACGTGGTCTCCCCGGGCAGCATCCTGTCGGAGTCGCTGGCCGGCTGGGCCGACTCGGTGGGCATCGACGGAACCGATCCCTACGCGGTGATGGCAGGAATCGACAAACATTTCGGGCACCCCGCGCATCTGCCCCGCGCCGGAAAGCCCGACGAGATCGGGCCAGTCGTCGCGTTTCTGGTGTCGCGGCGCAACTCCTACATGACCGGTGCGAACATCAACGTCGACGGCGGTAGCGACTTCACCTAGCGCGCGACGATCTAGCGGCGAGGGACGAAGCCGCGTTGAGGAGCGCGGCAATTCGACACGGAGGCGACATGGCAACAGCACGCGAGGCGCGCGAATGGGCACGAACCACGTTGCGCGGCATCGGAAACAGTCTCTACACGCCCTTCAGCGGTACGGACGGCGACGACATCGATTGGGACGCTACCGAACGTTGGTGCGCTACTGCGTTGGCGACCTCAAGCACCCAATGCTGTGGTGCACCAGCGGAATCGCAGAGTTCTGGTCGCTGACGCTGACCGAGCGGAAACGGTTGCTGGAGATCGCAATCGAGGAAGGTCGCCGGGAAAACCCCGATGTCGTCGTGCAGGCCTGCACCGCGACCACGTCGGCCAAGGACTGCCTGGAGTTGACCAGGCACGCGCAGGAAGCCGGCGCCGACATCGTCTACATCCAGACGCCGATGATGGAGGTACACGGCGGGGAAGGGGTGCTGAACTTCTTCCGTTACATCGCCGATCGCACCGACATCGCGTTGGGCATGTTCAACTCGCCCTCGTCGGGCTATGTGCTGACGCCGGCAGAGGGCGCGCGCATTTACGCCGAGATTCCCGCGGTCTGTGCGACCAAGGAGGGCGCGTTCCGACCTGGGAGCAGCCGCATCCTTCACGAGCTGGCGCCAAACCTGACGATCTGGGAGTGCGACCAGACGGTCTATCGTGCGGGCTGGCTGCGCGCAGGAATCGTCGGCCCGGCGCAGCTCGGAACGTCCGGTTACCTGTACGAGACCCCGGACCAGCCAATCATTTCCGAGTACTGGGAACTCGTCTGGAACGACAAGCTCGTGGAGGCGATGGACTACGCCGCGAAGTCGGGGCTCGACCAGTTCGGCATCGACATGGGGTCGTGGTTCACGTGTTACCCGGGCAGACCGGACTACTTCACGCACTGGGGCGGGGCGTTCAAGTATGCGGCGTCGGTGCTGGGCCTGCCGATCGGTGACTACCCGCATTCGCGGCCGCCGCAAGCCGTGTTCCCGGCTGAGGGAAAAGCGCAGATCGATGCTGCGTATCGCCGGTACGGACTGGTCTCCGCGTGACCGCACACCGGTTGCGGAAGGCGCTACCGAAAGGTGTACAGTAAGTGCGTACAACGTACTCGATCGGCACCCTGAGGAGGTCCGCGCGGTGAGTGCTGACGACCCGGTCCTCTACGAGTTGCGCGACAGCGGCGTAGCGGTGCTGACGCTCAACCGCCCCGAGCGGATGAACGGTTGGGGCGGCGGGTTGGCCGCCAGGTTTTACGCGCTGCTCGACATTGCCGAGGTCGACCCGAATGTGCGAGCGATTGTCGTGACGGGCGCGGGCCGCGCGTTCTGCGCCGGTGCCGACATGGGGGATCTGTCGTCGATCGAGAAGGCAAACAGTAACGGCGACACCGACATCAGCGCCCTGGTCGGCGAACGGCACCCGCATTTCGTGGCGACGCTGCGCAAGCCCGTCATCGCAGCGATCAACGGCGCCTGCGCGGGCATAGGGCTGACCCAGGCATTGATGTGCGACGTCCGGTTCGCCGCCGCAGGCGCAAAGTTCACCACGTCATTCGCGCGCCGCGGCCTGATCGCCGAGTACGGCATCAGCTGGATTCTCCCGCGCGTCGTGGGGTGGGGCGTCGCGATGGACCTGCTCCTGTCCGGCCGTGTCGTGCTCGCCGAGGAGGCTGCTGTGCTCGGTCTCGTCAACCACGTCGTGCCGCCGGAGGAACTGCTGCCCCGTGCGATCGCCTACGCCGAGGACATCGCCGCAAACTGCGCGCCGAGTTCTCTGGCGGTGATCAAGCAACAGGTGTACGCAGACACCATGCGCGATGTGTTCGAGGCCAGCGACCACGCCGAAAAGCTGATGGGTGAATCCATGCAGAGACCCGATTTCATCGAGGGCATCTCCGCCTTCTTCGAGAAGCGCACGCCAAACTTCCCGCCACTGGAGGAGGTCACGCCATGACAGCCGAACACGTGTCCGAGCCGATCACGTATCCGAAGTTGGACTATCGGGCGATCGACGTCGACAACCACTACTACGAGCCGATCGACTCGTTCACCCGGCATCTGCCCAAGGAATTCAAGCGTCGCGGTGTGCAGATGCTCACCGAGGGCAAGCGCACCTTTGCCGTCATCGGTGGCGTCGTCAACCAATTCATTCCCAACCCCACCTTCGACCCGATCATCGAGCCCGGTTGCCTGGACCTGTTGTTCCGCGGCGAGATTCCCGAAGGCGTCGACCCGGCGTCGCTGATGAAGGTCGACCGGTTGGGCGACCACCCTGAGTACCAGAACCGCGAGGCTCGCATGAGGGTCCTCGACAAGCAGAACCTCGAAACCGTGTTCATGCTGCCGACATTCGCGTGCGGGGTCGAGGAGGCCCTCAAACACGACATCGAGGCGACCATGGCCTCGGTGCACGCCTTCAACCTGTGGCTCGACGAGGACTGGGGTTTCGATCGACCCGACCACCGCTTCCTGTCGGCGCCGATCATCTCGCTGGCCGACCCGGACAACGCCATCGAGGAGGTCGAATTCGTCCTGAGCCGCGGCGCCAAGATCGTCTGTGTGCGGCCCGCGCCGGTCCCGGGCGCGGTCAAGCCGCGCTCGCTGGGAGATCCGCTGCACGACCCGGTGTGGGCCCGGTTGGCCGAGGCCGGCGTGCCTGTGGTTTTCCATCTGTCCGACAGTGGATATCTGGCCATCGCGGCGCTGTGGGGTGGCAAGGCGACATTCGAGGGTTTTGGCAAGAAGGATCCTCTCGACCAGGTCCTGCTCGACGACCGCGCCATCCACGACTCGATGGCCTCGATGATCGTGCACCAGGTGTTCACCCGGCACCCCAAGCTGAAGGTTGCCAGCATCGAAAACGGTTCGTACTTCGTATATCGCTTGATCAAGCGGTTGAAGAAGGCGGCCAATACCGCGCCGTATCACTTCAAGGAGGATCCAGTAGAGCAGCTGCGCAACAACGTCTGGATCGCGCCGTATTACGAGGACGACGTCAAGCTGCTGGCCGAAACCATCGGTGTGGACAAGGTCCTGTTCGGGTCCGACTGGCCGCACGGCGAGGGGCTCGCGGATCCGATGGCGTTCACCGCCGACATTCCGCAGTTCCCGGAGTTCAGCGCGGAAGACACTCGGAAGGTCATGCGGGACAACGCCCTTGACCTACTCGGCGTGAACGTTCCGGCCGCCTAAATGGAGTGGACCATAGGCGATGTCGTCGACGCCATCGCCGACGTCATTCCGAACCGTACGATGACCGTCTGCGGCGACCGCATCACCACTTACGGCGAGATGGCAGACCGCACGCGCCGGCTCGCGAACTTCCTCGCCGACAAGGGGTTCGGTGCGCACCGTGAGCGCGACGGGCTGCAGAACTGGGAGTGCGGCCAGGACCGCATTGCATTGGTCATGTACAACGATCGCTATCCCGAGATGGTGATCGCTGCTCTGAAGGCCC
>LZSH01000001.1 GCA_001665255.1 Mycobacteriaceae bacterium 1482268.1 | reverse complement strand
TCAGCGCGTTCGACAAACAGGCGCACCGCGCCAGCGTCGATTCCCGATGTAGAGTCCAGCGAGCGGACCAAACGCACCTGCTCCTGGGCGACACCAAGTACTTCTCGGCTAGTGGCCAACACCCTCACGGTCGTCGACTGCGCGAGGATCGCGTCAATCAGATCGGCGGCGGCATTGAGCACGTGCTCACAGTTATCAATCACTAACAACCGAACCCTGCCCTCCAACGCGGTGGCCACACTCTCTGCCACGGTCATGCCGGGTTGTTGGGTAATGCCCAGCACCGCCGCCACCGCGTCAGGCACGGCCCCGGGATCGGTGACTGCTGCCAGCTCGAAAACCCAAACCCCGTCGGGGAACTCATCGGCCAGCCGTGCGGCAACCTCCATCGCAAGGCGTGTCTTACCAACACCACCGACCCCTGTGAGCGTCACCAGTCGATGTGACTTGATCGCCGCCTGAATGTCTGTGACCTCGGAATCGCGCCCGATCAAACTGGTGGTCGCCGGGCGCAAATTCCCTGGGGTCGTGTCCAATGCCCGCAGCGGCGGGAACTCCGTGCGTAGACCCTCGGCTTGTATCTGAAACACCCCAACGGGCATCGGGACATCGCGTAGCCGTCGTGGCCCCAGATCAAGTAGGTCCACTCCGCCAAGGAGACCCGCCGTCGACTCAGCCACGAGAATCTGACCGCCGTGTCCGGCAGCCATCACTCTCGCAGCACGGTTCAGGACGGCACCGAAATAGTCCCCGTCGCGCACCTCGGCCTCGCCGGTGGCCAGCCCCATCCGCACCGGCAACGCCAGCGCATGCTGCGCGGCCACCGCTGCCTCAACCGCTGATTTCGGCGAGGAGAACGCCGCGCAGACCCCGTCACCGGTGTGCTTGAACAAGTAACCGTCGTTGGTTTCGATCGCCTTGCGAAGCACCTTGTCGTGGTCGGCGAGGGCCGCCCGCATGGCATCGGCGTCGGCCTCCCACCGACGAGTGGACCCCTCCACGTCGGTGAACAGAAAGGTCACCACGCCGGACGGCGGCACCCCCGCAGACACCC